>NZ_JBHTBJ010000004.1:0-329001 GCF_042664765.1 Paractinoplanes rhizophilus | reverse complement strand
GCCGGCCGCCGCGGCCGCGTTCCCCAACCGCGCGCCCGTGCCCGGCAACCGGCCGGTCTCGGTGCCGCCGCCCCCGCCCGGCATGACGCCGATCACGCCGGGCTCGCGAGCCGCCGCGCGCACCCCGATCGCCCCGGCGTCCCGGCCGGCCGGCCGCCCGGCCGCGGAGTCGCCGGCCGCGTCGATGCCGTCCTCGTCGCTGCCCTCGATGTCGTCCCCGTCGCTGCCCTCGTTGTCGTCCCCGTCGCTGTCGTCGTCGATGCCGTCCGCGTCGGTCTCTCCGGCCGACAGCGGGCAGCCGTTCCGGGCGACGCTCACCAACGCGGCGATCAACAGCGCCCGCGCCGAGCGGCAGCGCACGGTCATCCCGCCGCGGCCCAGCCGCGCGCCGTCGAGCCCCGCGCCCGGCAGCGCCACCGATTACTCGTCGCTGCCGATGCCGGCCCAGCGGTCCGAGCCGGCCGAGCCCGGCTCCCGCGCCAACTGGCCGCTGATCAACCCGAGCGGCGACGAGGTGTCGACGCCCGCCGTGTCGGCGAGCGGGCCCCCGTCCGACCCGGGCCGGGTCAAGCCGCCGTGGCAGGACATGCCCAAGGAGCCGCCGGCCCTGCGCCTGGTCGAGCCGCGGATCGGCAACAGCCTCGACACGACGGTCGCCGACCTGCCCGCCATCAACGAGCCGCCGTCGCTGCGCCTGGTCGAGGGCGAGGCCGCCCGCAACGGCCGCCGCGCCAGCAGCGTGGTCAGCACGACGAGCACCAAGCTCACGGCGCTCGACCGCAGCAGCACGCCGCCGGTCCCGGCCGACAGCAACGACACCGACCTGCTGATCTTCGCGGCGGCCCGGTCGGCCTGGTTCACCGGCCACACCGACACCCCGGCCGACCTGAACTGGGCCAACCCCAACGACAGCGGCTGGCGTGCCGCCGAGCGGGCGGCGACCCCCGAGATCGCGGCCGAGACCGCGGCGGGCCTGCCCAAGCGGGTCCCGCAGGCCAACCTGGTGCCGGGCTCCCCGTTGCGCGACGAGCGCCCGCTGCGCATCGTCCGCGACGCGGCGAGCATCGCGGCGCACACGACCGGCTACTTCCGCGGCTGGCGCCGGGGCCAGGAGATCGGCGGTTTCGCCATGGGCGGCCGCCCCGGCCGCGAGTCGGCCGGCGGATGGGATTTCACCCGCGACCGCGAGGGCGCCGACGAGTTCCGCGACAACAGCGCCAACTACTCCCGCTGACCACAGAAGCGGCCGCGACGTCCCGTCGCGGCCGCTTTCGCGTGAGCGGCCACCGCGCGACGCGGGCCCGCACGCCCGACGCAGGCCGCACCCGCACGACGCAAGCTGACAACTGCGCGACGCGGATCACCCACGGCGGCCGCGGGCGCGAGCCGGTCAGGCGCCTCGCTGCTGCCAGGTGCACAGGCAGACCTTGTTGCCCTCCGGGTCGGCGAGCACCCAGTAGCTCGGGGCCTCGGCGTCGCTGACCAGCGTGCCGCCGGCGGCCACCGCCGCGTCGATGCGGGGCTGCACCTCGGCCGGATCGACCCAGATGTCGGGGTGCCAGCGCTGCCTCGGCTCCTCGCTGCCCGACTCCTGGAACCAGATCAGCGGCAGCGTGCCCGCCCCGTCGCGCAGGTCGTCGCCGAGCTCGAGGCTGTGCGCGGGCCCGATCGCCAGCACGGCGGCCCAGAACGGGAGCAGCGCCTTGAGGTTCGGCGTGTCCAGGGCCAGCTCCATCTCGCTGACCCCATGCGTCGTCTGGGACAGGCCCGAGTCGGCGACCAGCGCCGAGATGATGCGGGCCAGCTCGACGTCGCGCGCGGTGATCCCGCCCTCGTCGTGGCTGAACAGCCGGATGTTCACGTGCGGGTAGCGCAGGTCGATGTCCGGGTGGTGATTCGCCTCCTCGGCCGCCGCGCCGATGGCGTTGACCAGGGCCAGCCCGGTCGCGAAGTCGCCGCTGCGGACGCGGGTGTGCAGGGCGTTGGCGAGCGGCACCCAGCCGGTCAGCCCCGCGTCGGCGATCTGTCGTCCCGTGAGCTTCGTCATGCGCCCATCATCGCGCGCGCGACCGGCATCATGGTCGGGTGCGAGCGATCGTCTTCGGCTTCTTCGGGACCCTGACCGACCCGTACGCCGAGACCCGCCGCCGGACGCCGCGGTCGCCGCCCAGCTGGCCGGCGCCGAGCAGGTCCGCCCGCCCCGCCCCGGCGGGCTGGCGCTGCTCGACCGGCTGCGCGCCGACGGCTTCCGGCTGGGCCTGGTGAGCGACTGCTCGAGCGAGCTGTACGAGTCCTGGCCGTCGACGCCCTACGCGCCCCGGATAGACGCTGCCGTGTTCTCCTGGCACGAGGGGTACCGCAAGCCCGATTTACGCCTCTACGCGGCCGTGAGCGCCCGTCTCGGGGTGTCCGCCGGGGACTGCTGGTACGTGGGCGACGGCGGCAGCCGCGAACACGACGGCGCCCGCCGCGCCGGCATGCGCCCGATCCTGGTCACCAACGCCGGCTGTCCTGAGGCCGCGGCCTACCGCAGCGACCCGGATCCCTATCGTCCGGAGCTCGTTGTGGACGATCTCGACGGGCTGCGCGCGTTGCTCCATTCGTGACCTGCACACGACCGATGACCGTCCGTAGAGGAGCCCGGACAGGCAGAAACCCCGCTCCGACCGTCGGAGCGGGGTTTCACCAAGTCCGCGACCAGTCACCGTGAGTAGCCGAGACGCTCACCGCGACCACCGCGCCGGCATGGCCGGAATGATCCCCGGTCCGCACTTTCGCGGACCCGGAATCACCCCATCACGCAGGCGCGACCGCGCGCGAGCGACGCATCGTCAGCACATACTCGACAAGCGAGATGAGGACGTTCTTCGTCGACTCACGGTTACGGGCGTCGCAGCTCACCACGGGCACGTCGCTCGAGATCGCCAGCGCGTCCCGGACGTCCTGCGCGTTGTGGTACTGCATCCCGTCGAAGCAGTTGATCGCCACCAGGTACGGCAGGCGACGATGTTCGAAGAAGTCGATGGCGGCGAAGCAGTCGGCGAGACGGCGGGTGTCCACCATGACCACGGCACCGATCGCGCCCCGCACCAGCTCGTCCCACATGAACCAGAACCGCGTCTGGCCGGGGGTGCCGAACAGGTAGAGGATCAGGTCACGGTCGATGCTGATACGGCCGAAGTCCATGGCGACGGTGGTCGTCATCTTGCCCGGCACCTGCCGGTTGTCGTCGACACCCACACCGGCCGAGGCCATGATGGCCTCGGTGGTCAGCGGGGTGATCTCCGAGACCGACCCGACCAGCGTCGTCTTACCGACGCCGAATCCACCGGCGATGACAATCTTCGCCGATGTAACGCGCCCCCCAGCAGCGGGACGGTGCGACATGTCAGAGCCTGCGAAGTCCACTCAGCACCCTTTCCAGCAGTTCCGTGCCTACCGCGTCGGTCTCGTCTTCCAGCGAGGTGGGCTCGTACACCGCGACAAGGCCGTCAGAGGCCATGTCGGCGACGATCACTCGAGCCACACCGAGCGGCAGTTGCATGCGTGCGGCGATTTCGGCGAGCGACTGCACACGGCCGCCGTCGCACATAGCCGCGATGTACTGATGCTCGCTTCCACCCTGCCCGCCGCGGATCATGCCTGATCGGCCGCGCACGGTTGTCTCGACCAGCGCTTCCAGCGCTATCTCAAGCTTCGGCCGGGTCCGACCGCGGGTCACGGCGTACGGCCTGACCAGCGCGCCGGTCGGCTCATCGCGCTCGGGCATCGTCACCGCTCACCCCTTCCTCGAACCCTAGAAGTGTCTCTTGTTGTCAAGTTTTTGAACAGCAGCCGAGAGAACCGGCTCACTGCCCGTTCAGCCAAGAACGCCGGCCGCGGACCGCGGCGCGGGAGTCAAGGCCTCGCCGACGCGGTCGACGAGAAGGGCCATCTCGTAGCCCACCTGTCCGACGTCGCAGCTGCGCGCCGCGAGCACCGCGAACGACGAGCCGTCGGAGATGGACATCAGGAAGAGGAACCCGTTGTCCATTTCGACGACCGTCTGCAGCACCGCGCCACCCTCGAAGCACCGAGCGGCGCCCTGGGTCAGGCTGACCAGGCCGGAGGCGATAGCCGCCAGCTGGTCGGCACGGTCACGCGGAAGGTCCCGCGAGGCCGCCAGGAGCAGACCGTCGGCGGAGACCGCGATCGCATGCGCGACTCCGGGAACGCGGTCGGCGAAGTTGGCCAGAAGCCAACCGAGATCCTGCGTAGATGTCATGCCTCATGCTCCTTGCCAGCCTGCGAGGACTGCTGCCCTCCCGGAGTCTCCTCCGGGTTGGTCGATTGTTCCTTGGTGCGACCGCGCTGCACACCCCGGTGGTACGCGGACAGCAGGCCGCGGACACCCTCGGGAGTACGTTTCTGGACGGAACTTCCGCCACGGTCGACACCGCCGGGGACGAGCTGCGCCATCGGTGTGCGCTTGGGCAGCCCGGCCGTGGTGGTGGCATCGATCGAGTGCTCTGCCGCCGCACGGGCGGCCTGCCAGCCCTCGTCGGCGGCGGTGTGCCACGGGTTGGACACCGCGCCGTTGGTTCCGTTGCCACTCGGAGAACCGTAGCCGCTCGCGGCGCCAACGCCCACCGGAGCGGGATCGTGGTCGCGCGACTCGGGCGATCCGCCCTGCTGTGGCACGCCGACCGTACGGGTCGGCTCGCCGGTCGGGATCCGCTGGGTCGACACCGCTTCGTCGCCGGCCGGCTGCTTGTCGGCCGGGCGGGCGGTGGTGAACCAGGCGGACTCGAGCTCCCGGAAGATCGGCAGCTCCATGGTCTCGTCGGCGAACTGACCCTGGTTGCTGTCCCGCTGACGGGCCGCGGCCTGGGCCGCGGCGATCTGCGCCGCCGCGGTGGCCTGTGCCTCGGCCGCCTGGGCCGTCGCCGCCTCGTGAGCCGCCTTGGCCGCCGCGGCCGCCCGCTGGGCGTCCGCCTGCGTGCCGCCGCCCGAGGCCGGCGTCGCGGAGACCGGACGGGCCGGCGGCGCGGACGACGGGATCGGCGCGGTCTGCGGGTTGGTCGGCCGCTCGACCTGCGGCTGCCGCTGCCCCTCGGGGCGGTAGCGCGGGATCTCGGCGGTCATGTCGAGCGCGGCCGCGAGGCTCTCGGGCACGTGCGGCGCCGCGTTCTGGTCGCGTTCCGGAGCGACCGGCGGCCAGGCCGGCGGCGCGGCCGGGGTCGCGGTCGGCGGCCCGGAGACCGGCGGCTGCTCGTTGGCCGGCGGCACCGAGGTGGGCCGGGCGTACGGCGGGCCGGACGGAACCGGCGGCGCGGAGACCGGCGGCACCGGCGGGGCCGAGACCGGCGGGACGAACCCGCCACGGGTCTGGCTCTCGGGGTTGGACGGCAGCTGGCGCGGGATGGTCGCGCCGTAGCCGCTGTCGGTGTCGGTGCCGGGCCGGAACTGCTCGCCGTTGCGGCGCTGCGGCAGCCCGTCCGGACCGGCGAAGCCCTGCGGGCCGGACGATGCGGGCCCGGACGGCGCGGGGCCGGACGGCAGCGGCGGGATCATCTCGTTGCTGCGCGGCCCGTAGAAGCCGTTCGCCGAGCCGCTGCCGTTGCTGCCGTTGGCACCGTTCGAGAAGGCGCCGCCGATGCCGGATCCGCCACCGAAGCCGTTGCCGTTGCCGTTGCTGGGCGCGCCGGTCAGGTCGGACCAGGCCGGAACGGACCGGCCGCCGGTGCCCAGCATGCCGCCGTTGGTCATCGGCGGGTTGGGATCGAAGGGCCGGCCACCGGGGTAGCCGCCGCGTCCGCTCTCCAGGGCCAGCGGCTCGGGCAGGCCGGGACGGCCGCCCGGCGGGAGTCCTTCGTAGCCGCCGCCGACGCTGCGGCCGGCCATCGCGCCGGCGATCAGCACCTGCACCGGCAGGCTCACGTCGGCCACCGTGCCGCGCTCGGCGTCGGCCGGGCGCAGCTCGACCTTGACGCCGTGCCGGTTCGCCAGCCGGGCGACCACGACCAGGCCCATCATGCGGGAGACGGCCACGTCCACCATGGGCGGGTTGGCGAGCCGGTCGTTGAGGTCGCGCAGCTGCTCGCGGCTGATGCCGATGCCGCGGTCCTCGACCGAGAGCAGCGCGCCGTCGCCCAGCCGCCGGGCCTCGACGGTGACCGTCGAGTTGGGCGGGGAGAACGCGGTCGCGTTGTCGAAGAGCTCGGCGACCAGGTGCACCATGTCGTTGACGGCGTGCGCCGCCACCTCGATGTCCCGGTCGATCATGCCGAACTCGATGCGGGTGTAGTGCTCGACCTCGGACTGGGCGGCGCGGAGCACGTCGATCAGGGCGGCCGGCTCGCGCTGCACGCGGGTCGAGTCGGCGCCCGCGAGAACCAGGAGGTTCTCGTCGTTACGGCGCATCCGGGTGGCCAGGTGGTCGAGCTGGAAGAGCTCGGCCAGGCGGTCCGGGTCTTCCTCGCCGCGCTCCAGCCGGTCCAGGTGACCGATGAGCCGGTCGACCAGGATCTGCGAACGGCGGGCGAGGTTGACGAACATCGTCGCGACGGAGGCCCGCAGGGCGGCCTGCTCGGCCGCGGTGCGCACCGCCTCGAGGTGAACCGCGTTGAACGCCTCGGTCACCTGGCCGAACTCGTCCCGGCTGCGCACCGGAAGCGGCTCGGCGATCTGGTCGGCGACCTGGGCCGGGGTGAGCGAGGTGGCGAGCGCGGGGTCACGCAGCCGGGACACCGCGTGCGGCAGGCCGAACTGGGCGACCGAGAGGGCGCCCTGTCGCAGCTCGCGCAGCGAGCGGGCCATCGACCGGGCGACGAGCCAGGCGAACAGGATCGCCAGCAGCAGCATCGCGAGCAGCACGCTGGTCTCGATGAAGACCCGCCGGTTGACGTCGTTGCGCAGGGTGGTGGCCTGGGCGACCACGTCGGCGTCCATCTTCTGCTCGACCTGGCGGTACAGGTTGTTGTACCCGATCATCGCCTTTTCCCACGACTGGGCGTCGTAGGGGATGTTGCGGGTGTTGTTGCCCTGCAGGTTTTTCAGCTGGACGGTGAAGTTCGTCGCGGCGCGGCCGTCCGGCACGCTCTGGATCCGGTCGAAGAGCTGGACCTCGGCGTCGGTGCCGATCGAGTGCACCGTGTCGTTGGCCAGGTTGAGGCCGGTGTCGGTGAGCAGGAAGTCGCGGCGCAGGGCCGCCGAGAAGTCACCCTCGCCGAGGACGAGGTGGCCGATGTCGCGCTGCTCGGCGATGTACTCCTTGGCCCGGGCCACGGCGGCCACGGTGCGCAGGTGGTCGGAGAGCTCGGTGTCGGTGGAGAGCTGCGCCGAGACGTCACGCACGGTGAGCAGGTCGTTGATGAGGATGGTGTACGTGTCCTTGACGTCCTCGACCGGCAGCGCCTTGTTGGCGATCTGGCTCCGCTTGGAGGGCAGCTCCTCCAGGTTGCGGTCGAGGCGCAGCAGGAGCGTGCCCACCTTGGCCGGCACGTCGTCCAGCGCGGCCTTCTGCTGCGAGTACGGCACCTTGGCCTGGTCGACCGCGGCGTGCTCGTTGTTGAACGCCTTCACCGCCGCGTCGCCGACCGGCGAGTTGCCATACGTCTTGATCATGACGCCGTAGGCGCGTTCGTTCTGCAGGCGGTCGACGAGGCCACCGGCGGCCTCGGACAGAACCGCCAGGTTACGTGCGCGCTCCGCGTTGCTGGCCGTATCGATGTGGTCCACCAGGCCGCTGACGCCGACGATGATCGTCGCCAGGGTGGGAACCAGCATGATCAAGCCGAGCTTCGACCAGATCGGCAGATCTCGCAGCCGATCGGCCGGCCGACGGAGACGCGACATGACGCCGGTCGCCGTCTTGGGGCGCTTGCTCACGTCACCGTCCTCCTGATTCGGGCCCGGCATCTGTCGCCGGGCACCGCACACGGCCGACTCCCGCGTCGGGCCCCCGAGATTCCATCACGACGAGTGTCAAAGAGAAAGACCAGGCGGGCACGGACCGGTTGTGTGATGCGATGTTGTCCTGTCCAACGGGGACATCGCCGGTTCGATATGACTGCCTGTATCTGGATGCGTCTCTCACTGTCACTCAGACAACCGACTCAGCGTGGGGGTTTCGCCGGCCGATCGGGCCCGATCGTAATGGATCGGGGCAGGAGAGACGATGGCGCGGTCCGAGCCGCAGAGCAAGGTGAGATGCCGGATTTTGCAGTGTTTGTAGGGACCATTCTGACCGAACGGATGAGAGGTCGCACCGAACCGGTAGCACCGCGGCCCATAGGTGGGGTGCTATTTGCCGGACGGCATTCAACCCAGCAGCTTGGCGTACGCCGGCTTGATGATCTCGGTGATGATCGCGAGCCGCTCGTCGTACGGGATGAACGCGGACTTCATGGCGTTGATCGTCAGCCACTGCAGCTCGCTCCAGCCCCACCCGAAAGCCTCGCTGAGCAGGGTCATCTCGCGCGACATCGAGGTGCCGCTCATCAACCGGTTGTCGGTGTTGACGGTGACCCGGAAGCGGAGGTCGTGCAGCAGCCCGATCGGATGCTCGGCGATCGAGGCGGCGGCCCCGGTCTGCACATTCGACGAAGGGCACAATTCCAGCGGAATCCGCTTGTCGCGAACATATGCCGCCAGCCGGCCGAGCACCGCGTCGCCGGCAGCCGGCGATCCGGTGATGTCGTCCACCAGGCGGACGCCGTGGCCGAGCCGGTCGGCGCCGCACCACTGGATGGCCTGCCAGATCGAGGGCAGGCCGAACGCCTCGCCGGCGTGGATGGTGAAGTGGAAGTTCTCCCGCTGCAGGTACTCGAACGCGTCCAGGTGGCGGGTGGGCGGGAAGCCCGCCTCGGCGCCGGCGATGTCGAAGCCGACCACCCCGGCGTCCCGGTAGCGCACCGCCAGCTCGGCGATCTCCTGCGAGCGGGCGGCGTGCCGCATGGCGGTCAGCAGGACCCCGACCCGGATCGGCCGGCCCAGCGCGGCCGCCTCGGCGCAGCCGTCCACGAAGCCGGAGTTGACCGCGTCGACCACCGCGTCGAGCGAGAGGCCCGATTCCAGGTGCTGCTCGGGCGCGTAGCGGACCTCGGCGTAGACGACGCCGTCGGCGGCCAGGTCGAGCGCGCATTCCCGGGCCACCCGGTGCAGGCCCGCCTCGGTCTGCATGACCGCCACGGTGTGGGCGAAGGTCTCCAGGTAGCGTTCCAGCGAGCCGGAGTCGGCCGCCGCGACGAACCATGCGCCCAACGCCTCGGCGTCGCCGGCCGGCAGCGGGTGCCCCACCGCGTCGGCGAGCTCGAGGACGGTCTGCGGGCGCAGGCCGCCGTCGAGGTGGTCGTGCAGCAGCGCCTTGGGCGCCTTCAGGATGTCGGAGTGCGTGATGGCCGCCATCAGCCGAGCCTAGAGGTCGGGAACTAATGATCGACGGAGCATTGCCGTACCTGCGCTGCCCGACTTGCGGGCAGGGGCTGAGCCGGCGGGAGCGGGCGCTGCGCTGCCCGCGCGGGCACAGCTTCGACATGGCCAGACAGGGGTACGCGGACCTCAGCGCCGGCCGCCTCCCGCACGTCGGCGACACCGCCGGGATGGTCGCCGACCGGGAGTCGTTTCTCGCCGCCGGCCACTACGACTTCATCGCCGACGCGCTCGCCGCGCGAACCCCGGCCGGCTTCGTGGTCGACGCCGGCGTGGGCACCGGCTTCTACTTGGCGCGTGCTCTGGACAAGTTGGCAGAGACCGGCCTTGGGCTGGACGTTTCCAAGCCGGCTCTGCGGCGGGCGGCCCGCGCGCACCCCCGGGCGGCGGCGATCCTGGCCGACGTCTGGCGGCCGCTGCCGATCGCGGACGCGGCGGCCGACACGATCCTGAACGTCTTCGCCCCGCGCAACGGCGCCGAGTTCCACCGCATCCTCCGACCCGGCGGCACCCTGCTCGTGGTCACGCCGGCGCCCGGCCATCTGGCCGAGCTCGTCACGAGACACGGGATGATCCACGTCGATCCCGACAAGGATCATCGGGTCCGGGAGAGCCTGGCCGGTCATTTCCGGCGGGACGGATCGGAGACGCTGAGCCGTACGCTGCGCCTCACGGCCGCCGAGGCGGCCACCCTGATCGGCATGACACCGAGCGCCCGGCACGGCGCCACCGCGCCCACCGAGGACGTCACCGTGACCGCGGCGGTGCACCTGACCGCCTACGAAAGGCGGTAGGCCTTTAGACCGAGAGGTCGACCTCTTCCCATTCGGGGGGCTTGTCGTGGTACGGGCCGTGGAAGATGATCGCCCACTCCAGGGCCCACCGCCGCTGCCCGATCGCGTTCGCGTCGATCTCCCCCGGCAGCCGGCCACCGACCCGCTCGACCTCCTGGAAGGCCCAGTCCAGGCAGTAGTAGAGATCCAGCAGGACGGCCGCCTCGACCGGGTCGCGGGGTGACATCAGCGACCGGGACCGCCAGCTGCCGAACGTCTCGCCCGCCGGGAGATCGGGCATCTGCGACATCATCCGGTCCTCGGGCGGCGCCGTCGGGTCGAGGTGCCGGCTCAGCCCGAGCAGCCAGGACAGCGCGAACACCGCGTCGTGGTGCAGGACGAACGACCGGTGGTCGCCCTTGGCGCCGATCACGAACTGCCACTCGGGCGGGGTGACCAGGTCGACCAGGTGCGACCCGAGCAGCCAGCTCATGGCGATCTCGGTGGGCATGCCGAAGCACCGCGCCACGACCACGTGCAGCACCGCGCACCGCGCCTCGATGTCGAGCGTCGGCCGCAGCTCGACCGTGTCGCCGGGCTCCCAGATCAGCGGGAAGCCCGGCGGCGGCGTCGGGAGGCCGAGCCGCTCCAGCTCGTCCAGACTCGCCTCGCGAACCGCGCGCGGGTCGGGTGCGGCCTTCGTCATGGTGCGTCAGGCTATGCGGTCGAGCACCAGCGGGGTAAGGGCGGGAGCCGCATCTCCGACAATCACCGCATCGGTGGCCACGTCGCGCGCGGCGGGGATGCGGGCCGGCTCGTCCGTGCGCAGCTCGAACAGCACGTCGCCGGCCGTCACCCGGTCGCCCGGCTTGACCTTGAGCAGGACCCCGGCGCCGAAGCTGACCGGATCCTCCTTGCGGGCCCGTCCGGCGCCGAGGCGCCAGGCGGCAACCCCTATCCCGTACGCGTCGACGGCCGTCACCACGCCGTCGCGGGTGGCCCGGACCACCTCGTTCTCCCGGGCCACCGGCAGGGCCGCGGACGGGTCGCCGCCCTGTGCCCGGATCATCCGCCGCCACGTGTCCATGGCCGCCCCCGACTCGAGCACCTTGGCCGGATCGGCGTCCACACCGGCCGCGGCCAGCATCTCGCGGGCCAGCGCCAGGGTCAGCTCGACCACGTCGGCCGGTCCCCCGCCGGCCAGCACCTCCACCGACTCGGCCACCTCGACCGCGTTGCCGACCGCCCGGCCGAGCGGGGTGCTCATGTCGGTGAGCAGCGCGATCGTGTTCACACCGCTGTCCTGGCCGAGCCGCACCATGGTGCTCGCCAGCTCGCGGGCGGTGGCCAGGTCCTTCATGAAGGCGCCCGAGCCGACCTTGACGTCGAGGACCAGCGCGCCGGTGCCCTCGGCGATCTTCTTGCTCATGATCGAGCTGGCGATCAACGGGATGGCCTCGACGGTGCCGGTGACGTCGCGCAGGGCGTACAGCTTGCGGTCGGCGGGCGCGAGCCCCTCGCCGGCCGCGCAGATCACCGCGCCGACCTCGTCGAGCTGCCGCTTGAACGCCTCGTTGGAGATGGTCGCCTGCCAGCCCGCGATGGACTCGAGCTTGTCCAGGGTGCCGCCGGTGTGGCCGAGGCCGCGGCCGGACAGCTGCGGCACGGCCGCGCCGCAGGCGGCCACGAGCGGGGTGAGCGGCAACGTGATCTTGTCGCCGACGCCGCCGGTGGAGTGCTTGTCGGCGGTCGGGCGGGTCACCGAGGAGAGGTCGAGCCGCTCGCCGCTAGCGATCATGGCGGCGGTCCAGCGGGCGATCTCGGCGGGCGTCATGCCGCGCAGCAGGATCGCCATCGCGAGGGCCGACATCTGCTCATCGGCCACCACGCCTCGGGTGTACGCGTCGACCACCCAGTCGATCTGCGCGTCGGACAACACCTGCCCGTCCCGCTTGGCCCGGATGATGTCCACCGCGGCGAAGTCGGTCATGCCTGATCCTCCCACTTGGCCGGGATCCCGTCCGGCGGTTCGCCGTCGCCGGCCCAGGCCAGCGCGCCGTCGGCATTCACCACCACGATCCGCGGCGTGCGGGCCTGGCCCCAGGCGACCGCCTCCGCGGGCGTGAGGAAGTTCGGGCCCTCCTCGAGCACGCCCTTCTCGGCGTCGCCCTCCGAGGGGCTGCCCGCGGACCGTTCCCAATACCCGGTCCAGACCGTCTCGCCGCCGGACAGGTCGGGGTGCACGAAGACCGTGCCCCGGCCGCGCCACTTGGCCAGCGACTCGGGGACGTCCGGGAACTCCGTGCCGTTGACCTTCTCCAGGTCGGCCGGGCCGAACGCGTACGGCAGCAGGTCGTGCACCCGCAGCGGCGCCGGCACGGCCTCGACCAGGCACTCCGGGCCGCCGTGCTCGTACAGCAGCTGACGGCAGCGCCCGCACGGCATCAGCGGCTCGCCGTTGGCATCCACGCAGGAGATCGCCACCAGCCGGCCGCCGCCGGTCGCGTGCAGCGAGCTGACCAGCCCGCACTCGGCGCAGAGCCCGACGCCGTAGGACGCGTTCTCCACGTTGCAGCCGACGACCACCCGGCCGTCGTCCACCAGTCCCGCCACCCCGACCGGGAAGTCGGAGTAGGGGGCGTACGCGTGCCGCATCGCCTCGATGGCGGCGGCACGCAGCCCAGCCCAGTCGATCTCCATCTGCGAATTGTCGCGCATCGACCGGGATCAGCTCTTCACGTACGGCACCCCGTCAGCCGCGGGCGCGCGCACCCGGCCGACGAGACCGGCCACGGCGACGATCGTCGCGATGTACGGCAGCATGTTGAGGAACTGGTTGGGCACCGGGCTGCCGGCCACGCTCAGGTAGTACGCCAGCTTCTGCGCGAAGCCGAAGAACAGCGCCGCCCCGAGCGCCCCGAACGGCGTCCACCGCCCGAAGATCAGCGCGGCGAGGGCGATGAAGCCGGCACCCGCGGTCATGTTCTTGTTGAACGCGCCGGTCGACACCAGCGTGAAGTACGCCCCGCCACAGCCGGCCACGACGCCGCCGAGCAACACGTTCAGGTACCGCAGCCCGCGCACCCGCACGCCGACCGTGTCGGCCGCCGTGGGGTGCTCGCCGACCGCCCGCGTGCGCAGGCCCCACCGGGTGCCCTTGAGCGCGAAGTGGATGACGAAGACCAGCACCAGGGCGAGCCAGACCAGCAGGTTGGTGTGGAACAGCACGGGCCCGATCACCGGGATCTCGGCGAGGCCGGGGACCTTCCAGTCGGGCAACGTCGGCGGCTCGTTGTACTTGAGCGCGTTGGGCTGCATGAGCCGTTCGTACAGGAAGCCGGTGACGCCGAGCGCGAACAGGTTGAGCACGATGCCGACCACGACCTGGTCGACCAGGAACTTGATGGCCAGCACGGCCAGCATGGCGGCGATGATGACGCCGCCGACCATGGCGCTGATCAGGCCGGCCCAGACGCTGGTGGCGAGCGTGCCGACCAGGGCCGCGCCGAACGCGCCCATCAGGAACTGGCCCTCGATCGCCACGTTCACCACGCCGGAGCGCTCGCCGAGCACGCCGGCCAGCGCGCCGAGCACGAGCGGCAGGGAGTACTCGACGCTGCCGTCCAGGGTGTCGACCAGCGGCAGGAACTTCCCGGCCACCTGCCAGCACAGGAACGACAGCACGAACGCCAGGATGCCGAGGCAGAGCAGCAGCGTCTGGAAGCGGCGGGCCCTGCCGATCAGCATGATCACGCCGACCACCACGGTGACCAGGCCGAAGAGAATCGTGCCGAGCTGCCCGTTGATCGACAGGGCGGCGCCGCTCGCGTCGGCGCTGAGCGTGAACCGGGCGGTCTTGGACTCGGCGAGCGGGCCGAACACGAACGTCGCGATCAGGCCGATCACCGTGATGCCGACGCCGAGCCGGCGCTCCCGGTTCCAGAAACGCTCGGGAGCGTCGACCGTGGTCAGGTCTTCCACCGTGGCCGTGGACACGTGGCTCACCAGCCCTTCGCCAGCGAGGCGCCGAGCCGTGCGGCACGGGCGGCGCGGAGGTGGAAGATCGTCTTTACCAGGGCCGGCGCGGCGATGAAGATGACGATGAGCGCCTGCAGGACGGTGACCAGCTCGAGCGAGATGCCCACGTCCACCTGCATGAGGTTGCCGCCGGCCCGCAGCGCGCCGTACAGGATCGCGGCGAGCAGCGTGCCCCACGGCTTGTTGCGGCCGAGCAAGGCGACCAGCAGGCCGTCGAAGCCGATGTTGCCGGCCACCTGGGCGGTGAGCTTGTCGGCCGTGCCGAGCACCTGCACCGCGCCGCCGAGGCCGGCCAGGCCGCCGGCGACGACCATCAGCAGCGTGTACGTCCGGGCCACGCTCATCCCCGCGGTCCGGGCCGCCGGCGGGTTCGCGCCCACCGCGCGCAGCTCGAAGCCGAACGAGGACCGGTTGATCAGCCAGGCGACACCCGCCGTGACCAGCACCGCCAGCACGATGCCCAGGTGCACCCGCAGCGGCGAGGGCAGCGCGGGCAGCTCGGCCGAGCTTCGGATGGCCTTGCTGATCGCGTCGGTGCGGTCCGGGTCCTGCACGCCCTTCTGCAGGATCAGCCAGCCGAGGAACAGCGTCGCCACGTAGTTGAGCATGATCGTCGTGATCACCTCGTGGGCGCCGGTCCGGCCCTTGAGCAGGCCGGGCAGGAAGCCCCAGAGCGCGCCGCCGATCAGGCCGAACAGCAGCGCCACGATCAGGTGCAGACCGGGCGGCAGGTCGAACGCGAAGCCGGCCACGCCGCCGAGGACGCAGCCGATCACCGCCTGGCCCTGTCCGCCGATGTTGAACAGGCCGCCCCGGAAGGCGATCGCGACCGACAGGCCGGTGAAGACCAGCGGGGTCGCGTACGTCAAGGTCTCCGAGATCGGGTTGAGCGCAGCCTGCCAGGTACCGGTGCCGTCGATCCAGGCCGCGAACGCCTCCGGGTCGAAGATCGAGCCCTTGAACAGGTCGGCGTAGGCCTGACTCACCAGATCCCAGCTCGCGGTCAGCGCGTCGCTGGGCCGGGAGGTGAAGTACGAGAACTTCGCCAGCACCGCGGAGTCGGAGACGACGATCAGCACCGCGCCGATGACCAGCGCCAGGAAGATCGACAGGACGGTGACGGTGACGGTGTTGGCCGACCAGAGGTTCTTGAGGAAGAGCGAGAGGAACGAGTCCTCCTTCTCCTTCTTCGGCGGCGAGGAGGGCGGCGCCGCGTCAACGTCGGTGGTCACTCGGTTTCCTCTTCTTCGGCCGGGGCGGATGTGATGCCGGCCATCAACAGACCGATCTCCTCGCGGGGCATGTCGGGCGAGACGGTCGCCAGGATCCGGCCGCGGTACATCACCGCGATCCGGTCGGCGAGGCCGACCACCTCGTCGAGCTCGCTGGAGACCACGAGCACGGCGGTACCGTTGTCGCGCTCGTGGATGATCTGGTTGTGGATGAACTCGACCGAGCCGACGTCCACGCCGCGGGTGGGCTGGCTCGCGATCATCAGGCGCAGCGGGCGGGACATCTCCCGGGCCACCACGACCTTCTGCTGGTTGCCGCCGGAGAGCGTGCTGACGGCGTGGTCGGCCGACGACGTACGGATGTCGAACTGCTCGACCCGCTCGCCGGCGTTCTCGCTGACCGCCTTGGGGTTGAGCTTGAACGCGTTGCCGAACGGCGGCCGGTCGTACATGTCGAGCACGAGATTTTCGGCCACCGAGAACTCCTTGACCACGCCGTCGTGGCTGCGGTCCTCGGGGATGTAGCCGACGCCGGAGCGCAGAATCTTCTTGGTGCCCATGTCGGCCAGGCTCTCGTTGTCAAGCTCCAGGCGCCCGGCCCGGATGCCGCGCAGGCCGACGATCGCCTCGACCAGTTCGGTCTGGCCGTTGCCCTGCACGCCGGCGATGCCGAGCACCTCGCCGGCCCGGACGGTCAGGTCGACGCGGTCGACGGCGCGGACGCCACGGTCGTCGTCGACGATCAGACCGGAGATCTTGAGCACCTCGCGGCCGGGCTCGGCCGGGGACTTGCTGACCTCGAGGCTCACCTCCCGGCCGACCATCATCGCCGCCAGCTCGTCCTCGGAGGTGTCGGGGCTGGCCACGCCGACCGTCCGGCCGCGGCGGATCACCGTGATCCGGTCGGCGATCGCCTTGACCTCGCGCAGCTTGTGGGTGATGAAGACGATGGACTTGCCGGTCTGGGCCAGCGAGCGCATGACGGTGAGCAGCTCGTCGGTCTCCTGCGGGGTGAGCACCGCGGTCGGCTCGTCGAGGATCAGCAGGTCGACGTCGCGGGTGAGCGCCTTGACGATCTCGACCCGCTGCTGCGCGCCGACCGGCAGGTTTTCCACCAGGGCGTCCGGGTCGACCGGCAGGCCGTACTTCTCGGAGGTGGCCAGCACGTCCCGGCGGTTGCGGCGCCGGTCGAGGATGCCCAGCGGCCCGCCGCGCACGTCCTCGGCGCCGAGCGCGATGTTCTCGGCCACGGTGAAGACCGGGACCAGCATGAAGTGCTGGTGGACCATGCCGATGCCGGCCGCGATCGCGTCCCGGGGGGTGCGGAAGACCTTGGCCTCGCCGTCCACCAGGATCTCGCCCTCGTCCGGCTGCAGCAGGCCGTAGAGCTGGTTCATCAGCGTCGACTTGCCGGCGCCGTTCTCGCCGAGCAGGGCATGCACCTCGCCCGGCTCGACCGTGATGTCGATGTGGTCGTTGGCCACCAGGTCGCCGAAGCGCTTGGTGATGCCGCGCAGTTCGAGTCTCAGCGGAATCTCCCCTTGGTGGCTCAGCACGATGTGAACAGCCGCCGCACCGGCCGCGAGAAAACCTCGCAACCAGGGCGGCGGCCTGGATGTTACCTACTACCGGTTCACTTGGGCGCGTTGGCCGACTCGACCTTGACCTTGCCCGAGATGACGTCTGCCTTGAGCGCCTCGACCTCGGACTTGAGACCCGCGTCGATCTTGCTGTCGAACTGGTTGAACGGCGCCAGCTCGACCCCGTTGTTCTCCAGCGTGCCCAGGTAGCCCGGGGTGGCGGCGAGCGGCTGGCCGGAGGCGCCGGCGACGGCCGCCTTCTCCACGGCGTCGGTGATGTTCTTGACGACCGTGGTCATGAAGACCGAGCAGTACTGCGCCGCGCTCTTGCAGCCGTCCTGGTCGACCCAGATGATCGAGACCTTGCCGCCGGAGCCCTGGGCGACCTCGGCCGCGCCGAGGCCGGTGCCGCCGGCGACCGGCAGGATCACGTCGGCGCGCTGGCCCACGAACGTGTTGGCCAGGGCCTTGCCCTTGGCCGGGCTGGCGAAGTCCTCGGTGAAGGAGCCGGCCTGCTTGGCCTTGTCCCAGCCGAGCAGCTTGACGCTCTTGCCCTTGACCTGGTTGTAGTGCGCCACGCCGTCGGCGAAGCCGTCCATGAAGACGGTGACCGGCGGGATCTTCAGGCCGCCGAAGGTCGCCACCGTGCCGGTCTTGGAGTAGCCCGCGGCCAGGTAACCGGCGAGGAACGCGGCCTGCTGGGTGGCGAACTGCATCGGGTAGACGTTCGCCCCGGTGCTGCCCGAGTCGACGATCGCGAACTGCGAGTCGGTGTTCTCGCTGGCGACCTTCTTGGTGGCGTCGCCCATCAGGCCGCCGACCGAGAGGATGAAGTTGCACTTCTTGGTGACGAAACCGCGCAGGTTGGGCTCGTAGTCGGCCTCGGCGGTCGACGCCACGTAGCTCGGCTCGATGTTGGCGGCCTGCGTCTTGGCGGCCTGCAGGCCGGCCCAGGCGGAAGCGTTGAACGACTTGTCGTCGATGCCACCGGTGTCGGTGACCATGCAGGCCTTGTATGCCGCGGCGGTGGCGGCACCGCTGCTGCCGCCACTGGGAGTCTCGTCCGGGGCGTCACCACAAGCGGCGGCGGCGAGCGTCAGCCCACCTGCCGCGAGAATCGCAAGGATCCGCTTCCCACGTACTGGGCGCAAGACGCCCTCCTTCCAACGCACACCGACATCCGTCGGTGAGTCTTCAAGTTGGGGAGCGTAGCCGCAGGCCAGAACGGCGGTGGGAGTTTGGTCCGGACTGTTGGCGCACCGTTATAACGCCGCAATCGCAGACCGCCTTGAACGGCGGTTTAGGTCGATCTGACCAACAATTGCCCGGTCAATGGCGTAACATGCCGTTAATCTTGCGGCCCGGAGGCCCCCGCGCCCGTCAATTCTTCGGTCGAGGGCCCGTCCACCGTCTCAGCGCGCGGCGGCCAGCTCCGGTTCGGCCGCGGCCGGCGCCGCCTCGGTCTTCTTCGCCAGTCCGCGCCGGCCGATCAAGACCAGGAGCAAACCGCCGATTGCGTACGCGCCGAGCACTGTCGCCGCGAAGCCGCCGCCGTTCCCGCCGAAGTAGGCCACGGACCGCAGCAGCGTTCCGCCGGCGCCGATCGGCAGCCACTGCCCCACCGCGCCCCACGGCTGCGGCAACAGCTCGGGCGCGGCGGCGATGCCGGACAGCGCGTTGCCGACCAGGAACAGCACGACCGCGCCGAGCGCCAGGCCCTGCCGCCCGACCACCGCGGCCAGGCCGGTCATCGCGCCGGCGATCGCCAGCGTGAACAGGGCCAGCACGCCGGCCACCGCGAAGTAGTCGCCGGGCAGGACGCCGAGCCACCCGACCAGCACGCCGGCGCCCGCCAGGCCGGCCAGCGCGGCGAAGGTGACCAGCGCGGTCAGCCGGGCGCCGCGGCGCGGCACGAACAGGAAGACCAGCACGCCGGCGAGCAGGCTGGTGATGGCCAGCGGCAGGAATCCGGCGCCGAACCCGGCTCCCCGCGGGTCGTCCGGGTCGACCGGGACCACGTCGCGGACCGGCACGACATTGCTGCCCAAGCCTGGGCTGCCAGTCGACGGAGCCATGTCGCTACCCAAGCCTGGACTGTCAGTCGGCGGAGCCGGCCGGCCGAGGCCGGAAGCGGCCTGGGTGAGCAGCTGGGCCACGGCCGGGCTGGCCGCGGAGGCCACGTGCACCTCGGGTCCGGCGGCGGTCACCAGAATCGCCCCGTACACGTCACGATCTTTGATCTTGGAATCGGCCGCGGCGGCGTCGGCGACCGCGGTGACCTCGAAGGCGCCCGGGTGCGCCGCCTGGATCTGCGCGACGACCTGCGGCGGGCCCGCGACGGCGATCGGCAGGCCGTGCGGCGCCAGGTTGGCGGCCGGCGCGGCGAACAGCGGGATGAGCAGAGCCTGGCCGATGACCACCGCGATCGCGATGAGCACGCCCAGGGACAGAGCGTTGCGTCGCATCTTGAACTCCTAAAACGAATGCTCGTTCTTTATTGCGTCCAGCATGCGCCCGGCAACGGGATCCCGTCAAGAATGAGCGTTCGTTTTACACTGGGACGCGTGCCACGTGTCTCCGAGGAATACCTGACCGCCCGCCGCGAGCAGATCCTGGCCGCCGCCCGCGTCTGCTTCCTGAGCAAGGGTCTGCACAACACGTCGATGCAGGACCTGATCCAGGAGGCCGGCCTGTCGGTGGGCGCGGTCTACCGCTACTTCAAGTCCAAGAACGAGATCATCGCCGCGATCGCCTCGACCGTCGTCGGCGGCATCCAGCTGCACATCGAGGACGTCGCCGCCCGCCGGCTGCCGCTGACCGACTCGATGTCGGCGATCCTCGAAGAGGTCGAGCGGCAGCTGGAGCCGGGCGGTTTCCTGCCGGTCGCGCTGCAGGTGTGGGCCGAGGCGACGCTCGACCCGGCGATCGGCGCCATCGTCAAGGAGCGGTACGAGGCCTTGCGCGACAGCATGCGGGTGCTGGTGGTCCACGCGGTCGAGAGCCGCGAGCTGCCCGCGGACGCGGATGTGGACGCCACCACCGCCGCCTTCTATTCGCTGCTGCCGGGCTATGCGTTGCAGCGCCTGCTGACCGGCCGGCCCGATCACGACACCTATCTGGCCGGGATCCGCACCCTGGTCAACCGGCCGTAGGGCGGGTCTCCGACGCCGGCGCCTACCCCGACAGTCGGGCGGCGATCCGGGCCCAGCCCGCGCGCACCTCCGCCTCGGTGGGCGCGCGCCCCGGCCGTACCCGCCGGGTCTCGAAATCGTCGTCGGCGGCCGGCTCGCCGGCCGGCGCCTCCTCGGCCGCCCGGGCCAGCTCGATCTCGTCGCGGATCGCCTCGGCGTCCGGCCGGGGCAGCAGCGGCTCGACCACCGCCATCAGGTCCTCGTCGGCGACCACGGCCTGGGCGAGCGCGAGGGCGTGGGCCCGCTCGTAGGGCCCGCAGACGATCGGCTCCCAGTCGTCGTCGCCCAGCGACCCGATCGTGATGACCCAGGGGAGGTCGGCCACCGGCGAGCCGGCCGGCAGGTCAAGCGTCACGAGAGTGCCCACGGGCACATCATTCCGGGCGGCTGTGCCGAATCCAGGTATTTTGCCCCACCGGGGCATTTTTATCGTCAGCTGAGAGGTCGACGACCCGGCCGTGCGGGCTGGTCGCCGCCCAGGCCGCTCCGAACAGCAGAAGCTGGTTGAAGACATAGAGATAGACCAGTACGCCGACGGCCGAGCCGACCAGCCCATATGCCGGATTTCGCTGCACCAGCCCGACAAAGGACTTGCCCACCGTGTTCAGCAAGGTGATGCCGATGCCGACCTGCAACACCGGCGGGGCGATCCGCCGCACCGTCATCCGCAGCCGGGGCACGGCCGCGAGCAGCGCCGCCGCGAGCAGCATGTTGACCGCGACGGTGAGCAGCCAGCTGACGCTGGACTGGACGAACCCGTCGGCCAGCCAGTCGGTCACCTTCTCCAGGCCGTAGACGGCGAGCTGGGAGAGGGCGAGCAGCAGCAGGATGCCGATCAGCACGAGCAGGTCGAGCGCCTGCCGGATGCCGAAGTAACCGGGCTGCTCGGGGACGCGCCAGATCAGCCGCTGCGACGAGCGGATCGACTCGACCCAGCCGATGCCGGTGAAGGTCAGGCCGACGATGCCGACGATGCCGACGGTCCGGCCGCTGGAGAGGATCGCCTGGATGTCGAGGAAGGGCAGGTTCTGGGCGAGGAACTCGGTGACCACGTCGAGCAGCTCGACGTTGTTGGTCAGCAGGATGCCGAAGATCGAGTAGCCGATCAGCAACAACGCGAAGATCGCGAAGAACCCGTAGTACGCGATCGCGGCGGCCAAGCGCCCGCCCTGGACGTCCCAGAAGCGGATCAGGGCCCGGCTGAAGTGGTCGAATACCCGCGACTTGTGACGCACCCGCAGGATCCGCGCCTCGACAGCCGCATAGGCGCGATCGATCGGGTTCACGGCCGCACTCTACTGGCTGGCTCCGCTTCGCTCCGCTGGGCAATCGCCCCTTTCAGGCCGATGAGGAGGCGGGGCGATCGCCAATAGTCCTCACGAGCCGAGGGGGTAGTCACGGCGGGGGCGCCAGGGGCCCTCGCCGCCGTGTGAGAACAGGGTGAACGAGGTGACGTGGAACTTTGCCGAGAAGCTCGCCAGGTCTTCGAAGACGGCGTCGAGCTGGTCGGGCGGGACGTCCTGGGCGACCGTGACGTGCGGGTGGTAAGGAAAGCGCGAGTCGCGGTCGATGTCGTCGGCCGCGGCGATCGCCTCGGCGAGCAGCTCGCACTCGCTGATGCCGACCGCGAGCGTCACGAACACCACCTCGGTCACCGGCCGGAACGTGCCGGTGCCGCGCAGGTGGATGGTGAACGGCTGCTGGGCGGCCGCCACCTTTTCCAGATGGCGCTCGACGGCTGGCAGCGCGGCGCTGGCGATCTCGGTGGGGCCGAGCAGCGTGACGTGGGCCGGGGTGTACGCGGCCTGCGGATCGCCGGCGTCGGCGCGCCGCTGGGTGAGCTGGGCGCCCCAGGGCTCCGGGATGTCGATCGCGACGCCGATCCGCGTGCTGTCCGCGGCCACCTAGATCAGGCCTCGCGGGCCGGGCTGAGGAAACCCACGTTCTGGTACGCCGTTGCCAGCGTCACCGCCGAGACCGCCCGGGCCTTCTCGGCGCCGATCGCGAGGATCTTGTCGAGGTATCCGGGATCCTCCAGATACGCCCGGGTGCGCTCCTGGATCGGCTTGACGAACTCGACGAAGATCTCGGCGAGGTCCTTCTTGAGGTCGCCGTACCCCTTGCCCTCGTATTCCTCGAGCAGCTCGTCGATCGCCCGATTGGTCAGCGCGGCGTACATGGTCAGCAGATTGCTGACGCCGGGCTTGTTCTCCTCGTCGTAGAGGATCTCGCGACCGGTGTCGGTGACCGCGGACTTGATCTTCTTGACCGAGCGGGACGGATCCTCGAGCAGCTCGATGATGCCGTTGGGCGAGGACGCCGACTTCGACATCTTGGCCGTCGGGTCCTGGAGGTCGGTGATCTTGGCCGTGTCGCGCACGATGTACGGCGAGGGGACCGTGAACGTGCGGCCGAAGCGGGTGTTGAAGCGCTGGGCGAGGTCGCGGGTCAGCTCGAGGTGCTGCCGCTGGTCTTCCCCCACCGGCACCTGGTCGGCCTGGTAGAGCAGGATGTCGGCGGCCTGCAGGATCGGATAGGTGAACAGGCCCACCGTCGTGGTGTCGGCCGCCTTGGCCGACTTGTCCTTGAACTGCACCATGCGGCCGGCCTCGCCGAACCCGGTGATGCAGCTGAGCACCCAGGCCAGCTGGGCGTGCTCGGGCACGTGCGACTGGACGAACAGCGTGCAGCGCTCGGGGTCGAGCCCGACGGCGAGCAGCTGGGCCGCCGAGATGCGGGTGCGATTGCGCAGCGCGATCGGGTCGTGCCCCATCGTGATCGCGTGCAGGTCGACCACGCAGTAGAACGCGTCGAAGGTGTCCTGCATCGCCACCCAGTTGCGGACCGCTCCCAGATAGTTGCCGAGGTGGAACGAATCGGCGGTCGGCTGGATGCCGGAGAGCACGCGCGGTCGGCGGTCGACGTCGGACATGAGCGCCATTCTGTCAGTCGTGGTCACTGGATGGCCAACGCCCCCGGCCCCCGTCGCGTGACGGCGTCGCGGCGCCGTCACGTGAAAGTCTATGTTCATTATTGTTGACTTGTGATCGGTTTTCGCGGGAGACTGAACCAACCGCAACCACCTGGAGAGGCCCGAAGTGAAACTGCTCGTCACCGGGGGCGCCGGCTACGTCGGCAGCGTCACCAGCCGCCTGTTGCTCGACGCCGGCCACGAGGTCGTGGTGCTCGACAATCTCAGCACGGGCGTCCGCGCGGCCGTCGCGCCGGATGCCACCTTTGTGGAGAAGGACATCCGCGACGCCGCCGAGGTGCTCACCCCGGGCGCCGGTTTCGACGCGGTGCTGCACTTCGCGGGCCTGATCGCGGCGGGCGAGTCGATGGTCAGGCCGGAGCTGTACTGGCACGACAACGTGGTGAAGTCGCTGGCGCTGCTCGACGCGATCCGGGCCGCCCGGGTTCCGCGGGTCATCTTCTCCTCGACGGCCGCCGTCTACGGCAACCCGGTCGAGCTGCCGATCACCGAGTCCGCGGCCAAGGCCCCGACCAACACGTACGGCGCCACCAAGCTGACCTTCGACCACGCGCTCACCTCGGAGGCGCACGCCCACAAGCTGGCCGCGGTCTCGCTGCGCTACTTCAACGTGGCCGGGGCGTACATCCGCGACGGCCACGAGATCGGCGAGCGGCACAGCCCCGAGACCCACCTGATCCCGATCGCGCTGCAGGTCGCGGCGGGCAAGCGGGACAAGCTGCAGCTGTTCGGCGACGACTACCCGACCGACGACGGCACGTGCGTGCGCGACTACATCCACGTGGAAGACCTGGCCCGGGCGCACCTGCTGGCCCTGGGCGCGGCCACCCCGGGCGAGCACCGCATCTACAACCTGGGCAACGGCCACGGCTTCTCCAACAAGCAGGTCGTCGAGGTGGCCCGCGAGGTCACCGGCGCCGCGCTGCCGGCCGAGATCGGGCCGCGCCGCGAGGGCGACCCGGCCACCCTGGTGGCGTCGTCGGCCAAGGCGCGGGCCGAGCTCGGCTGGGTGCCGCAGAAACCGACGCTGCAGGCGATGATCGGCGACGCCTGGACCTTCTACCGGGCGCACGTCGCATGAGCGCTGCGTCGGGAGCCGAGGCCCACTTCCGCGCCGAGTTCGGCACCGAGCCCGCCGGCCGCTGGGCCGCGCCCGGCCGGGTCAACCTGATCGGCGAGCACACCGACTACAACGAGGGCTTCGTGCTGCCCTTCGCCCTGCCGCAGCGCACGGTGGCCGCGGCCGGCCCGGCCCCGGCCGGCGAGTGGACCGTCTGCTCCACGTTCGCGCCGGGCGCGGTCTCCTTCGGGACCACCTCGCCCGGCGAGGTGACCGGCTGGGCGGCGTACGTCGCCGGCGTGGTCTGGGCCCTGCGGGAGGCGGGCCTGGAGGTTCCGGGCGCCCGCATCGCGCTCGACTCCGAGGTCCCGGTCGGCTCCGGCCTGTCGTCCTCGGCGGCGCTCGAATCGTCGGTGCTGACCGCGCTGATCGACCTGGGCGGGCTGGACGTGCCGCTCGAGCAGCGGCCGGCCCTCGCCCAGCGCGCCGAGAACGTCTACGTCGGCGCGCCCACCGGCATCATGGACCAGTCCGCGTCGATCCGCTGCCAGGCGGGCCGGGCGCTGTTCCTGGACTGCCGGTCGTACGAGGTCAAGCAGATCCCGTTCGACCTGGCCGCCGCCGGCCTGGCCATCCTGGTGATCAACAGCAACGCCCCGCACCAGCACGTGGACGGCGAGTACGGCGCCCGCCGCAAGTCGTGCGAGGAGGCGGCGCGCATCCTGGGCGTGCCCGCGCTGCGCGACGTGCCGTTCGACGGGCTCGACGAGGCGCTGGCCCGGCTCGACGACGAGGTGATGCGCCGCCGGGTGCGGCACGTCGTCACCGAGGACCAGCGGGTGCTCGACACGGTGGCGCTGCTCGAGCAGGGCCGCACCCGCGAGGTCGGCTCGGTGCTGACCGCCGGGCACGCGTCGATGCGCGACGACTTCGAGATCACGGTGCCGCAGGTCGACGTCGCGGTCGAGGCGGCGCTCGCGGCCGGCGCGTACGGCGCCCGGATGACCGGCGGCGGCTTCGGCGGCTGCGTGCTGGCGCTGATCGACGCCGACCGGGCGGACGCCACGACGTCGGCGGTCGAGCAGGCGTACGCGAAAGCGGGTTTCAAGGCCCCCACCTGCTGGATCGCGACCGCGGGCCCGGGTGCCACGAGGCTTTGAAACGACCGCCTCGCGGGTAACCATGGATCCATGACGAGCGAGTCGCGGGAAACGGATCAGCCCAACGAGTTCGGCTTCGCCGGGGGCGCCACGGCCCCGGAGCCCGAACCGGATCACCGGCCGATCGAGGAGGTCGACGGCGAGAGCATCGCGGTGCCCGCCGGCGACCTGACCGGGGCCATCACCCACGCCATCGAGGACGCCACCGAGCGCCACCACGAGGAGGACACGCCGTAGGGTCTGTGTCGAAGTCGGAGACCCTAGGGTCGGCCGACCGTGCTCTCCCGCGCGATGATCCGGTGCTCGACGCAGATCTCGCGCGGCGGCGCGGCGGTGGCCGGCCGCTCGCCCAGACGCTCGGCGAGCAGGTCGACCGCGAGCTGGGCGATGCGCGGCGTGTCGGGGTCGATCGTGCTCAGCGCCGGGTTGCTGTACCGACCCTCCTCGATCCCGCCGAAACCCATCACCGCGACGTCGCCGGGCACGTCGATGCCGTGCTCGACCAGCGTGCGGATGGCGCCGAGGGCAAGCAGGTCGGTGAAGCAGAAGATCGCGTCCACGCTCTCGGCCCGGGCGAGCAGCAACTGCATGGCGGCGGCGCCGTCGGCCCGGCGCTGGCCGGTGACCGGCACCTCGAGGCGCGGGTCGGCGACCGGGCCGAGGCCGGCGTCGGCGAGCGCGGAGCGATATCCGGCCAGCCGCTGCCGCCACGTCACCGCGGCCGGTCCCACGGGCGCGCCGATCGCCGCGATCCGACGCCGTCCCACCCGCAGCAGGTGGCGCACGGCATCCCGGGCGGCCGCGGCGCCGTCGGTGGCCACGTGGTCCTCGGTCCCGGCGCGGATGCGCTCACCGAGCAGCACGGCCGGCACCCCGTGCCGCCGGGCCAGCTCGCTCGCCCGGGTCTCCACCGCGCTCGCGCCGGGCCGCGCCGCCTCCCCGGGCCGCGCCGCCTCGCCGGGCCGCTGCCCCTCGGCCCGCCTCGTCTCGGGCGGGCTTTCGCCGGTCACGATCTCGACCGGGCTGAGGATGAGGCCGTCGATGGCGTGCCGGCGCAGCCCGGCGGCCAGGTCGTGCTCTCGCTCGGCGCGCCCGTCGGTCTGATCGATCAGCACGGTCCAGCCGCGCGGCGCGGCGGCCTGCACGATGTGCCCGGCGAGCTCGGCGAAGTAGGCCGAGCGCAGGTCGGGCACGGCCAGCGCGATCACGCCGGAGCGGCCGCCGCGCAGGCGGCGGGCGGCGGCGTTGGGCACGTAGCCGAGCGCGTCGATCGCGGCCTGGACCCGGGCGCGGGTCTCCGGCGCGACGTGAACGTAGCCGTTGACGACGTTGGACACCGTCTTGATCGACACACCGGCGCGGGCCGCGACGTCCTTGAGGCCTGGCGGCACGGGCTGGACTTTACAACGTTGCAGGACTTAGAGCCGACACCCGGAGGAGCTAAGCGGCCATCGGGCCCGGGCCGGAACGCGGTTACCGTGGCGTCATGTCCGTGAGCACAGCGTATCCACGCACCGGGGACGAACATGTCCTCATCGAGGGGGATGTGGACGCCGCGGTGGCCCTGATGACCGTGCGCGGCGTCTGGGATCGTCCGCTGTGTCAGGCCGTCACCACGAAGCTCCAGAAGTGCCTCGCCGAGCACCCCGAGGCGCTGATCGTCGACCTCTCCGGGCTCGACGACCCGTACAGCATGAGCGCGCCGACCTGGATCAGCGCGCAGCGCGTCGCCCGCGAGCGGGAGCCGGCCGTGGTGCTCGCCATGTGCATCCCGCCGGCGCTGCCGCTCGCCGACCGCATGCAGCGCCTGGGCGCGCGGCTCGTCCTGCCGGTGTACGCGAAGGTGCGGCAGGCGCGGGTGGCGATCGCCGGGCGGCTGCCGCTGACCGAGCGGGTGACGATGACCCTGCCGCCCGAGCCGGAATCGCCGAGCATGGCCCGCAACCTGGTGGGCGACGCCTGCCTGTCGTGGGGGCTGCCGGAGCTGCTGTTCCCGGGCCGGCTGGTGATCTCGGAGCTGGTGACCAACGCGATCGAGCACGCGCGCACGCCGATCGGCGTGGTGGTGAGCCTGCGCGACGGCAGCATCCACCTGTGCGTCTCGGACGGCTCCGCCGCGCCCCCGGTGCTGCGCAAGCCGGCCCGCCCGCAGCGGAGCCGGCCGCTGGACGAGCGGGGCCAGGGCATGCGGCTGGTGTCCGCGACCACGTCCGCGTGGGGATGGCTCCCCACGCGGACCGGAAAAGTGGTCTGGGCGACGCTGATGGCGCCTACTGCGCTTCGATGATCATCCCCGCGCCGACCGTGCGGTTGGTGCTCTCGTCGATCAGGATGAAGCCGCCGGTGGTGCGGTTGCGGCGGTACTCGTCGGCGAGCAGCGGCACGGTGGTGCGCAGCCGGATCCGGCCGATCTCGTTGAGCTGCAGCTCGCCGGCGTTCTCGTCGCGGTGCAGCGTGTTCACGTCGAGCCGGTACTGCAGCCCGCGGATCACCGTGCGGGCCGTACGCGTGGTGTGTTTGATCGCGTATTTGCCGCCGACGCGCAGCGGCGCGGTCTCGTCCATCCAGCAGACCATGGCCTCGATGTCCTGAGCGACCGCGGGCGCGTTGTGCGGGCGGCAGATCATGTCGCCGCGCGAGATGTCGATCTCGTCGGTGAGCCGGACGGTGACCGACATGGGCGGGAACGCCTCGGCGACCGGCCCGTCGGCGGTGTCGATCGCGGCGATGGTGCTGTGCAGCCCGGACGGCAGCACCATCACCTCGTCGCCGGGCTTGAGCACGCCGGAGGCGACCTGGCCGGCGTAACCGCGGTAGTCGGTGACCGTGGTGGACTGCGGGCGGATCACGTACTGCACCGGGAAGCGCACGTCGACCAGGTTGCGGTCGGAGGCGATGTGCACGTGCTCGAGGTGGTGCAGCAGCGACGGGCCTTCGTACCAGGGGCTGTTCTCCGACCGGGAGGCGATGTTGTCGCCGTTGAGCGCCGACACCGGGATGATCGTCAGGTCGGTGATCTCGAGTTTCGCCGCGAACGAGGTGAACTCGTCGGCGATCTTGTCGTAGACCGCCTTGTCCCAGTCGACCAGGTCCATCTTGTTGATGCAGAGCACCAGGTGCGGCACCCGCAGCAGGCTGGTCAGGAACGCGTGCCGGCGGGACTGCTCGACCAGGCCCTTGCGCGCGTCCACCAGGATCAGCGCCAGGTCGGCCGTGGAGGCGCCGGTGACCATGTTGCGGGTGTACTGGATGTGCCCCGGGGTGTCGGCGATGATGAACTTGCGCTTGGGCGTCGCGAAGTAGCGGTAGGCCACGTCGATCGTGATGCCCTGCTCCCGCTCGGCGCGCAGGCCGTCGGTGAGCAGTGCCAGGTTGGTGTACTCGTCGCCGCGGGCCGCGCTGACCGCCTCGACCGCCTCGAGCTGATCCGCGAAGATCGTCTTGGTGTCGAAGAGCAGGCGGCCGATCAGCGTCGACTTCCCGTCGTCGACGCTGCCCGCGGTGGCGAAGCGGAGGAGGTCCATCCGCGTGGACGTCTCCAGGACTGCCTGGCTCATTTAGAAGTAGCCCTCTCGCTTGCGGTCTTCCATCGCTGCCTCGCTGACCTTGTCGTCGCCGCGGGTCGCGCCGCGCTCGGTGATCCGGGTGGCGGCCACCTCGTCGATCACCTTTTCGACGGTGTCGGCCTCGGACAGCACGGCCGCGGTCTGCGACGCGTCGCCGACGGTCCGGTAGCGCACCCGGCGGACCTCCGAGGTCTCGCCGTCGCGCAGCCGGATGAACTCGTTGACCGCGTAGAACATGCCGCCGCGCTCGACGACCTCGCGGTCGTGCGCGTAGTAGATCGGCGGCAGCGGGATCTGCTCGCGGGCGATGTAGTGCCACACGTCCAGCTCGGTCCAGTTGGACAGCGGGAAGACCCGGATCGACTCGCCCGGGTGGTGCCGGCCGTTGTACAGCGCCCACAGCTCGGGCCGCTGATTCTTGGGATCCCACTGGCCGAACTCGTCGCGGAAGCTGAACATCCGCTCCTTGGCCCGCGCCTTCTCCTCGTCCCGGCGCGCGCCGCCGAACAGGGCGTCGAACCGGTACTTCTCCACCGCGTTGAGCAGCACCGGGGTCTGGATCCGGTTGCGGGTGCCGTCGGGCAGCTCGCGCACCAGGCCGGTGTCGATGGCCTCCTGCACGCTGGCCACCACCAGGTTGAGGCCGAGCGCGGCGACACGCTCGTTACGGAAGTCGAGGACCTCGGGGAAGTTGTGGCCGGTGTCGACGTGCATCACCGGGAACGGGACGCGGGCCGGGGCGAACGCCTTCTCGGCCAGGCGCAGCATGACGATCGAGTCCTTGCCGCCGGAGAAGAGCAGGACCGGCCGCTCGAACTCGGCCATGACCTCGCGCATCACGTAGATGCTCTCGGCTTCGAGAGCGTCGAGATGCGAGACGCGGTAGTGCCCTGTCTGGCTCATGCGGTTTCCCGACCTTTCCGGGGGTTTACGGCCGTGTCGCATTGTTTGAACCGTCATTCTGACGGGAGGTGACGCTGCAACGCTGCAAGCAACCGAGGAGCGAGATCCTTACGGCACACCACGAGATCCGGCAACTTCGGGTCGGCCCCGTTGTATTTCAGCGCAGATCCGTCGATTCGGCTAGCGTGCAGGCCCGTGGCCAGGGCCACAGCGACCGGCGCGGCGGAGTCCCACTCGTACTGGCCGCCGGCGTGCACGTACGCGTCGGCCTCGCCGTTTATCACCGCGGCGATCTTCACGCCGGCCGATCCCATCGGGACCAGCTCGGCGCCGATCTCCTCGGCCAGCGCGGTGACGAACGCGGGCGGCCGGGTGCGGCTGGCGGCGATCCGGATCGGGGTGCCGGCGTCGCCCAGCGGCATCGGCGGGTACGCCGGCGGGTGGTCGGTGGCGATCGTGCGGTGCTGGGCCGGCATCGCGACCGCGCCCGCCGCCAGCCGGCTCGGGCTGGCCGACTCGGCGGCCCACAGGGCGATGTGCACGGCCCAGTCGGTGCGGCCCTCCTCGGCGAACTCGCGGGTGCCGTCCAGCGGGTCGATGATCCAGACGCGGCCGGCGCCGAGCCGCTCGGGCCGGGCCGCGGGCTCGCTCTCACTGTCCGGCCAGGCCAGCCGGGAGTGGTCGTCCTCCTCGGAGAGCACGGCGTCGGCGGGGCGCCAGCGGGCGAGCTCGGCGCGCAGCAGGTCGTGCGCCGCCTTGTCGCCGGCCGCCTTGAGGGCCTTGCCGTCCTCGTACCCCATCTCGTCGCGGACCCGCAGCAGCAGCTGCCCGGCCCGTTCGGCCAGCCAGCGCGCGAACTCCGCGTCGATCACCGGCGGGGTGCCGGCGGCGCCTTCCCGCTGGGCCACCATGCGAGCCGACGTCTCGGTCATGTCGCTCCTTGTTGTCCGTTTCCAGGCGCCGTTGCCCGTTCAGTAGGCGCCCGACGAGCGCACCACGGCCGTCATCGTCCGCAAAAGGATCACCAAGTCCAAGCTGAGCGACCAGTTCTCCACATAGCGCAGGTCCAGCCTGACGGCTTCCTCCCAGGGCAGGTCGGATCGTCCGGAAACCTGCCAAAGGCCGGTCATGCCGGGTTTCACGGCCAGGCGGCGGCGCACGTCGTCGGCGTACGCGGCCACCTCCGCCGGCAGCGGCGGTCTCGGGCCGACCAGCGACATCTGGCCGAGCACCACGTTGAGCAGCTGCGGAAGCTCGTCCAGCGAGAAGCGCCGCAACCACCGGCCCACCCGGGTGACCCGCGGGTCGTCGCGGATTTTGAAGAGCACACCGTCGTGCTCGTTGAGATGCCGCAGCTCGGCCAGCCGGGCCTCGGCGTCGACGTACATGCTCCGGAACTTGAAGATGCGGAACAGGCGGCCGTCCCGCCCGACCCGTACCTGACGAAAGAGTACCGGCCCGCGCGAGGTCGCCCGCACACACAGTGCGACGGTCAGCAGCAGCGGCCCGAGCAGGATCAGCAGCGCCAGCGCCCCGAGCCGGTCGAACACGTCCTTGACCAGGCGCGATCCGCCGTGCAGCCGCGGGTGCTCGACGTGCAGCATCGGCAGCCCGTCGAACGGGCGGATCGTGGTGCGGGCCCCGGCCACGTCCACCAGCGCGCTCGCCACGATCAGGTCGACCTCGTCGCGCTCCAGCCGCCAGGCCAGCCGGCGCAGCTGGGCGCCGTCCAGCTCCGGGCAGCTCAGCACCACCACGGTGTCGGCGTCGGCGTGCTCCACGGCGCTCGCGACGTCGTCGAACGAGCCGAAGATCTCGACCGCGCCCAGTCCCCGGCCATCGTGGCCGGGCGGCAGGCACGCGCCCACCACCTCGAGGCCGTGATAGCGCTCCCGGCGCAGCTGGCGAGCCATCCCGATCACCGACAGCTCGTGCCCGACCAGGATCACTCGGCGCAGGCTCTGCCCCCGCGACCGGGCCACGTGCAGCCGCCGGCGCAGGGCGAACCGCAAAACCACCGAGGTGACGATCGCCGTGGGCAGGGCGGCCAGGACATAGCCCCTCGCAAGATCAAGGCTTAACGCGTACGAGACGAGCGCCGCACCGGCGATCAGACCGACCCCACCCCGGAGCACCCGCTGGTACTCGTCGGTGCCGACGAACAAAAACCTTCTCTCGTACGCCCGGGAGACCGCCAGCACCGCCAGCAGCAACGCCGGCAGCAGGCCGGTCAGCACCATGTAGCCGCGGTTGTACGCGGTCACCTCGTCGCCGAAGCGCAGCCCGAACGTCACCGCGCCCGCCGCCGAGCCGGCCAGCAGGTCGCAGAGCACCAACGCCCGCACGTACCGGCGCTCCCACTGCTGGCGCCGCGACATCGCCGCGTGCCGGCCTCGCGCCCGCACGAACGGGCGGGCCGCCGGGCGGACGGCCGACGACCGGTTCGCCCGCTTCGACCAGTGCCGGTCGACCGCGTGGTTCCGTTCCCGGTCCGGGGCGCCCCGCACGGCCCGCGGCGGCGCGTTGTCCGGCTTCGGTCGCCAAGGTCGCGGGCCGTCCGGATCGGTCCGGCGCGGAGCCCTCTCCGGCGTCCCCGGCCGTTCCCGGCCGGCCGGCCATTCCCGCGGCTCCCGGCTACCCGCCTTTTCCCCCGCGCCCGGCCTCTCCCGCGTGCCCACTCCGGGCGGCGGGACCACCAAGGCCGGGGGCTTGCCGTTTCGTCCCGGCCGGCGGTCCGATGGCCGGGACGGCCGTGGTCCGTGGTTGGCCGGCGGGTGATTCGCCGGGCCGTATCCCTCCGGGGCCACGGCCGGACGGATCTCCGGCAGGAGCATGGTCGGCTCGGTCAGAGACCCCTCGGCCGTGTCCTGCTGCACCCGAAACCCTCCCCCCGTCGCGCCGGCACCGTCGCACCGAGCGGTGCGTACGTGTGACCAACGCACGGACGGCGGCCAGCGTCACGGGATCACAAGACGGACAAAACCCCTCAAAGGATCTTGCTGTTCCGGCCCCACGAGATCAACCGCCGTGGTATTTGTTCTGCGCCCACTCGACGCCCTCGAGCACGATCGCCTCCACGACGTCCGCGGCCCGGTCGACGAGGAACTCCAACTCCTTACGCTCCGCGCCGGAGAAATCGGACAGCACGTAATCCGCCGGATCCTGCCGGCCCGGCGGACGCCCGATCCCGAACCGGACCCGCGCGTACTCCTTGCTCGACAGCGACTTCGACATCGACCGCAACCCGTTGTGGCCGCCTTCACCGCCGCCCCGCTTGGCACGCACCTGCCCGAACGGCACGTCAAGCTCATCATGCACGGCGATCACGTGCGAAACCGGCACCTTGAAGAACTGGGCCAGCGAGACCACCGGAGCACCCGAGAGGTTCATGTAGGTCAGCGGCTTCATCAGCACGAGTTTGGGGCCGCCGAACCCGAGCCGGCCCTCGGCCATCTCGGCCTGCGCGCGCTTGGCCCGGCCGAACTTCGCACCCACCCGGGACGCCAGCAGGTCGGCCACCATGAAACCCACGTTGTGCCGGTTGCGGGCGTACTCCTTGCCCGGGTTGCCCAGGCCGACCACCAGCCACGGCGACTCGTCGCTCACAGGCCCTCCACATACACGTCAGGGAAAGCGCCCACTCGTGGGCGCTTTCCCTGATCACTGCCGGCTTGGTTGCTCCGCTTACTCGGCGGGCGCGTTACTCCGCGGGCGCGGCCTCGGTCTCCTCGGCGCCGGCCTCGGTCTCGGCGGCCTCGCCACCCTCGAGCTGCTCGGCGGTCTGCGCCTGCGAGATGATCGCCAGCACGAAGTCGGGCTCGACGGCCAGCTCGGTGCCGCTCGGCAGCGTCACGTCGCCGGCAGTCACCTGCGCCCCCGCCTCGAGGCCCTCGATCGAGACCTCGAAGCCCGACGGCAGGTGCATGGCCTCGGCCACGATCGACAGCGTCGTCGACTCGCTCACCACGAGCGTGTTGCGGGCGGCCTCGCCGACCAGCGTCACCGGGACGTCGACCTGGACCTTCTCGCCCCGCTTCACGATCAGCAGGTCCACGTGCTCGTACGTTTCCTTGATCGGGTCGCGCTGGATCGCCTTGGGCAGCGCGAGCGTGGTGCCCGGCGCGCCGTTGATGTCGATCGTGAACACCTGGTTGAGCCCGCCGTGCCGGATGGCAGCCGCGAACTCTCGGGCCGGCAGCGCGATGTGCTGCGGCTTCTCGCCGTGGCCGTAAAGCACGGCGGGCACCAAACCGGCCCGGCGCGTGCGGCGGGCACCACCCTTGCCGAACTCGGTGCGGGGCTCGGCGCTGATCTTTACCTCGGACACGGGGAAACTCCTGAAACTCTTCGATCGGGCTGCGTCGTAAGTCGGCGGGCTGCTGGGTCCGGCAGTGGCGCACGGCCTCTCGGCCGTTCGTCGGCGCTGCCGGGCAAGGGAAGGCGCGCTGGGCACAGGCCCGGAGCACCGCGTCGATCACGGTGCCTCCGAGCGGCTGCGAACCTCAGCAGACCGCGGGGCACCCTCGCCGTGGCAACCGCACTATCCTACCTGCCCCCGACGCCACGTCCTAAGCGGGGTGTTCAACAGTCAGCTCAGCTCAGCCCGCCGAAAAGAGTCGTCACCGAACCGTCGTCGAAGACCTCGCGGATCGCCCGGGCCAGCAGCGGCGCGATCGACAGCACGGTGATCTTGTCCAGGCGCTTCTCGGGTGGGAGCGGCAGCGTGTTGGTCACCACCAGCTCCGAGATCCGGCTGTTCTTCAGGCGCTCGGTCGCCGGATCGGACAGCAGCGCATGCGTCGACGCGACGATCACATCGGCCGCGCCCTGGTCGAAGAGGATGTCGGCGGCCTTCGCGATCGTCCCGCCGGTGTCGATCATGTCGTCGACGATCAGGCACACCCGGCCCTCCACCTCGCCGACCACCCGGTTCGCCACCACCTGGTTGGGCTTCAACGGGTCACGCGTCTTGTGGATGAACGCGAGCGGACAGCCCCCCAGCCGGTCCGTCCAACGTTCCGCCACCCGCACCCGGCCCGAATCGGGCGCCACCACCGTCAACGGCCGGCCCGCGAACTTCTTTTCCACGTGCTCGGCCAGGATGTCCATCGCGAACAGGTGGTCCACCGGACCGTCGAAGAAGCCCTGGATCTGGGCCGTGTGCAGGTCGACCGTCAGGATCCGGTTCGCCCCCGCCGTCTTCAGCAGATCCGCCACCAGGCGCGCCGAGATCGGCTCCCGCCCCCGGTGCTTCTTGTCCTGCCGCGCATACGGGTAGAACGGCAGCACCACGGTGATCCGCTTCGCCGACCCACGCTTCAACGCGTCGATCATGATCAGCGTTTCCATGACCCACCGGTTCACCCCCTCCGTCATCGACTGCACGACGAAGGCATCCGAACCACGTACCGAATCCTTGTAGCGGACGAAGATCTCGCCGTTCGCGAACTCGTACGAGTCCGACGGCGTCGGCGCCACGCCCAGCACCTGGCCGATCTCCTCCGCCAACTCCGGGAAACCCCGGCCGGAGAAAAGCATCAGGCTCTTACGGTTCTCCGCGACGATGCTGCCCATCGGCTCGCTGCTCCCGTTGGATCGAGGGGGTGTAGTCACCTGAAGTATCCCCCGAGGCCACCGACTTGCCATGCCCCCGAGCCCAAACGCGTGGGATGCCTCACGCGGCCCGACCCGTGACCTTTCGCCCACTCGGCCTCCGAGACCTCGCCAGCGCCGCCGCGACCTTCGCCTACTCGGCCTCCGAGGCCTCGCCCGCGGCCCGCTCGGCGGCCTCCGCCGACACCGTCCCCGGCCGGCGCCGCGCCGTCCAGCCCTCCACGTTGCGCTGCTGCGCCCGCGTCACGCCGAGGCTCCCGGACGGCACATCCGACCCGATCGCGCTGCCCGCGGCCACGTACGCGCCCGGCCCGACCTCCACCGGGGCGATCAGCACCGTGTCCGACCCCACGAAAGCCGCCTCGCCCACCGTCGTCCGATTCTTCTTGACCCCGTCGTAGTTCGCGAAGATCGTCCCCGCGCCGATGTTCGCCTTCGCCCCGATCGACGCGTCGCCCACGTACGACAGGTGCGGCACCTTCGCGCCGTCGCCCAACTCGGCGTTCTTCGTCTCGACGAACCCCCCGACCTTCGACTTACGGCCCATCCGCGTACCCGGTCGCAGGAACGAGAACGGACCCACCGTCGCCTCCGGGCCCACCTCGGCCCCGATCGAGTGCGTACGCAGAACCGACGCGCCCGCACCAACCACGGTGTCGATCAACGTCGTGTCCGGCCCGATCACCGCGCCCGAAGCCACCGAGGTGGTCCCCCGCAGCTGCGAATTCTGATCGACCACCGAGTCAGGCTCAAGCGTCACCGTCACATCGATCCAGGTGGTCGCGGGGTCGAGGATCGACACACCGGACCGCATCCACGCCGTGTTCACCCGATCGCGCAGCCGCGACCGCAGATCCGCCAGCTGCGCCCGATCGTTCGCGCCCAGCGTCTCCTCGGCGTCGGCCGCCACGAACACACCCACCGGGCTACCCACCTCGACCAGCAGCCCGAACACGTCCGTCAGGTATTCCTCGCCCTGGTCGTTGTCCGTGGACAGCTTGCCCAGCGCCTCCCGCAACGCCGCCAGATCGAACGCGTAGATCCCCGCGTTGATCTCCCGAATCGCCCGCACCTCGGCCGAAGCGTCCCGCTCCTCCACGATCCGCGAAAGGCCGCCGGCCGCATCCCGCACGATCCGCCCCAGCCCCGCCGGGTCGTCCACCACCGCGGCCAGCACCGTCGCCGCCCGCGAGGCCGACTCGTGCGCCTCGATCAGCGCGGCCACCGTCTCACCACGCAGCAGCGGCACGTCGCCGTTCAGCACCACCAGCGTCCCCGAGGCGTCCGGCACCGCGTCCAGCGCGATCCGCACCGCATGACCCGTACCGTTCTGCTGGGCCTGCAACACCGGCACCGCGGCGGGCGCCACCTCGGCCAGGTGCGCGCTCACCGCCTCGGCCTTGTGCCCCACCACCACGACCGTCTGCTCCGCCGCGGCCGCCCCCGCCGCGGCCAGCACGTGCCCGAGCAGCGTGCGTCCCAGCAGCGGATGCAGCACCTTGGGAGTGGCGGATTTCATCCGCTTGCCCTCCCCGGCAGCAAGAACAACGACGGTACGACGAGGGGCCTGGCTCACGCGGAACTCCATTGATCGCAGTGGGACGCGGCGTCAGTTCAACCGCGGGCCGAACGGATCCGGCCTATACCACAGGAAAGCTCGCCTGTCAGGACTCGAACCTGAAATAGCTGAGTCAAAGTCAGCCGTGTTGCCAATTACACCACAGGCGATTGGTTCGATCGCCACACTAGCGCGTGGCCGCCGACCCACAGAACCTACTATCCCCGTGATTCAAGAGCATCCATGACGCCCTCCACTCGCCAATACAACTCGCGCGATCGGGGCACGGTGATGCAGAGGCAGCCGTGGTAGTCATCGCCCACGTTGATCCTTTTCGTCGCCGGGTTGTGCCGCTTGATCGTCGGCCGCTCGAACTGATCGCGCGGCACGCTCAGCCGCTCGGCCCACCAGTCGCCGGCCGCCTCCGCGTCGGCCGTCTCGTGGATGTGCACGCGATAGCGCAACGAGTCGGCCGCCCGGCCATGCGCCGCGAGGAACCGCAGGAACAGGCGATGCAGGCGCAGATCGTTGTTGATGAACTTCAGCCGATCGAGGCGCCGCCATGGCTTCGACTTCGCGCCCTCGCAGATGTAGACCAGCGCCCCACCGAGAAGGATGTCGCGCTCGGTGATCTCGCCCAGGTCGGTGACCGCCCGTGCCCGCTCCTCGCTCTCGCGCCGGTCGCGCTCCGCGCGCAACGCATCCCATCGGCGGGCATTCATGAGCGCGGCATGCTCTTGCTTCTGCCGTGCACGCTCGGCGTCCGAGTCGAGCGGAATGTGCCGCACCCAGGACCACGCCGTCGACTTGGCCACGCCGATCTCCGCGGCCAGGTCAGGCACCGACCATCCCTGCTGGCGCAGCTCGACGGCCTTGCGCCGTAGATGGTCCTTGGCGTTCGGCCGGCGCGTCCACTCGGGCGGCTCGATCCCCCGCAGCCAGTCGGTGAGCGTGGCGCTACCCACCCCGAAGTGCCTCATCAACTCGGACAACGACATCCCGGGGTCGACACGCAACCGCCGTGCCTCCTCCCTCCGCGGATCCCCGTTCATCAGATCGCCACTCCCCATCTCTGTAGTCATGTCCCTACATTAGAACGGGATTACGCTCGGTTGTAAGGCCGTAGATGTGCCAAAGAAGATTTCGCTCCAACCCCGCGGACCACGTGCGCCTACGGCTACGGTGGCGTAAGTTACGGTGACGTAGGCGTAAGTAATTGATCTCCCCCGAACCCGCATCAGCGCCCGTCCCCAAGTTCAGCGAGGTGTCATGACTTCCACCGTCGAGGCCGCGCCCAAGGCCGCGCCCAAGCCACTGACCGAGGGCCCGCAGTCCCGCGGCGTTCTCATCGCCCTGTACGCGTTCGTCGTGGTCCCGTTCCTGGCGGTGCTCGCGGCCGTGCCGGTTGCCTGGGGCGGCTGGCTGTCGTGGACCGATGTCGCCATCGGCGCCGTCTTCTACGTGGTCTCCGGGCTGGGCATCACGGTCGGCTTCCACCGGTACTTCACGCACGGCTCGTTCAAGGCGAAGCGCTGGCTCCGGGTGACCTTGGCGCTCGCGGGCTCGCTGGCGATCGAGGGGAACATCATCCAGTGGGTGGCGGATCACCGCCGGCACCACATGTTCAGCGACCAGGAGGGCGACCCGCACTCGCCGTGGCGGTACGGCACGGGTTACTGGGCGCTGACCAAGGGTCTCTGGTTCGCCCACATGGGCTGGATGTTCAGCCGTGAGCTGTCCAACCGGGAGCGTTTCGCGCCGGATCTGCTCGCCGACAAGGACATCAACCGGGTCGACAAGCTCTTCCCGGCGCTGGTGATCTTCTCGACGCTCGGCCCGGCGCTGATCGGTGGCCTGGTGACCTGGTCCTGGCAGGGCGCGGTGACTGCGTTCTTCTGGGCCGGGATCGTGCGGATCGGCCTGCTGCACCACATCACGTGGTCGATCAATTCGGTGTGCCACGTGTACGGCGAGCGCCCGTTCGAGGTGCGCAACGGGGACAAGGCGTCGAACTTCTGGCCGCTCGCGATCGTCTCGTTCGGGGAGTCCTGGCACAACCTGCACCACGCCGACCCGACCTGCGCCCGGCACGGTGTGCTGCGCGGGCAGATCGACATCTCGGCCCGGGTGATCTGGCTTTTCGAGAAGATGGGCGCCGCTTCCGCGGTGAAGTGGCCGAACATGGAGCGGCTGTCCGCGAAGATGACGAAGGCGTGACCGCCGCCACGGGGGAGTCGGACAAAGGGCACAACTGGCAGGATGGCCAGGTGACCGAGACTGGCGAGAGCAGCGGCGAGGAGCATCGCGTGCGGCGGCAGCGGCCGGCGGCGACCCCCAGGGTGCGCATGTCGGCCGCGCAGCGGCGGGAGCAGCTGATCGCGATCGGGCGGCAGTTGTTCGCCGAGCGCGGTTTCGACGCGACCAGCGTGGAGGAGGTCGCGGCCCGGGCCAAGGTGTCCAAGCCGGTGGTGTACGAGCACTTCGGCGGCAAGGAGGGCCTGTACGCGGTCGTGGTGGACCGCGAGGTGCGTGCCCTGCTCGACCGCATCGCCGCCGCGCTCACCGCCGGCCATCCGCGGGAGCTGCTGGAGCAGGCCGCGCTGGCGCTGCTGGACTACATCGAGGACGAGCCGCACGGCTTCCGGGTGCTGGTGCGCGAGTCGCCGGTGCTGTCGCCGGCCGGAACCTTCTCGAGCGTGATGAACGACGTGGCGCACCAGGTGGAGCACATCCTGGGCGGCGAGTTCAAGAGCCGGGGCCTGGATCCGAAGTTCGCCGAGCTGTATTCGCAGGCGCTGGTGGGCATGGTGGCGCTGGTCGGTCAGTGGTGGCGGGAGGCGCGCAAGCCGAAGAAGGAGATGGTGGCCGCCCACCTGGTCAACCTGGCGTGGAACGGCCTGTCTCATCTCGAGCCGAAACCGACCCTGCTGACGCGCAAGACCCGCTAGCGGCGCGGCTCTCAGGCGGTGCGCCCCTCGCGGACCTGACGGGGCGCGCCGGCCTCGGCGGCGGGCGCGACCTTGCTGTACAGGCTGACCGTGATCAGCGCGAGGCCCACGATGTAGGTGACGATCACCGTACGGATGTCCTGCCCGAAGACGTTGGCGTCGGTGCGGCTGAACGCCAGCCCGTAGGTGCCGAGGACGAGCAGGGCCCAGCCGAGGTATTTGTCGGCGGCGGTGTCGAGGTTGCGCCCGATGACGGTCGCGATGACCACGATCGCGCCGACGACCAGCATGATGATCGACAGGAGCAGGTTGGCGCCCTGCCCGAGGACAAGCTTGTCGTTGGCGCCGGTGGCGTCCTCGCCGGACGTCTGGATCAGTCCGACGATCCCGAAGAGGACCAGGTAGGCGCCGGCGAGGAAACCGACAGCGCGGTACAGCGGCCGCAGGTGGTGATTGACGGGGTTGTGCGCCATGGTGTCCGTCTCCAAGGTCAGGTGTTGTCCACGCCGATTCTCGCGTATCCCCGGAACCGGCGCAGGCACACCCCCCGCTTCAGCTTTCCGGCACTCGCTCGGCCAGCTCGAGCCAGGCTTCCTCGACCTGCCCCCGCTCCTCCTGGACCGCCTTGAGCTGCGCCTCCAGCTCGATGATCTTCTGGTAGTCGGCCCCGTGCTCGGCCAGCGACTCGTTGATCTTGAGGATCCGCTCCTCGAGCTTGCCGAGCTGCCGTTCCAGCCGGGCCAGATCCTTGCGAGCTTGGCGCACCTCACCCGCGGAGAGGCCCGTCGCGCTCTGCGCTTGCTGCGCACGAGTTTCCGGTACGCCTGGCGTCAGGCGCGTCGCCGCGCGGGCCAGGTATTCCTCGACCCCGCCCGGCAGGTGCACGAGGCGCCCGTCGCCGAACATCCCGTACGCCGTGTCGGTGACCCGCTCGACCAGGTACCGGTCGTGCGAGGCCACGATCATCGTGCCCGGCCAGGAGTCGAGCAGGTCCTCCAGCGCCGCGAGGGTGTCGGTGTCCAGGTCGTTGGTGGGCTCGTCGAGCAGCAGCACGTTGGGCTCGGCCGCGAGCAGCCGCAGCAGCTGGAGCCGCCGCCGCTCGCCACCCGAGAGGTCGCCGACCGGCGTCCAGATGCGCTTGTCGGTGAAGCCGAACACCTCGGCGAGCTGCCCCGCCGACAGCTCCCGGTCGCCGAGCCGGACCCGCTTGGCCACCTCTTCGACCGCCTCGAGCAGGCGCAGCTCCCCCGGCAGCTCCCTGAGCTCCTGGGAGAGGAACGCCGCCCGCACCGTCGACCCGGTGACCAGCCGCCCGCCGGCCGGGGTGGACAGGCCCGCGAGCAACCGCAGCAGCGTGGTCTTGCCGGCCCCGTTGGCGCCCAGGATCGCTATCCGGTCGCCCGGCCCGACCTGCCAGGTGAGGTCGTCGAGGATCGGTTTGGCGCCCGCCGTGAGCGTCACGCCCTCGAGGTCGTACACCTGCTTGCCGAGCCGGGTGACCGCCAGCCGCTGCAGGCTCACCGTGTCGCGCACCGGCGGCACGTCGGCGATCAGCGCGTTGGCCGCGTCGATCCGGAACTGCGGCTTGGACGTACGCGCCGGCGGCCCGCGCCGCAGCCACGCGATCTCCTTGCGCAGCAGATTCTGCCGCCGCGCCTCGATGGCCGCCGCGACCCGCTGCCGCTCGGCCCGCGCCAGCGTCCAGGCGGCATATCCGCCCTCGTACGCGTAAACCTTCTCGTCGACGACCTCCCAGGTCGCCGTGCACACCGCGTCGAGGAACCACCGGTCATGCGTGACCACGCACAACGCCCCGCGCCGGGTCAGCAGGTAGCGCGCCAGCCAGTCGACGCCCGCGACGTCGAGGTGGTTGGTCGGCTCGTCCAGGATCAGCAGGTCGTTGTCGCGCACCAGGAGCGCGGCCAGCGCCACCCGCCGCCGCTCGCCACCCGACATCGGGCCCACCGGCGTGTCGAGCCCCAGGTGCCCCATCCCGAGCCCGTCGAGGATCGCGCGCACGCCCGCGTCCCCCGCCCACTCGTGCTCGGCTCCCATGCCGTGCTCCAGCCAGGCGGTACCGAGCACGACATCCCGCACGGTGGCTTCGGCGGCGAGCGTGAGGGTCTGGGGCAGCGACGCAACCTTCAGGTCGCGGCGGTGGGTGACCCGGCCGGAGTCCGGTTCCTCGCTCTTGGCGAGCATCCGCAGCAGGGTGGACTTTCCGGCCCCGTTGAGTCCGACGATGCCGACCCGGGCGTCGTCGTCCAGCCCTAGAGAAACGTCGGTGAGCAGCTGACCGGCGGCGCCATAACCCTTGCTGACCCGGTCGAGATTAATGATGTTGGCCACGATGCCCCAAGGCTACCCGGGCGCTCAGACCATGCGGGCGCCCGGCATCGGCCCCCGCGCGGTCACCGCCTCCGCACCCGCCGATCGGACCTTGCGGCGTCCGGCATGAGGCCCGCGCAGTCACGCCGCGCCGCACACTCGATCAGACCATGCGGGCGCCCGGCATCGGCCCCCGCGCGGTCAGCGCGTCGCGGCAGACGCCGGCGTCGTTGAGGGTCGCCGCCATGCGTTCGGCGTGGCCGGCGTCGGCGGCCAGGAAGACACAGGTCGGCCCGGAGCCGGAGACCAGCGCGGCCAGGGCGCCCGCCTCGGTGCCCGCGTCGAGGACGGCGGCGAGGTCGGGGCGCAGGGCGAGGGTGGCCGGTTGCAGGTCGTTGCCGAGCGCGGCGCCGAGCACGGCCGGGTCGCGCTGGCGCAGGGCGCCCATCAGCTCGTCGGCGCCGGCCAGCGCCTTGGGCGGGAACGGGCTCTCCCGCAGGGCGTCGAGCTTCGCGTACACCTCGGGGGTGGAGAGGCCGCCGTCGGCGAGGGCGACCACCCAGTGCCAGGTGGTGGGCCGGGCCAGGATCGGGCTGACCGACTCGCCGTGGCCGGTGCCCAGGGCGGTGCCGCCGTGCAGCAGGAACGGCACGTCGGACCCGAGCGACGCACCCACCTCGGCGAGCTCGTCGCGGGACATGCCGGTGCCCCACAGCAGGTCGCAGGCGATGAGCGTGGCCGCCGCGTCGGCGCTGCCCCCGGCCAGCCCGGCGGCGAGCGGGATCGACTTGCGCAGGTGCAGCCGCGCGTGGGCCGGCACCCGGCATCGCGCCGCGAGCGCCCGCGCGGCCCGGATGATCAGGTTGCTCTCGTCGAGCGCGAGCGTCCCGGCGCCCTCGCCCTCCATGGTCAGCGCGAGCGTGTCGCCCTGCCGCGCGGTCAGCTCGTCGAAGAGGCTGATCGCGTGATAGACGGTGTTCAGCTCGTGGTACCCGTCGGAGCGCAACGGGCCCACCCCGAGATGGAGATTGATCTTGGCTGGCACGCGTATCCGGACCGGCCCGCTGTGCCGGCGCGGCTCGTCGTCGTCCGGCCCCCACGCCTCCGTCACGGAGTGATCTCCCGAATCGGCAGCCGGAGGTCGAACGGCGCGCTCAGCACGAATTCGTCCGCCGAATCCGCCACGAGCTCATATCGACCCTTGACGAGGTCGTAGCCGAAGATGTGCACCGGATTCTGCTCGATACGCCAGTAGTGCGGAACTCCCGTCTCGGCGTAGAGCTGCGGTTTTTCCAGCCGATCGCGGCGTTTCGTCCCCGGCGAGACGATCTCGATCGCGACGACGACCTGGTCGGGCGTGTAGAAGTGATGGTCGAGGTCGACCGGGCTGCGCAGGATCACGGCGTCCGGTTCGAGGGTGTTCCGGTAATCGACAGCCACGCCCACGGCGAGCAACGACTCGAAGCTTTCAGGCAGGTTCCGCTCGAGCCATGCCACCAGTCTCACATTGATCCGTTGGTGTCCTCCGGTCGGAGAGGGAACCACTAACAAGACTCCGTCCACGAGTTCGACGCGGGGGGCGTCGTCGGGAAGCTTGAAGACGTCCTCGACGGTGTAGCCGGCAAGTCGCTGCTTGACGGGGTCAGGGGTCCAGACGACATCACCGATGGGTTCGGCCGTCATGAGTCCACCTCCTCGGGCTGTCTGCCGGACGCGCTGAGCTTACCGCCGACGCCCGACAGTTTTGCCGCGGCGGCTATGTCGGAGAACTGCCCGACGGTCAGCGACTCGCCCCGCGCCTGCGGGCTGATCCCGGCCGCCACCAGCACCTTCTCGGCGCCGGCGGCGCCACCGGCCCAACCGGCCAGGGCGGCGCGCAGGGTCTTGCGGCGCTGGGCGAAGGCGGCGTCGACGACCGCGAAGACGGCACCGCGGTCGATGTCATCCCGTGGTGGGGTACGGCGGGTGAACGCCACCAGCCCGGAATCCACGTTGGGCACCGGCCAGAACACGGCCGGCGGGACCTTGCCGGCCGGGCGGGCCTCGGCGTACCAGGCCAGTTTCACCGACGGCACCCCGTACACCTTGGACCCGGGACCGGCGGTGAGCCGGTCCGCCACCTCTTTCTGCACCATCACCAAGCCCCCGCGGAGCGTGGGGAGCCCGGCCAGCAGGTGGAGCACCACGGGCACGGCGACGTTGTACGGCAGATTCGCGACCAGCATCGTGGGCGGCGGGTCGAAGTCGGCGGCCGTCACCCGCATCGCGTCGGCGGGGTGCACGGTGAGATTCGCCGCCGTGACCGTGGCCGGCAGCGCGGCGGCGAGCTTCGGGTCGATCTCGACCGCGTGCACGTGGCGGACGGCGGTGACCAGGCCGAGGGTGAGCGAGCCGAGCCCGGGGCCGACCTCGAGCGCGACGTCCTCGGGGCGCAGGCCCGCGGCGGCCACGATGCGACGGATCGTGTTGGGGTCGTGCAGGAAGTTCTGGCCGAGCTTCTTGGTCGGGGACACGCCGAGACGCGCCGCGAGGTCCCGGATCTCCGCCGGGCCGAGAAGTGCGTCAGCCATGAGGTCAGAGCCTACGGCCGGGCGCGCCGGGCTGGACGCGACGGGGTAGAAAGCAGAAATGACCGAGTTGCTGGCACTGCACGCCCTGGTGGAGGCGCCGCCGGATCGGGTCGCCGAGCTGCTGCTGGACGTGCGACCTGGGGGCCGTTCGCCGCTGGCGGTCGGCGGCGAGGCGGCCGGCGGCGAGGTGACCGAAACCGGCGAGGTGACCGGGACGGGCGAGGGCGACAGTTTCGACGTGGTCAAGGACGGCAGCCGGATGACGGTGACGGTCGACCGGGACCGCCGCGAGGTGGCCCTGCAGGGCGAGTGGTGGTACCGCGGGGTCACCTCGGTGGAGCCCGACCCGCGCGGCAGCCGGGTGGTGCACCGCATCTTCAACGTGGCGGAAGGCGCCGGGTGGGCCGTCCGGTTCGTGTCGCGCGGCCCGCTGAACGCGGCGCCCCGGACGTTCGCCGACATGGTGCACCGCATCGGCGAGACGCTCGGCGTCGCCGCGCGTGTCCTGGACGACTAACGCCAGGGTCCGAAGACGCGCTCGCCGTTGGCCGAGATCGCGGCGCACAGGGTGTCCACGTCCTCGCCGCGGGTCTCGGCGAGGGACCGCGCCGTCAGCGGTATCAGGTACGAGGCGTTCGGTCGCCCGCGGTACGGCACCGGGGTGAGGTACGGCGCGTCGGTCTCCACCATGATCTGCCCGGCCGGGGTGATCCCGGCCGCCGCACGCAGGGCCCGGGCGCTGGCGAAGGTAACCGTGCCGGCGAAGCTGAGGTAGAAACCACGTCGCACGCACTCGGCCGCGAAGTCGGCGTCGCCGGAGAAGCAGTGCATCACCACCGTGTCGGGCGCGCCCTCCTCGTCCAGCACCCGCAGCACGTCCCGGTGCGCGTCCCGGTCGTGGATGATCAGGGCCTTGCCGTACCGCTTGGCGATCGCGATGTGCGCCCGGAAGCTCTCCTCCTGCGCCTGCCGCCCGTCCTCGCCGGTCCGGAACGTGTCGAGGCCGGTCTCGCCGATGCCGCGCACCCGAGGCTGGGCCGCCAGCGCCTCGATCTCGCGGAGCGCGGCGTCGAGGCCGGCGGCCGGCAGGACCGGCGCCTCGTTCGGGTGAATCGCGACGGCCGCGAGAACGGACTCGTGGCGGGTCGCCAGATCGGCACTCCAGCGCGACGACCGGACGTCCACGCCGACCTGCACGAGCCGATCGATACCGGCCTTCGCGGCGGCGTCGATGAGCGCGTCGACCGGGTCGCCGCCGCCCTCGCCGGGCACCCCGGCCTCCTGGATCGTCAGGTCCAGGTGGGTGTGGCTGTCGAAGACCGGCACGGACAACGGCTCGGGCGCCGCGGGGAACTCCCCGCGGCGGCGAGCATCCTTGTCTCGGCGCGACTGAGATGGTGTCGAAGGCATGGTCAGCTGGCTCCGCTTCGCTCCGCGGGCATTGCGCCCCTTCAGGTTGGTGCCGAGTGCGTCGGGATCAGCCCTCGAGGCGGGCCAGCTCCTCGTCGACCACGGAGGGGTCCAGCTTGCGGAAGACCGGTTTCGGGGCGGCCAGCGGCGTGCCGGGGACCAGCGGAACCGACTCCCACTTCGCGCCCACCGCGTAGTCGCCCATCAGCACCGGGTACGACGGGCCGCCGTCGAGGTCGTCGACCTCCTCGATGCGCGGCATCGGCGCGTGCACGCCCGCGCCGCCGAGCAGCTCGAACACCTTCTGCGCGGAGTGCGGCAGGAACGGGGTCAGCAGCGTGTTGGCGTCGCTGACCACCTGCAGCGCCACGTGCAGGATGGTGCCCTGGCGGGGCTTGTCCGCCTCGGACTTGAGCTTCCACGGCGCCTGGTCGGAGAGGTACTTGTTGGCCTCGGCGACCACCTTCATCGCCTCGCCGATCGCCGCCTTCTGCCGGTGCTTGCCGATCAGCTCGCCGACCGTGGCGAACCCGGCCTTGCCGACGGCGAGCAGGGCCTCGTCCTCCGGGGTCAGCGGGCCGGGCGCCGGAATCGCGCCGAAGTTCTTCGCCGCCATCGAGACCGAGCGGTTGACCAGGTTGCCCCAGCCCGCGACCAGCTCGTCGTTGTTGCGGCGGACGAACTCGGCCCAGGTGAAGTCGGTGTCGGTGGACTCGGGACCGGCCGCGGCGATGAAGTATCGCAGGGCGTCGGCGTCGTAGCGCTCCAGGAAATCGCGTACGTAGATGACCACCCGGCGGGACGAGGAGAACTTCTTGCCCTCCATCGTCAGGTACTCGCTGGAGACCACCTCGGTGGGCAGGTTGAGCCGGCCGAGCTCGCCCGGCTCGCCGCCCTTGTCGCCCTCGCCCGAATAACCCAGCAGCAGCGCCGGCCAGATCACCGAGTGGAAGACGATGTTGTCCTTGCCCATGAAGTAGTACGCCTGCGCGTCCTTGCCCAGCCCGTCGGCCGACCACCACTGCCGCCACGCCTCGGGGTCGCCGGAGCGGCGGGCCCACTCGATCGAGGCCGACAGGTAACCGATCACCGCGTCGAACCAGACGTAGATGCGCTTGTCGGCGCGGTCGCGCCAGTCGTCCAAGGGGATGGGTACGCCCCACTCGAGGTCCCGGGTGATCGCCCGGGGCTGCAGGTCGTCGAGCAGGTTGCGGGAGAACTTGAGCACGTTGGGGCGCCAGTTCTCCCGCTGGTCGAGCCAGTGGCCGATCGCCTGGGCGAACGCCGGCAGGTCGAGGAAGAAGTGCTCGGTCTCGACGAACTCCGGGGTCTCCCCGTTGATCTTGGAGCGCGGGTTGATCAGCTGCTCGGGGTCGAGCTGGTTGCCGCAGTTGTCGCACTGGTCGCCGCGGGCGCTCTCGTAGCCGCAGATCGGGCAGGTGCCCTCGATGTACCGGTCGGGCAGGGTGCGCCCGGTCGACGGCGAGATCGCGCCCAGCGTCGTGCGCCGCACGATGTACCCGTTGCGGAACAGGACGGTGAACAGCTCCTGCACCACGGCGTAGTGGTTGCGGGTCGTCGTACGCGTGAAGAGGTCGTAGGTCAGCCCGAGGCCGTGCAGGTCCTCGACGATCACCCGGTTGTACCGATCCGCGAGCTCGCGCGGGGTCACGCCGTCGGCGTCCGCCTGCACCTGGATCGGGGTGCCGTGCTCGTCGGTGCCCGAGACCATGAGCACGTCGTGGCCGGACATCCGCATGTACCGGCTGAAGACGTCGGAGGGCACCCCGAAGCCGGAGACATGACCGATGTGGCGCGGGCCGTTGGCGTAGGGCCAGGCAACCGCGGCGAGAACGTGACTCATGGTTCTCAAGAGTAATGAGCGGCGGGCGCGGCCCGCGAACGGATTGCTTCTGCCCACGGCGAGATGCTCATTTATGACGACACGCCCCATTAGTGCGTGCTCGCCGGTCACCGGCGTAGTCCAATGGAGCCGTGATCGGAGAGACGCCGCAACCTGGGGAGAAGCCCTCCACCGAGGGCAACCCGTGGTCGTTCTCCGACCCCGGCCCGGGGTGGTGGCGCGGCGAGACCGATCGCGGCCCCACCGATCCGCCCACCGGGCGGTCCCGGCACCCGCGCCGGCGCGCCGCGCAGCACCGGGCCGAGGACGTCCCGGGCGGCACCGGAACCCTGCTGCCGCCCGAGGCGGCCGGGCCGCCGCGCACCGGCGAGGCGGCCGAGGCGCACGCGGCCGGGCTCCGCGACGCGACCGAGCAACTGGCCGAGACCACGCCGATGGAACGCCACCACGACCAGGTGGACGCCCATCGGTACGACCCGCTGCGCCCACCGGCCGGACATCGGGCACGCCGCACCGCCGCGACCGTCGCGGCCGACCAGCCCACCACAGTCGCGGCCGACCAGCCCACCACAGTCGCGGCCGATGAGCCCACCACGGTCACGGCCGACCTGCCCGCCGAGGTTGCGGCCGACCAGCCCGACGCGGCGCCGGCCAAGCCGTCCTGGGCGGTCGAAACCACCTCCGAGCGGAAGGTGCTGGCGGGAGAAACAGCGGAAAAGCTGGACGGGGAAACAGCGGAGAAGCTGGAACAGGAGACCGCGGAAAAGCCGGCGCCGGAGCAACCACCCGAGCCGGACGTGATGGTCCTGCCCGAGCCCAGCGCCCGCAACCGCCCCACGGTTCCCATCGAGTCGCCGGCGCCGATCGAGCGCGGCCCGGTCCGGCAGACGCGCCGTTCCCGCCCCACCGAGCCGCTGCCGCGCGCCACCGGCGACCCGGAGACCGACGCCCGGCTCGAGCGCCTCGAGAACTCCCCGTTCTGGCATCCCGACGCCGAGCAGGCCCTCGAGCCGCTCCCGGAGGACCGGCCCGCGCACGCCGGCGTCCGCCGCGCCCCCCGCCGGGCCGCCCCCAAGACCCCGGTCGCCGCCTCCGCCTCGCTGATCGCGCTGGGCCTGCTCGCCGCGTTCTTCGCCTGGGTCAGCGCCGAGCCGTTCTGGCTGGCCATGGGGCACGGCGACCGTGGGTACGCGACCGTGAGCGCCTGCACCAGCTCCGGCGTCACCCAGCACTGCGCCGGCCGGTTCACCGCCGCCGACGGCCGGTACACGATCGCCCAGGTGACGCTGCTCGGCGTCGGTCCCGGCCACCGCGTCCCCGGCACGGTCTCGCCGGCCCGGATGGTCAGCCCGGACAGCCCGCGGGCCTACCTCGGCAACACCAGCCCGCTGCTGCAGATCCGCTGGCTGCTCGGCTTCATCCTGGTGCTGTTCTGCGGCTACGCCATAGCCGGCGTCACCGGCGCGCGCCGCCTCGAGAGCCGGCGGGCGAGACGCGGCGCGGTGCTGGCCAGCCTGGCCGGACCCGTACTCCTGCTGGTCGGATTTTTGATCGGCGCCTATTGAGGCCGGCGCCTATCGAGAACCGTGCACGAGGCCGTAGACCTCGCGCTTCTTGAGGCCGAAATCGTCGGCCACCGCCTGAATGGCGTCACGGCGCGACGACCCCGCGGCCTCCCGCTCGGCGACCGCCTCGCGCAGCTCCTCGTCGCTCGGACGCGGCGGCGGACCGGCCGGCGCGCCCGCCACCACCAGCGTGATCTCGCCACGCGGCGCGCCCTCCGCGGCCCACTGCGCCAGCTCGGCGAGCGTGCCCCGGCGGATCTCCTCGTAGGTCTTGGTCAGCTCCCGGCACACCGCGGCCGCCCGGTCCGCGCCGAACGCCGTCGCCAGGTCGGCCAGCGCCCCCGCGATCCGGTGCGGCGCCTCGAAGAAGACCAGCGTGCGGGGCTCGGCGGCGAGCTCGCGCAGGCGCGAGCGGCGATGCGATCCGGTACGCGGGAGGAAGCCCTCGAAGACGAACCGGTCGCTGGGCAGCCCCGACAGCGCCAGGGCGGTGGTCACCGCGCTCGGGCCGGGCGCCGCGGTGACCGGGAACCCGGCGTCGAGCGCGGCCCGCACCAGGCGGTAGCCGGGATCGGAGACGCTCGGCATACCGCCGTCGGTGACCACCACGACCGTCGCGCCCCGCTCCAGGGCCTCGATCAGCTCGGGCGTACGCCGCTCGTCGTTTCCCTCGAAATAGGACACCACCCGGCCGGTCACCGTGACGCCGAGATCGCGCGCGAGCCGCGCCAGCCGGCGGGTGTCCTCGGCCGCCACCACGTCCGCCGAGGTCAGCACTTCGCGCAGCCGGGCCGACGCGTCGCCGACGTTGCCCAGCGGCGCCCCGGCCAGCACCACGCGGCCGGAGCCGTTCTCTTTCGCAGTCACGACGGAAGTGCATCACATACATCGCTTCCCAGGAGTAGGCCCTAGGATCGCGGGGTGACCACGGCGACAGCTGAGACAGAACTCACTCCGGAGCCTTCCGCGGCCGCGGAACCGACCGGCGCGCGCGGCGTGCCCGAGGTCGTCCGCCGGCGCCTGGCCACCCTCGACAACTGGCTCAATCCGCACTCCTGGGCGGTGACCCTCGTCGTCGTGGTGATCGGGGCGATCCTCCGGTTCCAGAACCTCAGCCAGCCCAAGGGGTACATCTTCGACGAGGTGTATTACCCGACCGACGCGTGGGACATGATCCAGCACGGCGTCGAGTGGGACGAGAAGACCAACGGCCCCGCGTACGTCGTGCACCCGCCGCTGGGCAAGTGGCTGATCGCGCTCGGCGAGATGCTGTTCGGCAACCACGAGCTGGGCTGGCGCTTCCCCACCGCGGTGGCCGGCACCCTGATGATCCTCATCCTGGTCCGGGTGGCGTACCGGCTGTTCCACTCGGTGCTGCTGGCCGGCACGGCCGGGCTGCTCATGGCGCTCGACGGCTTCCAGCTGGTGCTCTCGCGCACGTCGCTGCTCGACATCTTCATCGGCCTGTTCGTGCTGGCCAGCTTCGCCGCGATCGTGCTCGACCGCGATCACTACCGGCGCCGGCTGCTGCGGGCGCTGGAGGACGGGTACGACCCGAGCAAGACCGCCTCGATCCCGCGGATCGTGCCGTGGTGGCTGCTCGTCGCCGGCGTGCTGTTCGGCATGGCCTGCGGGGTGAAGTGGAGCGCGCTGTTCTTCCTGCCGTTCTTCGGCGTGCTGATCCTGGTCTGGCGCTGGCAGGCACGCCGCTCGGCGGGCATCCGGCAGCCGATCGTGGCGGGCATCTTCGGCGACATCGGCTGGGGCATCGTGACCGTGTGGGTCGTCCTGGTGACGTACCTGGCGACCTGGACCGGCTGGTTCGTCACGAACACCGGCTATTTCCGGCACTACCGCGAGGCCAACGGGCTCAGCGAGCCGCCGGTCATCGGGGCGCTGCGCAACCTGTGGCACTACCACGTCGAGGCGTTCCACTTCCACAGCGGGCTCACCGAGCGGCACATCTACCAATCCTGGCCGTGGCAGTGGCTGCTGCTCGGCCGGCCAGTCGCCTTCTACTGGAACAACAACGGCAACTGCGGCGCGCCCAGCTGCGCCCGCGAGATCATCCTGCTCGGGACGCCGATCCTGTGGTGGTCGTTCCTGCCGGCCCTCGCCGCGCTGATCTGGTTCGGCATTGCGCGGCGCGACTGGCGCGCCTGGGCGATCCTGCTGCCGGTGCTCGGCGGGATCCTGCCGTGGTTCTACTACGCGGTGAAGGACGGCCGGACGATGTTCTCGTTCTACGTCATGCCGGCGCTGCCGTTCCTCATCCTCGCCGTCGTCTACGTGCTCGGCGCGATCATGACGCCGTCGACCGGGATCGTCTCGGGCAAGGACCGAACCGATCGGCAGCTGATCGGGACGGTGATGGTCGGCGCCTACGTGGTGCTGGTGGCGCTCTGCTTCGCCTACTTCCACCCGATATTCGTGGGCCAACTCATCTCGTACGAGAGCTGGTCGTCGCGCATGTGGCTGGGTGGGCGCTGGATTTGAAGGAGCTAGGCCGGGCCTGCACATAAGGACGCGCCCCGATCGCCTGCCACGGGGGAAGCGGGCGATAGGGGCGCGCACCTTGAAGCTTAACGACCTCCGATGTCAGGCACAACGGGTCGCCCTCCGAACTTTCAAATTTCGATCAAGCCCCGTCGCCACATCGGACATACCGGAAGTATGCCTATAAGGCCGACCAATGGCGTCGTGAATCGCTTTCGCGGAAATGGCGCCGGAGGTGTCGTTGATGCGACAGGAGAACGTTTGGTGAATTGGCGTAACCTGCGAGGGTTGTTCATTCTCCCGCAGCTCAGCGCGATCATTGTCGCGACCGCGCACACCGGTGCCCATCTGGTCAAACGTCCACACTCATCATTTCGGTTGATTTAGCGGTGGCGATCATCCATCCCCCCATGGAGTGAGGTCCCCCAAGATTCCGATAGATGTTTTTAAGCTCGCCGCGTGACTTCGCACGAGCCAAAGAACCCGCAATTCGTCGAGCGCGACATCCCCGACACCGAGGTGGTGATCCCGGCGGCGCCGCCGGCCCCGGTGTTCGTGGACACCACCGGCCGCCGCAGTCGGCTGCTGCGCCGGCTCGCGTACGGGTTCGGCGGCCTGGTCATGCTCTACGGCGGCCTGATCGGCGTGAGCCTGGCGGGCGGCCCGGTGCGCTCCAGCGCCGTGCTGCCGCTGCCCGGCCTCGAGTCCGCCCTCGACGACCACGAGGCCGAGGCGCCGGCCCGGCCCAGCCCGACCCCGGCGCCGAACCCGAGCTACCCGCCGACGCCGGTGTTCGTCACCGACGCGCTGCCGCGCCGCACCGGCACGGCGAGCACCGTGGCTCCGCGCCTCGAATCGACCAGGGTCACGCCGACGACCGCGCCGACGACCGCGCCGACGACCAGCGCCACGCACAAGCCGAGCACGGCGACGAGCACGCCCCAGCCGACCACCACGACGAGCCACCCGGTCGAGTCGACCACCGCGACGCCGGCGACGACTCCCACCACCACGCAGCCCACCACCCCCGTGACGATCCCGCCGGTCCCACCAACCGGCGGAACAGGCGGCGGCACCGGCGCGGGCTCGGACTCGGGCGGCACCGGCACGGGATCGGGCGGCACCGGCGGCGGCACCGGCACGGGATCGGGATCGGGCGGCACCGGCGGCGGAACAAGCGCAGGCGGCGGAACAGGCGGCGGCGGAACAGGCGGCGGCGGAACAGGCGGCGGCGGAACAGGCGGCGGCAGCGCGGGCAGCGGCGGCGGAACAAGCGGTGACGGGGCCAGCTCCGGCGGTCAAGGCGACGGTGCGTCCGGCTCCGGACCGACGGAGTCGACCGCCGCGCCGGCGCCGCCCACCGACCCGGCCGCCTCCGGGGCCGCCGCGTGATCACCCGCAACCGGCGACGGGCACGCGGCCCGGTCCGCCGCCGCCTGCTGCCCAAGCCCCGCGTCGCGCTGGCCACCCTCCTGCTCGCCGTCTTCGTCGGCGTCCTGGTCGTCCAGGCGTACATCAACGCCGAGTTCACCAGCGACCACGCCGAGACCGAGGTCGGCGACCAGGACGGCGTGCCGCCGGCGATCCGCGGCGGCGGCCCGGTCATCAACACCACCGGCGGCCAGCAGAGCAGCAGCCGGATGCCGGACCACACGATCGCGCTCACCTTCGACGACGGTCCCGACCCCACCTGGACGCCGCGGATCCTCGACGTGCTGCGGGAGAACGACGCGCACGGCACGTTCTTCGTGATCGGCTCGGAGGTGGCCCGCCACCCCGGCCTCGCCCGGCGCCTCACCGACGAGGGCAACGAGCTCGGACTGCACACCTTCACCCACCCGAACCTGCAGCGGCTCGCCCCGTGGCGGCGCACCCTCGAGCTGTCGCAGACCCAGGTCGCGATCGCCCGCGCCACCGGCGTGCACACCAACCTGGCGCGTTTCCCGTACTCGTCGAAGGCCGACGCCATCGACGAGGTGAACTGGAAGCTGGTCCAGGAGGCCGGCCGGCGCGGCCTGCTGGTGGTCGTCAACGACATGGACAGCGAGGACTGGCAGCGGCCCGGCGTACCCCAGATCATCCGCAACGCCACGCCGCCCGGCGACACGTCCGCGGTGATCCTGTTCCACGACGCCGGCGGGGACCGCTCGCAGACCGTCCAGGCGCTCCGCGAGTTCATCCCGATGATGAAGGCCCGCGGCTACCGCTTCACCACCGTCACCGAGGGCCTCAACCAGAGCATCGCCCAGCGCAACAAGGCCAAGGGCGCGACCCCCGTGCCGCCGCTGGCCGAGAATCCGCCCGCGCCCCGGAGCGACGAATGGCGCGGGGCCGCGGTGATCGGCACGGTCCGGGCCGCCGACGGTCTGCTGTGGCTGATCGCGGCCCTGTTCCTGGCCGTCGGGCTGCTCACCATCGGGCGTACGTGTCTGCTTCTGCTCCTCGCGACGCGCCACGCCCGGCAGCGCCGCAAGCCGGATTGGAGCTGGGGTCCCCCGGTGACCGAGCCGGTGTCGGTGATCGTGCCCGCCTACAACGAGAAGGAGGGCATCGAGGCGGCCGTCCGCTCGCTGGCCGGCGGCGACTACCCGGGCGGGATCGAGGTGGTCGTCGTCGACGACGGCTCCACCGACGGCACCGCCGCGCTGGTCGAGCGGATGGCGCTGCCCAACGTGCGGGTGGTGCGAGTGCCCAACGGCGGCAAGGCGAACGCGCTGAACACCGGCATCGCCCTGGCCAAGCACGACCTGATCGTGACCGTCGACGGCGACACCGTCTTCGAGAAGGACTCGATCCGGATGCTGGTGCAGGCGTTCGCCGACCCGGCCGTGGGCGCGGTCGCCGGCAACGTCAAGGTCGGCAACCGGGAGAAGATGGTCGCCGCCTGGCAGCACATCGAGTACGTGATCGGCTTCAACCTCGACCGCCGCCTGTACGAGGTGCTCGACTGCATGCCGACGGTGCCGGGTGCGATCGGCGGATTCCGCCGCCGGGCCCTGGCCGAGGTCGGCGGGATCAGCGACGAGACCCTCGCCGAGGACACCGACGTCACGATGGCGCTGTGCCGGGCCGGCTGGCGGGTGGTGTACGAGGAGCGCGCGAAGGCCTGGACCGAGGCGCCGGCCACCCTCGAGCAGCTGTACCGGCAGCGCTACCGGTGGAGCTACGGCACCATGCAGGCGATGTGGAAGCACCGCCGGTCGCTGTTCGACTCCGGACCGTCGGGCCGGTTCGGCCGGGTGGGACTGCCGTTCCTGGCCCTGTTCGGGGTGGCGCTGCCGATGCTCGCCCCGGTCGTCGACATCATGCTCGTCTACGGCCTGGTGTTCTGGGAGCTGCACGAGACGCTGGTCGCCTGGCTGGGCATGCTCGCGCTGCAGTTGTTCACGGCGGCGGTGGCGTTCCGCTTCGACAAGGAGTCGATGCGCCCACTGTGGCGGCTGCCGCTCCAGCAGTTCGCCTACCGGCAGCTGATGTACCTGGTGCTGATGCAGTCGGCGACGACCGCGCTGACCGGCGGCCGGCTGCGCTGGCACAAGCTGCACCGGGCCGGCCTCGCCCCGCGCGAGAGCCTGCCCGGGCTTCCGCCGGAGGCCGTCGCGCCGGCCGTGGACACGTGGCCGCCGACCATCGGGCAGGAGCGCCCGCCGGCGCATCCGGCGGCGGGGCGAGCGGTGGCCCGGCCCCCCGTTCCGGCGCAGATCAGGGATCCCGAGGACCTTCCGTCAGCCGGCTCGCCCCCGGGTGGCGGCACCGGCCCGGTCTACACCGGGTGAGAGCGCCCGCACCCGCCCGAACTGCAGCCGGGCGGGTGCGGGCGTCGGTCAGGCCGCGAGGAGATCGGCGATCCGCTCGGCCGAGGTCGCCTCGGCGAACGGGAACACGACGTGCAGCGAGGTGCCGTCGCCCGGCCGGTCGGAGAGCGCCACCGTGGCGTGGTGCGCGTCGAGGATCTTCTTGGCCACCGCGAGGCCGCGGTCCGGGCCCGGAATCTCCGACGGGTTCGCGATCGCGCCGTAGTACAGGTGCGGGAACAGGTCGGGCCGCAGGCCGTGCGGCATGTCCATGTCGTCGACGCGTACGGTCGGGCCCGACTCGATCTCGGTGCCGACCCGTACCCGGCCACCGGACGGCGTGTACTTCACGGCCGCGAACAGCAGGTGGGTGAGCACCTGCTCGAGGCGTACCGGATCGGCGATGATCGGCAGCGCCGGCCCGCCGGCCTGATTGAGGATCCAGATCTGCTTGGTCGCCGCGATCGGCCGCACCGACTCCACCGCGCGCTGGGTGATCCGGGTCAGGTCGATCTGCCGCATGTGCAGGCTCTCGCTGCCGAGGCCGGCCTCGGCCATCGTGGTCAGGTGCTGCAGCAGGTCGAGGAAGCCGCGGATGTGCCCGGCGGTCGCCCGCCCGACCAGCTCGGCCATCTCCGCGTCGTGGAAGCCGGTGCTGCCGAGCTTGTCGAGATAGGCCGAGATCAGCCGTAGCGGCGCCCGCAGCTCGCCGCCGACCAGCCCGGCGAGGTCGTCCTTGCGCCGCTCCAGCTCCTGCAGCCGGGCCGTGGTGTTGGCCAGGGCGATCGCGTGCCGGCGCAGCTCCATCTGGGAGGTGACCTGCCGGGCCAGCGCGCGGAGCGCCTGCTGCTGCTCCATGTCGAGGTTGCGCGGGTTCTTGTCCATCACGCAGAGCGTGCCCAGCGCGTACCCGTCGGTGGTGATCAATGGCGCGCCGGCGTAGAACCGGATGCCGCCGTCCATGTCCACCGAGGGGTTGTCCGAGAAGCGGGCGTCCTTGGCCGTGTCCGGGACGACCAGCAGGTCGCGGCCGAGGATCGCGTGCGCGCAGAAGGAGAGGTCGCGGGAGGTCTCGGTGAGATCGGTGCCGACCCGTGCCTTGAACCACTGGCGGTCGGTGTCGACCAGGGTGACCAGGGCTACCGGGGTGCCGCACACCTTCGCGGCGAGCGCAACGATGTCGTCGAAGTCCTGCTCGGGCGCGCTGTCGAGGATGTCGAGCGCGTAGAGAGCGGCCAGCCGGTCGATTTCGTTGTCGGGCAGGGGAGCTTGCATGGGACACCTCCGAAGACTTGCTCCAGAGATACCACCCTAAAGTAGCATTTTTCGGGGTTTGGGGAACAGAAACGTCTGAGCTATGCGCCCGATATAGTGACGCTCACCTTTGTTACGCTGGGTGAATTCATCCGATCATCCAGTTTCCCTTGACGATCATCCGAGTATCTGGTCCGACCCTCGACGTCGATCAAATTTCAGACCACTCTGTGATCGCCCCCACACCATCGTGCAAGGACGCTCGATGTCTTACGCGAATCCCCCGCAGGGATATCCTCCCTCGCCCGACCGTTGGCCTCCTGCCGATGAGCCGGGGCCTCGGCATGCGGGCGGGCAGCCGCCCGCCTGGAACGCTCCACAGCAACCGCAGCAACCTTCGTGGCAGCAGCCGAGCTGGTCGCCGGCGGCGCAACCCGTTTCGCCGCCGCAGCTTCCGGTGCGGCCCGAGTGGGAGCCGGCTCCCTCTCCGTCGGATTGGCAGCAGGCACCGCCGCCGACCCCGCGGGAGATCCCGCCGCCACCTCAGCGGTCGGGCTTCTCCGCCACGTACGCGGTGCTCATCGCCGTCGTGGTGCTGGTCCTCGGCTTCGGCGCGTATTACCTGTTCGGTCGCTCCTCGGGGAGCGGCTTCGACGCCAAGGTGACCAAGTGCAGCGCCAGCGGCAGCGTCGCCACTGTCGGCCTCGAGGTGCATAACCGCAGCTCGGACACCCAGACAGCGACCATCCGCATCGAGTACCGCAACGGCGCCGGCAAGCTGCTGGACACCGACACCGCCCTGGTGCGCGACATCGGCGGGGGCGACACCGAGCACGTGGAGCAGAGCACGCTCCTCACCACCAACGCCGACGCGTCGATGACCTGCACGGTGGCCGGGTTGGCCTAGGGTCTGTGAGCCCTCACCAGGCCGTCCACCCGCCGTCGACCACGACGTTCGCCCCGGTGACGTAGCTGCTGCGGGGCGAGGCGAGATAGAGCACCGAGGTGGCGATCTCGGCCGGGTCGCCGACCCGGCCGAGCGGAGTCTGCCGGCCGAGCCGGGCGATCAGCCCCGGGTCGCCGCCCCCGCCCGGGAAGGCGCCCGGGGTCAGGCAGTTCACCCGTACGCCGGCCGGGCCCAGCTCGGCCGCGGCATACCGGGCGAGCTGGATCAGGCCGGCCTTGACCGCGCCGTAGAAGGGTGGGTTGCCGCCCTCAGGCCTGTCGTAGAGGTGCGCTCGGGGGCTGACCAGCCCGTACATGGAGGCGACGGCGATCACCGACGGCGAGCCGTGCGGGGCGGCGGCGACCAGCAGGTCACGGGTCTGGTCGAGCAGCCGCTGGAAGGCCGCCAATGCCAGGTCGGCGGCCTCGAGGTAGTCGGCCGGTGTCGCGGTACGCAGCGAGCCGGCCTTGCCGACGTGCGCGTTGTGCACGAGCACGTCGAGGCGGCCGTCCTCGTCGCGAATTCTGGCCCCGAGCGCGGCGACGTCCTCGTCCACCGTCACGTCGCACCGGATGGCCTTCGCGGTCAGATCCTTCGCCAGCGCGTCCAGCTTGTCCTGATTGCGGCCGACCAGCCAGACGGTGGCACCGGCGCCGGCCAGGGCCTCGGCCATCACCCGGCCGAGCCGTCCGGTCGCGCCGGTCACGACGGCGACCTTGCCGTCGAGGCCGAAGAGGTCGTCCGGGGTGATCAATTCGACCACCGGCTCGGGTCGAGCAGCTCCACCGGCACCTCGGGCAGGGCCGCCAGCACCTGGTCGCGCTGGCCGGCGGTGAGCGGCGAACGGTCGGCCAGCTCGGCGTTGGCGCGCAGCTGCGCCTCGGTCTCGGCGCCGATCACCAGCGAGGTCACCCAGGGCAGCGAGAACAGGTAGGCGAGACACAGGTCGGCGCGCCCGTCGCGGCCGAATTCGGCCGCGAGCTTGTCCAGCGTCGCGACGATGCCGTCGCGATCGGCATCCGGCAGATGCGGCCAGGTCACGGCGGTGCCGGCCACGAGCAGACCTTGGAGGTACGCGCTCCGCACGGTCACCACGAGGTCGGGCCGGGCCGCGAGATCCACCTCCAGCCAGCGCCGGTCGAGGATGTTGCAGGGCAGTTGGACGTACCCGAGGCCGGGCAGGTCGAGCACCCGTCGCAGCTCGTCCGGCGACTGGACGGAGACGCCGACCCGATCGGCCTCCCCGGTCTCCAGGCACCCGCGCAGCTCGGCCCAGCTCGCATCGGCGTCGGCCGCGCGGTGCAGCAGGATCGTCAGCGGCCCGGTGGCGCGCAGGGCGGCCCGGCTGGCGTCGACGCTCGCGCGTACGTCCCCGCCCGGCGCCACCTTGGTGATCACCGAGAGGCCGTGATCGATCGCGCCGATGCGGCGTTCGCTCTCGCCGTACGCGCGGGCCGTATCGAGATGCGTGACGCCGAGCTCGCGGGCGGTGGCCAGGAGGCGCTCGCGGGCGGCGAGATCGGGCACGCCGGTGCGGTTGGCTATCCCGTACGCGCCGCCGAGCTGGGCCGTTCCGAGCACCAGCGCCGACTGCGAATAGTCGCCGCGCTGCCGTCTTCTCATGGGCCACACTTCCCGTTCATCCGCTGTTCCACGTGGCCGCACGCGCCGGACCGGCCGCGGCGCCGCGCTACGATTCAGCGCCGGAACCAACGTATTCCGGCCGGTTTTCCGGCGCAGTCCCGGGGTCGGTGAGGGCATGCATCACGCGAACTACTACTACGGCCACGCCCACGTGCTGGCCCGGTACTGCGCGCTGCCCGAGCCGATGCACCCGCCGCGGATCCAGGGCTACCTCCAGCACGGGTGGAACATCGGCGACGGCCTCGCCCCCGGCGTGCCGTTCGTCGAGGGCAGCCGGCTGCTGGTCTGGTCCGAGCAGGTCCGCCGCCGCGCCTGGTCCCAGGGCCGGCGCGACGCGGTGGTGGTCGGCTCCCCCTTCGCATACCTGCTCGAGATGGCGAAGGCCACCGCTCCCGCCGAGGAGGAGCGCGAGGGCACGATCTTCTACCCGTTCCATGGCTGGGAGGGTCAGCAGGTGATGGGCGACCACCGCCGCCTCATCGCCGAGCTCCAGGCCCACGAGACCGGCCCGGTCACGGTCTGTCTGTATTGGAACGAGCACCGGGTCAAGGCCATCCGCCGGCTGTACGAGAAGGCCGGCTTCCGGGTCATCTGCCACGGCTACCGCGGCTTCTGGTGGCGCGACCACGACCGCGAGTTCCTGGTGCGCCAGCTCGCCGAGCTGCGCCGGCACCGCCGCGTCGTCTCCAACCGGCTGTGCAGCGCCATCTGGTACGGCGTGCTGGCCGGCTGCCAGGGCGCGGTCTACGGCGACCCGATGGTCCTCGACAACGCCGACCCCACCTTCGGCGGCGAGCCCCGGCTCCGCCGGCAGTGGCCCGAGGTGTACGGCTACGACCCCGACATGACCGCCGCCCACCAGATCGCCCGAGCCGAGTTGGGCGCCGACGAGCTGGCCGGCCCCGAGGAGCTGCGCACCCTGCTGGGCTGGCCGGTCGCCGACCGCTCCCTCACCCCCGCGTAGTCCGCGCCCACCACCCCACCGCGCCCTCGCGCCCCCCTCACGCCCGCTACCCCATTGCGCCGCGCACCCCGTCACGCCCGCCGTGGCCCTCGCACGCACCCGTCCGCAGTTCTCAATCGCCACGCGCGTCGGCCCAGCGCCGTGCCCATTCGTCGAGCGGCCCGAGCGCCCGCCCGAGATCCGCCCCGAGCGGCGTCAGCTCATACCCGCCCGCACCGCTCGACGCGAGCCCGCTCTCGGTCAGCTCCCCCAGCCGCTGGTAGAGCACGCTCGACGACAGCCCCTCGCAGCGCCCCAACAAGGCCCGCGCCCCCACGGGCCCGTCCCGCAGCTCCCAGATCAACCGCAGCGCCCACCGCCGCCCCAGCAGATCCATCGCCGCCATGATCGGCCGCCCGGTGGTCGAGCCACGGACCGGCCGTCCCGGACGCGGAACCGGCATGCCACCCTCCTTGCGTTTCGTTTTCAGAAACACTACCGTCTGTTTCTAAATCCGAAACGGGAGGGCCTCATGTCGCGCATCGCCCCGCTCCAGCCGCCGTACCCGGAAGAGGCCGCCACCCTGCTGGCCGCCATGATGCCGCCCGGCGTGCCGCCGATCGCCCTGTTCCGCCTCTTCGCCCGCAACCTGCCGATGGCCCGCGCCACGCACGGCTGGGGCCGCTACGAGCTGGGCCGCGACCTCACCCTGACCATGCGCCAGCGCGAGATCGTCATCGACCGCACCTGCGCCCGCTGCGGCTGCGAGTACGAGTGGTCCGTCCACGTCCAGATGTTCGGCGCCCGGGTCGCCCTCACCCCCGACCAGCAGCGTTCCCTGGCAGACGGATCCGCCACGGACGCCTGCTGGACCGACGACACCGAGCGCCTCCTGATCGAGGCCGTCGACGCGCTGCACGACACCAGCGACATCGACGACGGCTTGTGGGCCAGGCTGGCCAAGTCCTTCGACGAGCCCCAGCTCATCGACCTGCTGCTGCTCTGCGGCTGGTACCACGCGATCAGCTTCGTGGCCCGCGCCACCCGCCTGCCGCTGGAGTCAAAGCCCGAGGCGAGCGCGGCCTGACCACCGACCCCGCCGACCTCATGCCCCGCCCACGATCACCATTTCGTTGCCTTCCGGGTCGGCGACCTGCCAGCGGTTCCCCGACTCGGCAAGGAGCCGGCCACCGGCCGCGACGGCCGCGGCGAGGCGCGTCTGCGCCAGATCCGCCGGCACCGCGAGCTCGAAGTGGATGCGGTTGCGCTGCCGGCGCCGTGCCGTCTCCGAAGCGTCGATCTCCTGGAACACCAGCACCGGGTTCAGCCGCCGCGGATCGTAGATGTCGCTGACCCCGTCCCGCCGATCCTCGGTGTATCCGAGGGCGGCGACCCAGAACGCGCGGACCGCGTCGACGTCGGCGGCGTCGAGGAAGAGCTGCGTAAAACGCGGCAGCCCCGGATCCGCGGTAGCCCCCAGTTCACGCGCGGCGGTCTGGATGTTTCCGGCAAGGTCGGCGAAGTCAAGCCCGAGCCCGTGCGCGTCGCCCTCCCACTGGTCCTTGCCGCTGTCGATGATCACGAGCCCCGGGCGCAGGTCGACCAGCAGCGGAAAGCCCGCGTCGTGCGCCAGCCCCGCCGCCGCGGTCGCCAGCTCGCGCTGCCGCGCCGCCGAGCCGACGCGGTAACACGCCATCGCGCTGAACACCGCCTGCCAGTCGTCCGTCCCCGGCTTCTCCCCGAGCGCGTCGCCCGGCACCAGGTCGACCTCGTTGCCGTCCGGGTCGGCGTGACACACCCCGTACGGTCCCGCGCCCTCGCCAAGGCCCGCCCGCTCGACCGCCGCGGCCGGCCGCACCACATCGAGGTGAATGCGGTTCCGCAACGGCCGCGCCTCGGCCGCTTGCCGGATCCGGATCGCCGGGTCGCGCCGCAACGGATCCGCCAGACCGCCGTCCGCCCCCGGCACATAGTCGAACACGCGCTGCCAGAACCGCCTCACCCCGGCCGGATCCGCGGCTTCGAACACAACGCTCACCTGCTGCAGCCCCGCAGGATTCGCCACCATTTCGAGCTCTCGCGCCGCCGCCGACACCGCCGCGGCATGCTCGCCCGCGCCAAGACGAACCCGCACCCCCGATGCCCGCACGTCAACCGCAACCTCGCCCGACAGCTCCCCCACCCGCCCGGCGAGCGCGGCCCCCGCAACCAACGAAGGCGCCTCAAACCACACCGCAGCACCCCCACCAACCGGTTGCCATCCCGCCCCGATCTCCGTCATGCCCGGCACTGTAGCCGCCACCCCACGCCCAAGGGACCATCGATGGCGATGCGCACCGCGCGAAGCCAAGCCACCACCCAGCCACCGCAACGCGGGGTATTCGGTGACTCAGCCTCGGACGCGTGCAACGGCCGGCCATGCCCAGCCACCGCGACGGGGATTCTTCGGGGACTCAGCCCCGGGCGGCGCGCAAGCCAGCCGACCAAGCTCAGCCACCGCAACGCGGGGCGTCCGGGGGCTCGGCCCCCGGAGCAGATATAACGAGTGGCCCCGGCTCGCGCGTCTCAGCGAGCAGGGACCACCCAAACACTCGTGGAGCTGAGGGGATTTGAACCCCTGACCCCCTCGATGCGAACGAGGTGCGCTACCAGTCTGCGCCACAGCCCCTCGACGAACTAGGTCCGTCGAACCGCAGCAAGGCTAACAGGTCACGGGCTCAGCCCGCGAACCGGCCCCCTCCCCCCGCCTCGTACGCCCGGCCGCGCAATCCACCCGCCCGCCGGTAGGAAACCGACGCCGCCGGCAGCTCGGACGGATCCCGGTCGAGCCCCATCGCCGTCCGCCGCACGGCCTCCCGCTGGGCCGCCAGCCGCCGCTGGGCCTCCCGCCTCGCCGCCGCCCGCCGCGCCTGTTCCCGGCGCACCTCGGCCTGCCGGGCGGCCAGCCACGCGGCCTCCCGGGCCTCGATCCGCCGCCGGCGCCGGTCGGCCAGCGCCCGGTTGCGCAGATGCACCAGATAGAGGCCCAGCAGCGACCCGGTCACCGCGAACCCGATCCAGAAGCCTGGCCCGACCGTCAGCACCCCCACCAGCTCGATCACGTTGAGCAGCAGCAGCGCCGCGAAGACCCGGCGGCGCCGGACCACCGCCGGCGTGTGCCGCCGGACCGGGACGCGGCGCGCCGGCCGCCGGGCGGTGACCAGCCGCAGTCGTCGCGGTGGCGGGTCTTCCGAACGGGCGGAACTCGGGGCGGGGACCGTAACCGTCACGGCCCGGGCGGGGTTGATCGGTCGGCGTCCGGGCACGGTACGGCGACGGCGGCGGCGCTGCAGCACCCGCGCCGTCGACGACGCCCGCTCCGCGGCCAGGCGCTCGGTGGCGTCGTACCGGCGCACGAGCGCCGGCGCGAGGGCGAGCAGCCCGGCCGCGGCGAGGACGGCGAGGAGCACCGAGGTCGGCACCCTCACCCCTCCCGTCAGCTACGGCGGTCCGCTTAGCGGCAATACCGGCGGACCGCAAGACCCAATCTCCCCGAGGCTACGGGCGCGAGCTGCGGGAATGCGCGCGCCGCGCCGGGCGCGTCACGCTGCGAAGAAGAGAAGGATTCAAGCACGTACGCGTCGCCAGCGCGCCAGGAGACCGCCCTCGGCGGCCACCTCCTCGCTGGTCAAGGCATATCCGAGGTGGTCACGCCAGGCCCCGTCGATGTGCATGTAGCGCTGGTGGTAGGCCTCCTCGCGGAAGCCGAGCTTCTCCACCACGCGCCGGGAGGGCCGGTTCTCGGGGCGGATGTTGACCTCGATGCGGTGCAGCCCGCCGGGCCCGAACGCGTGGTCGACGGCGAGCGCGAGCGCGGTGGGGATGACGCCGCGGCCGGCGACCCGGGCGTCGACCCAGTAGCCCGCGTACGCCGAACTGAACGCCCGCCGCACGATGTTGCCGAGATTGATGTGCCCGACCAGCCGGTCCTCGAAGCAGACGGCGAACGGCATGCTGTCGCCGCGCCGGGCGGCCCGCTTCATGTCCTGATAGACGTACGCGTAGGCGCGGGTGGAATTCATCTCGGCCCACGGGCCGGGCGGCGACGACTCCCACGGCGCCAGCCACGCCTTGTTGGCGATGCGCACCTCGGACCAGGCGCGCGCGTCGCTCCGCTTGTAGGGGCGCAGCAGCACGGGCCCATCAGCCAGGACGGCAGGCCATCCGGGCGTGGATCCGAGCATCATCGCCTCCGGTCGAGCAGCAACACATCCACGGTAGAGCCGGCGGCCGCCGTGGTGACCCGCTCGCCGAGCACCAGCAGTCCGTTGGCCTCGGCCAGGCCGGAGAGAGTGTACGGCCCACCGGCGAGCGGCTGCACCGTGTAGCCGCCACCGCGCCGCTCGGCCACGTGGGCCGGGCGAAACTCCCGCAGGCCGCCGGGCGACGAGACGGTTTCCAACAGGTGGGCCTTGACGCTGCGGCGGAACACCGGCTCGGCGCCGGCGAGGAGCTGGATGACCGGGCGGGCGAGCACCTCGAAGCCGATCAGCGCGGCGCCGGGCTCGCCGGGCAGGCAGACGACCGGCACCTCCTCGCCGCCGACGGTGCCGAAGCCGAGGGTCGCGCCGGGGCAGAGGGCCACGTCGGTGAACTCGACGGCGCCGCGGCCAGGGTCGCGGCGGGAGAGGACGCGGCGCAGCATGTCGCCGGGGCCGGTGCCGGTGCCCCCGGTCGTGATGATCAGATCGGCCCGCAGGGTCTGGTCTTCCAGCAGGCCGCGCAGGCCCTCGGGGTCGTCGTCGCAGATGCCGATCCGGTACGCGAGCGCGCCGGCCTCGACCGCGGCGGCGGTGAGCGCGTGCGAGTTGGCGTCGACCACCTGCCCGGGCTGGCTGGGCCGGCCCACGTCGACGAGCTCGTCGCCGGTCGCCACGACCACGACCCGGGGGCTCGGCCGCACGATCACGTGCCCGATCCCGGAGGCGGCGAAGGTGGCCACCATGGCCGGGGTGACGTAGGCGCCGGCCGAGGCGAGCAGCTGACCGGCGGCCAGCTCCTCACCCGTACGCCGGACGCCGGAACCCCGCTTGGGGGCGTGCAGGATCTCGACCGCGGCCATGCCCTGGTCGGTCCAGTGCACCGGCACCACCACGTCGGCGCCGATCGGCAACGGCGCCCCGGCGGCCACCGAGAAGCAGGTGCCCGGGGTGAGCCGCACCGGACGCCAGCTGGCCGCGCCGAGATCGCCGACGACGTTGAGCCGGACCGGCCGCGGCCCGCCCTCGAACCTGCCGAAGGACGGGTGCGAGCCGACCCGGCCGGCCGACGCGAGATCTTCCCACCGGGCCGCGTATCCGTCGATCGCGGCCTGGTCGAAGGCGGGGTACGGATGCGGCGCGAGCACGTCGCCGGCGAGGACGTTGCCGTGCGCCTGGGTGAGGTCGAGGTCGAGCGGAGGCAGCGCCCGCAACCTGCGCAGCACGCTGCCCAGGTATTCGGCGAGAGGCATCAGCTCGTTGGCGGCCGCCTCGGCATCGGCCGTCGCGGTCATCCCTTCGCACCGCCGGCGACGAACTCGCCGAGCCAGGCGCGGAATTCCTCGCCGAGGTCGGCGCGCTTGCTGGCCAGCATCACCACGGCTTGAAGGTATCCCAGCGGCATGCCGGTGTCGTATCGGTAACCGCGGTAGACGATGCCGTGCACCGGCACGCCGTCCTGCAGGAGCTGGTGCATCGCGTCGGTGAGCTGGATCTCGCCGCCGCTGCCGGGCTTGGTGTTGGCGATCGCCTCGAAGATCGAGCCGGGCAGGACATAGCGGCCCAGCACGGCCAGGTTCGACGGCGCCTCCTCGGGCGCGGGCTTCTCCACGAGACCGGTGACCTCGACGATGTCCTCCCCGAGCGAGGAGGGCGCCACCGAGGCGATGCCGTAGCGCGACGTCTCCTCCGGCTTGACCTCCATGAAGGCCAGCACGATCCCGCCGGTCCGCGCCTGGAGGTCGAGCATCGCCGGCAGCAGTGGCTTGTCCTCCTCGACGAACTCGTCGCCGAGCAGCACCGCGAACGGGTTGTCGCCGACGTGCGAGGCGGCGGTGCCGACCGCGTGGCCGAGGCCGAGCGGCTCGCCCTGGCGGCAGGTGTAGATGTCGGCGAGCTCGCTGGTGCGGCGCACCGCCGCCAGCCGCTCGAGGTCGCCTTTCTCCTCGAGGCGCTGCTCGACGTCGGGACGGCGATCGAAGTGGTCCACCATGGAGGTCTTGCCCCGGCCGGTCACCAGCAGCACGTCGTTGATGCCGGCGGCCGCCGCCTCCTCCACGATGTACTGCAGGACGGGCCGGTCGACGACCGGTAACAGCTCCTTGGGCACCGCCTTGGTCGCCGGCAGGAACCGGGTGGCCAGACCGGCCGCGGGAATGACGGCCTTGACCGCCCGGCGGCCGGTCGCATGCGCGTTCGGGGTCATCGAGGTCACCGTACCTTCGCTCAGATCGTGCCCTGGTATGCCGTGAGACTAGCGGCCATGTGCCTGGCGGGGCGGTTGCGGCCCGCCGGTCGGCACGCCCAGCGGTGGCCGCGACGCGCCGGGCGGGGACGGCTTCGGCGCACCGGCCGACGGCGGCTGCGGGCCGCCGGACGGCCCGCCCGCCGAAGGGTCGGCGAGCCGGTAGGTGTCGCGCCCGGCGCTCTTCGCCGCGTACAGGGCGTCGTCGGCCGCCCGGAGCACCCGCTGCGCGTCGGACCCGTGCTCGGGGAAGACCGCCACCCCGATCGAGACCGTGACCGGGACCGTGCCGCGCCCGTCGATCGGCACCGGCCGGTCGCGCACCACGGCGCCCAGCCGCTCGGCCACGATCGCCCCGCCGTACGCGTCGGTCTCCGGCAGCAGCACCACGAACTCCTCCCCACCCTGGCGGAACGCCACGTCCACTTCACGCAGCCCGATCCGGATGCGGCGGGCGAACTCGCCCAGCACCGCGTCGCCGGCCGCGTGCCCGTACGTGTCGTTGACCTCCTTGAAGTGGTCGAGGTCGAGCACCAGCACCGCCAGCGTGCGGCCGAACCGGCTGGCCCGCTCCACCTCCCGGCGCAACGATTCCCGCAGATAACGGTAATTCCACAGGCCGGTGAGCGGGTCGGTGAGCGAGAGCCGCTGCGCCTCCTCGTGTACCCGCACGTTGTGCACCGCAACCCCGGCCTGCCCGGCGAAGGTGCGCAGCGTGCGCAGGTCGGCATCGTCGAAGTCGTCCCCGCCGACCCGGTCGTAGAGGGCGAGCACCCCGAGCGTGGCGGGTATCGGCTCGGCCGGCGGCAGCGCCTCGTCGACGGCGGCCGGGGCGCGGATCGGCACCGCCACGTAGGTGCGGCACGGCGGCTCGGTGGACGCGATCTCCCCGTGCCCCCGCCGCGACTCGCCGGCCGCCGCGACCCCGCCCAGGACGCCCGAGCCGACCGGGAGCCGCATCGTCGCCAGCTTGTCGTCGGGCAGGTCCCAGGCGCCGGTCAGCCCGATCGCACAGCGCGCCACCAGGTGGCCGCCGGCCGGGTCGAGCAGCAGGACGAGCCCCGAGCGCGCGCCGGTGGCCGCCAGCGCGGTCCGCAGGATCACCTGGAGGATCCGGTCGACGTCGTGGGTGCTGGACAGGGTCTCGCCGAGGATCGCCAAGTGGCCGCGGAGCTGGTCGCGGCTGGCGGTGAGCGCCTGCACGTACGCCTGCAGCTCGCGCGTCATCCGGTTGAACGTGGCGGCCAGCCGGCCGAGCTCGTCGGGCCGCACGATCGGCACCCGGGTGTCCAGGTCACCGCCGGCCACCTGGTCGGCGGCCCAGGCGAGATCGCCGAGCGGCCGGGTGGTGGTGCGGGCCAGCCAGCGCGCGACCACCATCGCCGCGAATCCGGCCGCGATCACGACGGCGAGCAGCACGGCGTACAGGGAAAGGGGTTTGGTCCGGGCGACGGTGAGCGTGAGCGGCAGCGGCTGGCCCGGCCCCACGCTCAGCTCGCGCCCGCCGGCCTCGGGATGGCTGCCGATGGTGACGCGAGCCCCGCCGGCGGCGGCGAGCCGGGCGAGGAAGGCCTCGTCGACCGTCTGCGCCGCGGTGATCTGCTGGGTGTCGACGGTGGCGATGGCGACGATGGCGGAGGTGTTCGTGCCGGTCGGCGCGGCGCAGTCGTCGGCCCGGGCAGGTTTGGACTGCGCGCCGGACCCGCCGGGAAATATCTGGATGTCGCTGGCCAGACCGCGCGCGACCAGCTGGCGGGCCACCGCCGATCGTTCGTCGGCGGGCACCACCGCGACCGCGTCCGCCGCGGCCTGAAGCTGCCGGCAGATGGCGGAGATTCCGGTGCGCACGGTGGTCACGGCATAGTCGAGTCGCTCGGCCGCCCGATCCCGGCTCACGGTGGACACAGTGAGCGCGACGAAGATGGACCCGAGCAGGACCGGACCGAGGACAACCACCAGGAAGGCGGCGGTCAGCCGGCCACGTAGCGTCACGCATCCTCCCGGGAGCGGCCCTCTTTGGAGCGATGCTGACATAGTGTGCGCCGTTTGCCGCTTTTTGAAAGGGGGTGTTGCATGCCCGATTTAACCGGTGACGAAGAAGCACCACGAGCAGCCAAGATCGCGCTGCGCGGTCAACTGATTACCGCACGTCGAGCGCTCACCGTCCGCGACCGCTCCCGCGCGGCGTCTCAACTTCAAGGTCAAATTCTTGATTTCGTACGCCGTGAGCACCCGTCCACGATCGCGGCGTATGTCCCGATCGGTCCGGAACCCGGCGGCGCCGACCTGCCCGCCGTCCTGGCCGCACACGCCCGGGTTCTGCTGCCTGTCCTCCTGCCCTCCCGGGACCTCGACTGGGCCGAGTTCTCCGGTTCGCTCGCGCCCGGGCCGCTCGGCCTGCTCGAACCACCCGGCTTGCGGCTCGGCGTGTCCGCGGTCGCGTCCGCCGATCTCGTGCTGGTCCCGGCGCTGGCCGTCTCGCGGGCCGGCATCCGGATGGGCCGGGGCGGCGGTTCCTACGATCGGGCGCTGGCCCGGCTGCCCCGCTCGGCGCCGCCGCTGGTGCTCGCACTGCTGCACGACGGCGAGTTGCTCGACGCGGTGCCGGCCGAGCCGCACGACCGCGTGGTGCACGGCGTGATCACCCCTAGCGGTGGCCTGCGTCTCAGCCGCGCGGTGTGATCATGCCTCGCGGTGGCTTGAGTCTCAGCCACACAGCCGAGTGGACGAAATGACCTCCGATGGCGCAACATTGGCACTCGGAGTTGGCGAGTGCCAGCAGCCGACAGATCCGGAGGAGCCGTGCCTACCTACCAGTACGCCTGCACCGAGTGCGGTCACCAGCTCGAGGCGGTTCAGTCGTTCTCCGACGCGGCCCTCACCGAGTGCCCCGCCTGCCATGGCAAGCTCCGCAAGGTCTTCAACTCGGTCGGCATCGTCTTCAAGGGCTCCGGCTTCTATCGCAACGACTCCCGCTCGGGCGCGGTGAGCACGGAGAAGTCCAACGGCGCCGACAAGAAGCCGGCGGACGCGTCCTCGACCCCGGCCTCGACCTCCGCCACGCCGTCCGCTGGCTCGTCCTCAGGCTCATCGTCCTCGACGTCGTCGGCGTCGTCCGCGGGCTCTTCGTCCGGGAGCGCGAAGGCCGCCGCCGCGTCCTGACCCCGCGGCGCATACCAAAGTCATCGCCGCCGCCGCGGGTTGTCCACAGTTCCGGGCTGTCCACAGGCCCCGAGCGAGCGATCTCCGATCCGGCCTAACGTCCGCACCGACCACGACGTGTCGGCGGGACGGGAGGAACGGGCGATGGGCACATCCGCGAGATCGCGGTACGGGCCACCGGATCCCCGGGCGCGCCCCGACCCTGTTCGCCGCCGCCGTACGTCCCGCGGCACCATGCTGCGTGTCGCGGCGGTCGCCGCGCTGCCGGCAACCGCCGCCGTCGCGTCGTGGTCACCCCGCCGGTCTCGCACCGGCCGGGGAGACGCCGCGGCCGACCCTCGCAGGGTGCCCCCACGGCCGCGGCGTCATCCTCATCGACGCACGCTGCTGGACGCCGGCTCAGCCCCAGTGCGGCGGGCGGTCCTCCCAGAGCCGGTCGTCGTTGTTGTCCCCGCGCTCGCCCCAGCCCCGCTCGGTGTCATCGCGGGTCTGATCGGGCAGCACGGCCGCCTCTTCCGGCTCGAAGTCGACCTCGCGCTCGGCGTCGTGGTCGCGCTCGGGCTCATCCAGGATGTCCACGGCTACGAGGGTAAGCCGCGCCGCCGCGACCGTCTTCCCCCTCCGGCTGTACCGTCGGTGAACGTGAGCTCCCCCACCGGCGTCCCGGACGACGCGTACTGGCAGCGCCCCGACCCCGCGTCCACCCCGCCGAGCCCGCCGCCGGCCCCGGCGCCCTCGCCCGCCCCGGGCCCGGGCTACCAAGGTCCGCCCCGCGCGACCCCACCGCCGCCGGACTGGCGCCCGCCCACGATCGCCCAGCCGCCGGCCCCGCGCGCCCTGCCCCCGCAGGACATGGACGCCCTCGACGACGCCGAGGGCTCCGCGCGCACGGTCACCTACGGCGTGGGCCTCGTGGCCGGCGCCATCGCGGTGATCCTCATCTGCCTGCTCTGCGCCCGGGCCATCTTCTGATCAGCGGCCGCCTTCTGACCAGCGGCCCGTCAGTAGGACCCCCACACGGCGGTGGCGCCCGCGTCGCCGGTGCGGAAGACGTAGTAGCCCGCGAACAGGCCCAGCACCACCATCGCCGCCGCCAGAACCCATTGGACGACCTTGGGGGTCGATCCCGAGCCCCGGCTGAGCACGACCGCCACGATGCTGACCAGGCCCAGCGCCAGCGAGAACCAGAAGGTCATCGTGCCGAAGTGCATGTGGTCGTCGAGAATCTCCTTGCCCCGGCCCTTGACACCCTGGCTGATCAGCCGGTCGTAGAGCTCCTCGCCGGACTCCTTGGCGACGAACGTCGAGATCGGCGCGACTATCCCGAGCAGCAGGACGGCCCAGCCGATCTTCGAGCGCCACGGGGCCACGAGCGCGTAGACAATGGCGCCGAGGGCCAGGAGCGGAACGAAGACGACCGCCGCGTGCAGCACGAGCGCGTGCACGGGCAGGCCGTTGATCTGGTCGAACAAGACGCCTCCTCGATCATGAACGGACCGTCAGCCCGAGAGTGTCTGACGGCGCAAACATCCGCTGTGTGCGCTTACGCCGTTCCGCCCGTTCCGGTTCACCGGCAGACCGATCCCGTGACATCCCACCAGAACGGCCCGGCTCGCAAGGTCACTAGTTGGGGTTTGCCGTGAAGCGTGCTGTCATGGACGGATGTCCGGCAACGACGATCTTCTACGCAGGCACGGCCTCCGCGTCACCCGGCCGCGCCTTGCCGTGCTGGAGGTCCTCGCCGAGGGCGGCCACCTCGAGGTGGAAGAGATCGCGGGCCGCGCCCGCGCCCGCCTCGAGTCGGTTTCCACCCAGGCCGTCTACGACGTGCTCGGCGCTCTCTCCCGGGCCGGCCTGGCCCGGCGCATCGAGCCGGCCGGCAGCCCGGCCCGCTTCGAGGCACGGGTGGGCGACAACCATCACCACATCGTCTGCCGGGGGTGCGGCGCGATCGCCGACGTCGACTGCGCGGTCGGCGAGCGCCCCTGCCTGACCCCGCAGGAGGCGCAGGGCTTCGAGGTCGACGAGGCCGAGGTCACCTTCTGGGGTTTGTGCCCCGATTGCCAGGCCCGCCGCCGGGTGGACGAGGCAGTCTGATCGCTCGGTGAGCGCCGGGACCCGCGCGGGTCCCTTTTCTGAACAGGTTCAAGTTTTTCGGGTTTCCGTGGCAACCTTGTTCGCATGAGTGGGGACTTGGGGCTGTTCGGACCGGACTCCGTCACCTGGAAACTGCATCGGGAACCGATTCTGCTGCTCGGCGGGCTGCGCTCGCTCTACCTCCAGGCATTGCACCCCCGAGCGGTGGCGGCCGTCGCGCAGAACTCCAGCTATCGCGCCGACCCCTGGGGCCGGCTGACCCGCACCTCCGCCTACGTCGGCACGGTCGTCTGGGGCACCACCGACGAGGTCCACAAGATCGCCGCCCGGGTGCGCCGCCTGCACTCCCGGATGACCGCGGTCGACCCGCGCACCGGCGAGCGGTTCCCGCTGGACGAGCCCGAGCTGCTGCGCTGGGTGCACGTGGCCGAGGTCGAGTCGTTCCTGACCACCGCGACCCGAGCCGGCGTCCGCCTGACGCCCGCGGAGATCGACGGCTACTACACCGAGCAACTGCTCGCCGCCGAGCTGATGGGCCTCGACCCCGCCACCGTCCCCGCCACGGCCGACCAGGTGGACGCCTACTACGCCGAGATGCAGCCCCGCCTCAGCCTGACCAGGGACAGCGTCGAGACCGCGATGTTCCTGACCCTCCCGCCGGTCCCGCGGAACTGGGGCAGCCGAGCCGTGCGCCTCGGCCTGTCCCTGGGCCCGACCCGCTGGGCCTACTTCGGCATAGCGGCGACCGCGATCGCCATGCTGCCGCCCTGGGCCCGCCGCATGTACGGCGGCCTGGGCTGGCCCACCACCGACCGCACGGCCGACCTCTCCGCCCGCGGCCTGCGCCTGCTGCTCTCCTCGGTCCTCTCGACCATCCCACGAAGCCTCCGCGTGGCCCCCATGCGCGAGGCCGCCCTGGCCCGAGCGTCCGCCGCCGGCATCACCGCCTCCTGACCAGCCAAGCCGCACCGGCAACGGCCGAGACAGGACAACAGCAGCAACGCGCGACGACCGCGACAAAGCGATCGCGACAAAAGCATCGCGGCGAAGGCAGCAACGCGCGGCGACGGCGCCAGGAGCAGCCACACGGCGCCACGAGCAGCAACAAAGCGCGACGAGCAGTAACAGAGCGCGGCGGCAAGCAACGGCCGCAGACAGCTGCGGCACGCCAACCGCCCACGGCTGCCACCGGAAGGGCAGCGGTGCCCTCGCCCAGCCGCTCACCCCGTCAGCGAGCGGCGGGGCCAGCCAGACAGCCGTCGGCCGGCCAGTCAGCCAGCCGTCGGCCGGCCAGTCAGCCAGCCGTCGGCCGGCCAGTCAGCCAGCCGTCGGCCGGCCAGTCAGCCAGCCGTCGGCCGGCCAGTCAGCCGGCCAGTCAGCCGTCGGCCAGCCAGTCAGTCAGCCAGCCAGTCAGCCGTCGACCGGCCGGTCATCGGCTCATCCCGTCAGCCGGTGCCCATCCCCGCCGCGCAAGCCCATCAGCTGCCCAAATGCTCCACCGCCGCCCACGGCTCCCGGACCGGCGCCTCCTGCCCCGCCGGACAAACCCGGCGGAAGTCGCACCAACTGCACAGCGACCCCGGATTGACCGGAAACTCCGCGTCGGGATCGGCCCCGCCGGCGACCGCCCGCTCGGCCGCGACGATGTCTTGGGCCGTCTCCTCGGCGCGCCGCACCTGCCGGGCCAGCGACTCCTCGGTGTGCTCATGGGCGGCGACCGTCCCGCTCGGCAGGTGGTGCAGCTCGACCCGGTGACACGGCCGCCGGAACACCTTCTGCGCGGCCCACGCATACAGCGCGAGCGCCTGCGACCCCCGGGCGTCGTCGGCGTCGAGCCCGGAGCGGCCCGTCTTGTAGTCGACGATCACCGCTTCCCCGTCGCGGGCGTCGATGCGGTCGGCGCGGCCGTTGAAGGCGAGCACCGACGTCTTGGTCGCGACCACCCGCTCCACCCCGAGCGGCTCCGCCAGCGGGTCGAGGCCGGCCACATATGTCTTCAGCCAGCCCATGGCCGCGCGGTACGTCCCTCGTTCCTGCTCGACGTCGCGATAGCCCTCGCGCACCCAGGTGGCCCGGAGCAGGCTGGGCAGCGCATCGGGCGCGCGCCGGTCGGCCGGCAGCGCATACCAATTCTTCAGCGCCGTGTGGACGCTCGCGCCCAGCGAGTTGTGTGCCCAGGGCGCGCCCTTGGCCGGAGTGGGCCGGTCGACGTAGGAATACCTGTACCGCCGGGGACAGTCGATGAACGTGCCCAGCTTGCTCGGGGTGCAGACGAACAGCCGCTCGGGCATGCCGTCGAAGCCGAGCTGCTCGGGAACCGCCCTGGCGGATCTGGTGAAGGCCACGGGGTAATCCTGCCAGCACCCCCCGACAAAAACTCCGGCGAAGGCCGCGGCGTACAACTCCACGAAGGCGTCCACCGCGTCCCGAACTCAGGCGAAGGCGAAGGCCGCGGCGTACAACTTCACGAACGAGTCCACCGCGTCGGCGATCAACTGCACGGCGATGGCCGCGAGCAGCAGCCCGGCGATCCGGGTCAGCACCTCGATGCCGGCCGGGCGGAGCAGCTTGACGATCACCCCGGAGAAGCGCAGGACGACCCACACGGTGAGCATCACCAGCAGGATGCCGATGCCGATCACCGTGTAGTCGGTGAGACCGTCGGCACGCTGGACGAACAGCATGGTGGCGACGATCGCGCCGGGCCCGGCGAGCAGCGGGGTGCCGATCGGGACGAGCGCCACGTTGCTGGTGCCGCCGCCCTGCTCGGCGGGCTCGTCGGTCTTGCCGGTGAGCAGCTGCAACGCGACGAGCACAAGCAGCAGGCCGCCGGCGCCCTGCAGCGCGGGCAACTCGACGTGCAGGTAGTCGAGCAGCGTCTGCCCGGCGACCGCGAAGCCCACGATGACCCCGAGGGCGAGCAGCACCGCCTGGGTGCCGGCCTTCATCCGGGCCCGGGACGGCATCGTCCCGGTCAGCGCCAGGAAGACCGGCACCATGCCGGGCGGGTCGACAATGACCAACAGGGTCACGTAGACCTCGCCGAGGAACTTCAGATTCACCCGATCAAGGTAGGGGTTGCCGCGCCGGTCACGCAGGCCGGTGCGGCGCGGGTCACCCGAGCACAGGGACGCCGGTCGCGGCGGAGACAATTTTCTCGTACGCCTCGGGCGCGGTGGTGAACGCGCCTAGCTGGACCGTCTTGTGCGTACCGTGAAAGTCGGAAGATCCGGTGACCACCAAGCCCAAGCCTTCCGCCAGAGCCCGCACGTGCGCCCGCTCGGCGGGCGAATGATCTTCGTGGTCGGCCTCGAGTCCGAACAGGCCCACCTCGGCGAGGTCGGCGATCAGCTGATCGGGCACCACCCGCCCGCGTGACGTCGCCCGCGGATGCGCGAACACCGGCACCCCGCCCGCGGCACGCACCGCACGCACGGCTTCAAAAACATCAAGATCAGCTTTGGGTACGAAATACCGCGCGCCCAGCCATCGGGAGGCGAACGCCTCGTTCGTCGTGCCGACCAGCCCGGCCCGGATCAGTGCCTGGGCGATGTGCGGCCGGCCGACCGACCCGCCCGCCGCATAGCCCCGCACCTCGTCCCAGGTGATCGGTACCCCGTCGGCGCGCAGCTTGGTGACGATCTTCTCGGCGCGCTGCTCGCGGTCGGTGCGCAGGGCGAACAGGTCGGCGGCCAGTCGCGGCTCGGCCGGATCGAACAGGTAGGCGAGCAGGTGCAGCGCAATCGGCCACTCGCCGCCGCCGAACCAGCGGCAGGACAGCTCGGCGCCGCGCACCAGCGTCAGCCCCTCGGGACGCGCCGCGGCGGCCTCGGCCCACCCGCCGGTGGTGTCGTGATCGGTGATCGCCATGACGTCGAGACCCGCGCGCGCACCCGCCGTGACCAGTTGCGCGGGTGTCAGGGTGCCGTCGCTGGCGGTCGAGTGGCAGTGCAGGTCGATTCTGGTCACCCGAAAACGCTACCGGCCGCGCACAACCGGCGACCGGGCGGATGCGAGATCCCTTCGTCACACGCCCACCAGGGAATTCACCCGGCAGGCGTCGGCCATCAGGCGTCGTCGCCGTCGCCGTCCTTGCCCAGCCGCGCTTCGACGGCCTGCGGCTCGTACATCTCCTCGACGACCCTCAGGTAGAGCTCGTTGGGGTTGGGCAGGTGCTTGACCTCGCGGAGCGCCTGGTCCTGGCCGGCCGACTCGAGGACGAACGTGCCGTAGCTGAGCATGCGGCCCAGCGCGGACTGCTCGTACTTCATGTCGGTCACCCGAAGGAGGGGCATCATCGCCACCCGCCGGGTGACGATCCCGTTGACCACCATCACCCGCTTGTTGGTCAGGATGAAGCGGTCGAAGTACCAGTCGAAGACCCGCCACGCGACCCAGCCGATCACGCCCAGCCAGATCAGCACCGCGACCGTCACCAGGCCGTCGATGTGCTGGCGGGTGAGGAAGCCGGCCAGATAGCCCAGCGCGAGCGTGGCGCCGGCGCCGATCAGCAGCGGGGTGGAGAGGTGGATCCAGTGCCTCTTCCACTCGCCGCGATAGCGCTCGGTCGGGAAGAGGTACCGCGCGACCAGGGTGGTCGGCTCGTCCTCCAGCGGGAGCACCCGGCGGGGGCCGCCACCGCCGCCCTCACCGAGGCCGGCCAGCTCCTCCTGGGTGATGATGGGCGGCTCGTACTCGCCGGCGTCGGTCGCGTAGCCCGCATCGGGGCTGTATCCCGCGTCCGGGCTGTAGCCCGCATCCGGACTGAAACCGGGACCGTCCGAATAGGGACGCCGGCGGGCGTACGCGGGATCGTCGAACGCGGGATCTTCGTACCCGAAGCTCTCGTCGTCGTCCCGAGGGCGCCCAGCACCCTCGTCTCGAGGCTCGTGCGGCTCAGCAGGACCACCCATGTAGAGATGCTAAGCGACGAGGTTCGTGAAGAACTGGCCGAAGCCCCGGGCAATATCGGCGATCGTCCCTCCGAGGGAGGCGAACACATCCGCCGCCGAGTTCGGGTTGAAGGCGATGAAAAAGATCAAGAACGCGATACCGAGCCAGGTGAGAACCTTCTTGACCATGGCGGGCCTTCTCCTGTAGGTGCGGGTGACGGTCAGCGCCGACGGTACTGACGGTATCAGCTTCGTCGCTCCGTGTGAACAATGTGACCGAAAAGCCGATACCGAAACCGCAGGTCAGGCCCCTCGAATCAGGCCCGGCCGTGCAGGTACGGCGACGGCGCTCCGTACACGAGCTCGGGCGGCACCCCCTCGGAGAGGTCGTGCAGTACGACGTGCTCCGCGAGAAAGTAACCCGCGCTTGCGGGCCACGCTACCGCATAGAGCCACATTCCTTTGGCCTCACTCACGTAGGCGCTTCGATCTTCCGGGGACTTGACGCACCACAGTGGAGTGGGATGGCCGGCTGCCTTGATCTTGGCGTGCGGGCCGGGGTGTCCACTCGGGCCGGCCAGCGCCTCGGTGAGCAGATATCCGGGGTCGATGCCCGGGATACCGGCGAACCGGGTGCCCAGCCCGACGCCGGGAAGCTCGGCGATCAGGACCACATCGGCCGGTCCGCCGCCGAGGGGCTCCGGCCCGCTGCAGGCGATCGCGCTCGCGCGTACGCCCAATCGGTCGTCACCCGCCCAGCCGGCGCCGGTCACCATCCAGCCGGCGGGCAGCGGCCACGGGCACCAGAACGGCACCGTCTCCGACCTCGGCGACCGCTGCCGGATCATGCTCTCGACGATCTCGGCGTTGATGTGCTCGGCCACGTGGAAGGGCGGGACGTCACCGCAGTTGTCGCAGCGCCAGGCGCTGTGCATCAGATCCGGCTTCCGGACCTGCGCGCCGCACCTGGGGCAACTCACCGTGACACCCACACACCTACGGTGCGGGGCCGCGAAGCCCTCGTCAAGCGGATCCGCAGAACCCGGACGTATCAGAAAGATTCACTCCGGCGGGGGTCCCGCATGAGCGCGAATCCAGGCATGCATGGCGATGCCGCTCGCCACCCCGGCGTTGATCGAGCGGGTGGAGCCGTACTGGGCGATCGAGAACAACTGACTGCAGGCCGAGCGGGCCGTGGCGGAGAGGCCGGGACCCTCCTGGCCGAAGAGCAGGACGCACCGGCGGGGCAGCGTGACGGTCTCCATCGGGCGCGAGCCGGGCAGGTTGTCGATCCCGATCACCGGAAGGTCCTCGCCGGCCGCCCAGGCCACGAACTCGCCGATGGTCGGGTGGTGCCGGATGTGCTGGTACCGGTCGGTGACCATGGCGCCGCGCCGGTTCCACCTGCGCTGGCCGACGATGTGCACCGCGGCCGCGAGGAACGCGTTGGCGTTGCGCACCACGGTGCCGATATTGAGATCGTGCTGCCAGTTCTCGATCCCCACGTGGAAGTCGTGCCGGCGGGTGTCGAGGTCGGCCACGACGGCCTCACGCCGCCAATACCGATAGCGATCCACGACGTTGCGGCGATCACCCTGCGCGAGCAACTCGGGATCGAACCGCGGATCGGACGGCCACTGTCCCACCCACGGACCCACGCCGACCTCGGCAGATCCGTCCGACGGCCCCGCCGCCACCGCCGACGGGACCGACGACTCGCCGTCATCCGCAATCATGGGCGGTTACGCTACCCAGCGGTGTGGAGACGCAATGAGCGGCGGGGCCCTCCCCGGCACCCGCCGCCCACGCTCTGTTGAAAAGAAGTCTGCCTTACCGTCCGTATCGATGTGAAGGACTTTCAGATGTGACCCAAGTCACATTAAAGTTTGTTTACCATTACCTTCGCTCACCGGAGTTACGCAGGAAGACCGGGGTGCAACCGGTTCCGGGAGGGGCCTTGCGAGGCCTCCGGCAGGAAAACAGTCGGCACGACTTGGCTCGGAAATGAGAGCGCTCTCCCTACTTATCGTTACGATGGGTGGTCTAGAACCAACACCGCGTTCGGAAATCGTGCCGCATGACACGTGTCGTCACCCCGGAGAGCGGGAATGGGGCGGACTGACGATGGGTTTCAACGCACGCAAGCCAATTTTCCCGTGGACGGAGACATCATGGCGACGGTTGCGCTGACCGCTGAGAACTTCGATGAGGTCACCAACAAGGACGGCATCGTCCTGGTCGACTTCTGGGCCAGCTGGTGCGGCCCGTGCGTCCGGTTCGCGCCGACGTACGAGAGGTCCTCGGAGAAGCACCCGGACATCACCTTCGGCAAGGTCGACACCGAGGCCGAGCAGGCGATCGCCGCGAAGTTCGACATTCGCTCGATCCCGACGATCATGGCCATTCGCGACGGCGTCATCGTCTTCGCGCAGCCCGGCGCCCTTCCGGAGTCGGCCCTGGAGAACCTGATCGACCAGGTCGAGAAGCTCGACATGGACGACGTGCGCAAGCAGCTCGCCGCGCACAGCCACTGACCTCGGCGTACGCACCTGGCCCGCGGACCTGCCGGTCCGCGGGCCATTTCGCCGTTCGGCGGGCCCCGGTCCTTCCGCCGGGCGACACGCCGCCGCCGAGTGGACAACTTGATCGAACATGTGTTCGAATCTCAGCCATGCGATGGTCCAACCTGTCGGCTCCCCACGACGGCGACTCGCTCCTGGACAGGGCAGCGCCGGCGGCTCCACCCCTGCCGCTGGCGCTGCCCGGCGCCACCGTCCGCACCTTCGACACTCCCGGCTTCGCCGGGATGACGTTCTACGAGGTGCGGGCGAAAAGCTTGATCAACCGGGTGCCCGGCGCATCGCGGGTGCCCTTCGAGTGGACCATCAACCCCTATCGGGGCTGCTCGCACGCCTGCTCGTATTGCCTGGCCGGCGACACCCCGATCCTGATGGCCGACGGCACCACCCGTCCGCTCGCCGAGCTGCGCCCCGGCGACGCCATCATGGGCACGATGGGCGCCGGCGCCACCCGACGCTATGTGCCCACCACTGTCCTCGACCACTGGCAGACGCAAAAGCCGGCCTTCCGCGTCACACTGGCCGACGGCACCCGGTTGGTGGCCAGCGGTGACCACCGCTTCCTCACCGACCGCGGCTGGCGGCACGTCGCCCCCGCCGACGCGCACCAGCCGGCCCTCGCCGTCGGCGACCTGATGTTCGGGGTCGGCCACTTCGCCGAGCCGCCCAAGGAGACCCCCGACTACCAGTCCGGCTTCCTCTGCGGCCTGATCCGCGGCGACGCCGCCGTGCACCACTCGGTGCCCGGCAGCTGTCCGTCCCGCAAGAGCGGGGTCTGGGCCCGCGCTGATCGCTACCTCGAGGACCTCCCGCTCCACGAGGCTCTGCGCTGGCCCGAGCAGCCCACGTCGGGGTGGTACAGAGGCTTTCTCGCCGGAGCCTTCGGCTCGACCGGCCGGGCCGACCGGCTCTCCATCACGTTCGCCGGCGGCGACCAGCTGTTCCGCAGCCGGGTGATCGATGCGCTCACCCGGCTCGGCCTGCCCAGCCGGACCCCGGTCGTCACCCGCCCCGGCGCCCCGGCGACCGTCGAGATCGACCGTGACCTGTGGGCGGCGCTGCGCTTCCGGCACCTCACCGGCATCGACGGCGCGCCGCTCGACGCCTCCGGGGTCGGCGTGCGCAAGAGCCGAGCGCTCGCCGTCGTCGACATCGCCGACCTCGGGCTCACGCTCCCGCTGTTCGACATCTCCACCGGGACGGGCGACTTCATCGCCGACGGCGTGGTCAGCCACAACTGCTTCGCCCGCCACACCCACACGTATCTCGATCTCGATTCCGGCCACGACTTCGACTCCAAGGTCGTCGTCAAGGTCAACGCGGGCGAGCTGATCCGGCGCGAGCTGGCCGCGCCCCGCTGGTCCGGTGCGCCGATCGCGATGGGCACCAACGTCGACGTCTACCAGCGCGCCGAGGGCCGCTACCGCCTGATGCCCGAGATCCTGGCCGCGCTGCGCGACCACGCCAACCCGTTCTCGATCCTGACCAAGGGCACGCTGATCTTGCGCGACCTCGACCTGCTCCGCCAGGCGGCCGAGGTGACTCGCGTCGGCCTCGCGGTCTCGGTCGGCTTCGTCGACGAGACCATCTGGCGCTCGGTCGAGTCCGGCACGCCCAGCCCGCGCCGCCGGCTCGACGTGGTGCGCCGGCTGACCGACGCCGGCTTCGAGGTCGGCGTGCTGATGGCCCCGATCCTCCCCGGCCTCACCGACGGCGACGAGTCCATCGAGCAGACGGTCGCCGCCATCGCCGCCGCCGGCGCGGTCAGCGTCACCCCCATCCCGCTGCACCTGCGCCGGGGCGCCAAGGAGTGGTACGCGTCGTGGCTGACCCGCAGCCACCCCGAGCTGGCCCCGCGCTATCGCGAGCTCTACGGCAAGGGCTCCTACCTCCCGGAGGCTTACCAGGACGAGATCGGCGCCCGGGTGCGCATGGCCGCTCGCCGGCATGGCCTGCACCGCCCGAGCCCGGCCCAGATCCGCGACGTCGGCTCCGCGCCATCGGGCGACGAGCCACCGCCCCGTCAGCTGACCCTGCTGTGATCTGCGGACCCTGCTGTGATCCGTGGGCCCTCTGCTGTGATCTGCGGAGCGGCCGCGGGCCGTGCGCGTGACTACAGTCGATCACATGAGGAGCGCACAGCAGATCCTGACGGAGGCCAACGTCATCGCCGTGGTGGGTGCCTCGCGGGATTCGTTCAAGCCGGCGCATACCGTTCCGCTGCAGATGCTCCGGCACGGGTGGCGGATCATTCCGGTCAACCCCTTCGCCGACGAGGTGTTCGGCATCAAGGCGGTCCCGACGCTGGCCGACATCGGGGAGCCGGTCGACCTGGTCGACATCTTCCGGCCGGCGCGCGATGCGGTCGAGATCGTGCGGCAGGCGATCGCCATCAAGGCGCCCGCGGTGTGGCTCCAGAGCGGCATCGTGTCGGCCGAGGCGCGGCGGCTGGCCGAGGAGGCCGGGATCGACTACGTGGAGGACCGGTGCCTCGCGGTCGAGCGGGCCGTCGGCAGTCTGACAAAACTTCCCGGCGGACATCGGGGAAATTGAGTCCGATTGGCGTCGCTTCCTGGGACGGAGTACGCCTATCGTGTCCCCACGTTTGTCCCGGCTAGTACGGTGCCGGGGAACGAGGAGGACCTCATGACATATCCGACGTCCGGCGGTACGCCGGATCCATATCAGCCCCAGCAGCCCTACGGGCAGCCCAGCGACCCCACCCAGCCGTCCAGCGGACAACCGTACGGCCAGCCGCCGTCCAGTGGGCAGCCCTACGGCCAGCCGCCATCGAGCGGCCAGCCCTACGGCCAGCCGTACGGGCAGCCTCCGCCCAGTGACCAGCCCTACGGCCAGCAATACGGCCAGCCGCAGGGTTACGGGCAGCAGCCCTACGGCCAGCCCGGCTATCAGCAACCGGTCTACGTCCCGGTGGCGGGCACGAACACGATGGCGATCCTGGCCCTGGTGTTCGCGTTCATCTTCGCGCCGGTCGCGATCATCCTCGGCCACATGGCCAAGAAGCAGATCCGCCAGACCGGCGAGCAGGGCGAGGGCCTGGCCACGGCCGGCCTCTGGCTCGGCTACATCTTCACCGGCCTCGGCGTGCTCGTCTGCGCCTTCTACGTGGTCGCGATCATCTTCGCCGTGAACAACGGGATGAACAGCACCTACTGATCGGTGCGGTCGGCCGGGTAAGCCCGGCCGACCGACCGACGAAGCAAACCGTCAGGCCGCCGACCCGCCCGCCTGAGTCACGCGGCGCGCCAAAGTTGCGCCGCGCCCTGAGCCTCGCGTGGGCCTGAGTCACGCGCACCATCGAGCCGCGAGGCCGCGCCGATGCCGGCCGGCCTTACGGCCCGCCGCTCCGCCCGCCGGCAACCCGGCGGGCGGAGCGGTGGGTCAGCGGAATTCGGCCTCACGGACGCTGTTGCCGCCGTCGACGACGAGCATCTGGCCGGTGATGTACGAAGCGGCCGGGGAGCAGAGGAACGCGATCGCGGCGGCCACCTCGTCGGGGGTGCCGGGGCGGCCGATCGGCGTGCCCAGACCCTGCTTGATCTCGGTCACCGTCGAGGCGGCGGTGTAGATCGTGCCGGGGGCCACGCAGTTCACGTTGACACCGTCGGCGACCAGCTCCATCGCCAGCGCCCGGGTCAGCCCCACCACGCCGGCCTTGGCGGCGGCGTACGCGGCCTCGGTGGGGAGGGCGTTGACCGGGCCCGCGGTCGCGGCCAGGTTGACGATGCGGCCCCAGCCGCGCTCGGCCATCGCGCCCTGGAAGGCGCGGCTGCACAGGAACGCCGTGCTCAGGTTGCGGTCGATCTCGGCCTTCCACTCGTCGTAGGTCAGTTGCGCGACCGGGCGCAGGACCTCGGGCGAGGCGCGGCTCGCGAGGCCGGCATTGTTCACCAGCACCTCGACGTCGCCGAGCTGGTCGGTGATCGCGTCGGCCAGCGCGCCCACCTCGGCCTCGTCGGTCAGGTCGGCCACGAAACCGGTCACGCCGAGCTCGGCGGCCCGGTCGTGGATGCGCCTCGTCGTCGAGACGATCGCCACCCGGGCGCCGAGGTCGCGCAGGCGGCGGGCGGTCGCGTACCCGATGCCGTCGGGGCTGCCCGCGCCGGTGACCAGCGCGACCTTCCCGTCCAGGCGGAGGGTCACGGGCGCCTCGCCGGGCTCTGCCTCCACCGGGGCATCGGCCGTGTCGGGGACGTCGGGAACGGTGGTGCGCGGCCGGCGGCCGGCCGCGGGCCGGGTGGCGTCACGCCGGGAACGGCTGCCGCTGGCGGAGCGGGCGTCGAAGACCATGCGGCGATCCTGCCCCGTCACATGCGCCTGGGCAAACATCGCCCCCATGTGGCGCACGACCGGCGTACGTGACCTCGTTGTTTAAAGTGAGTCGCCGACAACCCACCGGAGGCGATATTGAGCTATCCGTATCCGTCCGACCCGACGCCGCCCCCGGACAACCCGGTCCCGCCGGCGTATCAGTACCCCCAGCCGGTCTACCAGTACCTCTACCGGCCGCCGGAGACCGAGGGGTTGGCGATCGCGTCGCTGGTCGTCTCGTGCGCAGCGGTGCCGGGCCTCTGCGGGTACGGCTTCGGTGGCATCCTGGGGATCGTCGGCGCGATCATGGGCCACGTCGCCCGTCGGCGGATCGCCCGCAACGGCACGAACGGAGCCGGTATGGCGCTGGCCGGCATCATCGTCGGCTGGACCGCGGTCGCCCTGCTGGTGGCGGCGATCGTGCTCATCGTCGTGCTGGTCACGCTCAGCGAGTCCGATCCCAACTGGTGACATGATCCCCCGGTGGCGGGGATGCGGCGGGGCGCGCCCAGGACGGTCGGGTGGTGGGTCGCCCGGCGGCGGGCGATGCGGCCGACCGCCGTCAGCGAGGACGGTCGTGCGATGGCTCGTCCGGCGGCGGGGCGATGCGGCTGGTCGGGGCCGGCAGCGGGCGTACCGGATCGGCCTCTTCGAAGATCAGCGGCGCCTTCACGCCATAGCGGGCCAGCAACTGCCGGCGGGCCTCCTCGACGTCGCGGACGCCGAGCTCGACGCCGCTGCCGTCGTGCCGGGCGCCGAGGCTGACGATGCGGACTCCCCGCTCGGTCCAGTACGGCAGGTCGGCCAGCACCCGGTCGTGCCAGAGGGTCAGGTCCTTGGTGGAGTGGCCGGCGTCGCGCACGACCACGCAGGCGTCCTCGGCCGACGTGCGGATGAAGTCGTCGAAGGCGGCCGACGGCACGCGGTAGACGATCGCCCGGACCCGCTCCTGATCGACCTCGATCCCGGCATAGCTTTCCGCGAACCGGGCCCGGCCGGCCTGGTCGATCCGGCCCATCACCGCCTCCAGGTGGGGCGGCGTGACCGGCACCTGAACGCCGCCGACGGTGACGTGCTCGGGGGTGCGAGGCACGCCGCAGCCCGCCGTGGTCCAGCCCCCGGTCAGCCCCGGCGAGTCGACGATCTCCCCGTCCCCGGGCCCGCCACACCCGCCGATCATGAGGACCGCCCCGAACACCAGGCCCGCCCAGAGCCGGACGCCCGCCCGCGGCCCCAGGCCCGCCCGGCGCCCGAGACCCGCCCCGAGCCCAGGGCCCACCCGAAACCCAAGGCCCGCCCGAAACCCAAGGCCCGCCGGGAGCACGAGACCCGCCCGGAATCGACCGCCGTACATCGCATTCCCCCTCTCTACCCGCCCTCGCCGGCCGCCGCCAACCCGGCGCCCCACCCGGGATCAACGAGCGAACCCACCCAAAGCGGACCCAGGCCGGTCCGGCCGATCACGCGGGAGCGAGGCGAGGTCCAGGTGGTGGCCGGACAGGCCTTAGTCGGCGAGGGCCGGATCGATCGCGGGGCGGCCGGCCCGGGCGGCGCCGAGGATCACGACGGCCACGCCGGTCAGGAGCAGCAGCAGGCCGGGCAGGGCGGCGGGCCGCGGCTGCTGACCCAGCCACACCCAGGCCAGCAGGGCGGCCCCGGGCACCTCGAGCAGGGCCAGCACGCTGACCGTGGTGGCCGAGGTGCGCTGGAGGGCGTAGTTGAACATCGAGTGGCCCAACAGCTGCGCCCCGGCCACCAGGGCCAGGATCGCGGCCCACGTACGCCGGTCGTAGCCGGCCAGGTCGACGCCGGCGATCAGGCACACCGCCAGCAGGACGGCCGCGCACGTGCCGTAGCAGATCCAGGTGTACGTCGTGGTGCTCAGCGTGGCCCGGGCCTGCTCGCCCAGGGCGGTGTACACGGCCACGGCGATCGCGCCCAGCAGGGCCAGGACGTCGGCCAGCACCGCCGTCGCGGACACACCGACGTCCGCGCCGGTGGCCCACGCGGCACCCGCGACCGCCACGACGATGCCCAGCCAGCCGGCGGCCGACGGACGGCGGCCCTGGGCGGCGGCGATCAGGCCCTGCCAGACGGGCTGGGTGGCGACCAGGGCCGTCGCGGTGGCCACCGAGCCGAGCTGGACGCTGGGCATCCACGTCGCGAAATGTGCGGCCAGGGCGACGCCGGCCAGCAGCCCGAAGATCAAAGCGCGGCGGCCGGCGCCGCGGAGCTCGCCGCGGCGCGGCCCGAGGGTCACCGGGGTGAGGGCGACCGCGGCCAGGCCGTTGCGCCAGAACGCGATGGCCAGGGCGGGCGCGGCGGCGAACGCGATCAGCGGGGCCGACGACGAGACGGCGAGGACGGCGACCACCAGGGCGACGACGGTTGTCGATCCATGCCGTTGGTGCGGTGAGCGCCCATTCATCCCCGGCCGTCGCTTCTTGCACGGTTCTGGAACACGTTTACCGATCGCTATTGAACGGAAAGTAACGCCGTGACTACAGTCACCGAGGTTATCCCGCCCCTTTTGACCACCCGAAGCCCCGGGAGGCTGATTTATCGTGCCCGCATACTGTGCGGTCGTGTTTGACTTTTTTGGCACCCTGACCCGTGCGGTGCAGCGCGGACCTCAGCACGCCGAGATCGCCCGATCCCTGGGCGCCGATCCGGACGCGGTGACCGGGGTGCTCGACCGCACCTTCCGGGCGCGTGCCCGTGGCCGGTACGGCTCCGCCGAAGCCACCCTACGATGGGTCATCGAGCAGGCGGGCGGCCGCCCCCGCCCGTCACAGGTGCGCGCGGGCGTGCCGGCCCGGATCAACGCGCTCAAGGCCGACACCCGGCTGCGGCCCGACGCGGTCAGCGTGCTCTCGGCCATCCGCCGGCGCGGTCTGGCGACCGCGATGATCAGCGACTGCACCCACGAGCTGCCGGCCTTCCTGCCGAGCCTGCCGGTCGCGCCGCTCCTGGACGCGACGGTTTTTTCGGTACGGCTGGGCATCTGCAAACCGGACGCGGCCATCTACCTGGCCGCGTGCCACGAGCTCGACGTCCAACCGGCGGAGTGCCTGTACGTCGGCGACGGCGGCAGCAACGAGCTCACCGGCGCCGCCACGGTCGGGATGACCCCGGTCCGGCTGGCCGCCCCGGATCTCGCCAACCACCTCGTGTACGACTCGGACACCAACTTCGCCGGGCGCACGGTTCGGTCGCTGACCGAGGTGGTGAGCCTGATCGACCACGCCCAGCTGACGGAGGCGGAAGGTGCGAGGATGTCCCGATGACGTCTGCGGTCCTCGAAGAGGCGGTCAAGAAGGCGGCGCTGGCCTGGGTCTCGGTCGGCGACGGCCCGGCCCTCGGCGTGTGGTGCATGCCGCTGGACGGCTCGCTGATCGTGGTGACCGGCCCGGGCGAGCAGTACGCGCCCGGCCTGGCCGAGGCGTCCACGGCGACGGTCCGCCTGCGCGGCGACACCGGTGGCCTGATCGTGGTGGCCGAGATGACGGTGACCCGCCTGACCCCGGGCGGCGACGAGTGGGCCGAGGTCGCCCCGCAGCTGGCTCAGAAGCGCCTGAACGCGTCCGGCACGTTCGACGAGCTGGTGGCCCGCTGGGTCGCCGACGGCTGCGCGATCGTCCGCCTGACCCCGTCCGGCGAGGACACGACCGCACCGGAGCTGCCGGCCGACTCGGGCGCGGCCGCACCGCGGGAGACCCCGGCCCGGGTGGAGACCCGCCGGCCGTTCAAGCTCCACCGAGTACGTAAGCCATGAAGAGCTAACCGATGAAGGGCGGTACGGCGATCTCGCCCTTCGCGATCGGACAGACGTGGCCGGTCACGGTGGCGACGGTGGCCTGCCCGGCCGAGGCGGTCACGGTGCAGTCCAGCAACGACGGACGCTTCATCTCGATGCCCTGGTGGATGCGGTAGGACGAGGTGCCGTCGGCCGGCAGGATCCCCGCGCCGACCAGATAGACGCCGAGGCCAAGGGCGGCCGAGCCGGTCGCCGGGTCCTCGGGGACGGCGGCACCGGGACAGAAGACCCGCGCGTGGGCCTCCGCCGGGGCCGCGGACCAGGAGAAGATGCTCAGCTCGGCCACCCCGAGCTTCTCGGCGGCCGCGTCGTCGATCCGGATCTTCGCGAGCGCTTCCCGCCGTACCGGAAGAAACACCCAGGCCAGACCGCACCCAGCGGAACGTGGGGCAGCAAGCTCGTGGTCCTCGGCCGCGAGGCCGGCCAGGGCCAGCAGCGGGGCGGGATCGAGCGGCTCGCCCAGCGTCGGCTCGCCACCGGTGAGCGTCGCCGAGCCGGACTCCCGGACCGAGAGCGGCAGCAGGCCCGCGCCGCACTCCTGGATGATCTCGCCGGGCGGGAAGAGACCGCGGCGCATCGAGGTCACCGCGGCGCCCACGCTCGGGTGGCCGGCGAACGGCAGCTCACGCTCGGGGGTGAAGATCCGCGCGCGGTAGGTGGCCGCGGCGGTGGGCGGGAGAATGAAAACGGTCTCCGCCAGGTTGAACTCGCGGGCCAGCGCGTGCATCTGGTCGGCGGCCAGATCGTCGGCGCCGTACACCACGGCCAGCGGATTCCCGGCGAAGGGGCGATCGGTGAACACGTCGACGATCTCGTACGCCACGGTGGACATGTCCGGACCCTAACCTAGGCTGAGGCGGTGACCATGGGGACGCGGGTTTATCTGGCCCGGCTGGCCGGGCTGGGCGTCTTCGACCCGAACGGCGACCGGGTCGGCCGGGTGCGCGACGCGGTGGTGCGGCTGCGCACCACCAACCGGCCGCCGCAGGTCGTCGGGCTGGTCGCCGAGATGGCGCTGCGGCGCCGCATCTTCCTGCCGATCGGGCGGGTCACCTCGATGGACGCCGAGGCGGTGGTGCTCAGCACCGGCACGCTCAACCTGCGCCGCTTCGAGAAGCGGCCCAACGAGCTGCTGGTGGTGGAGGACCTGCTCGACCGCCGGGTCACCGTGAAGCCGGAGACCGGCGACGGGCCGGGCATCCAGGGCACCGTCGTCGACATCGGCATGGAGCAGAACCGCAGCAACGAGTGGCTGGTCACCCGGGTGGCGGTGCGCGAGCACACCGGGCGGCTCACCCGCCGTGGGCACGTCTACCAGGCCGAGTACGAGCGGATCCGCAATCTGTTCGGCCCGACCGACACCCAGGGCACCTCCAACCTGCTGGCGCTGCTCGAGCAGATGCGCCCGGCCGACATGGCGAACGCGCTGCAGGACCTGCCGGACGCCCGGCGCAACGAGGTGGCGGCCGCGCTGAGCGACCGCACCCTGGCCGACGTCCTCGAGGAGCTGCCCGAGCACGATCAGGTCGAGATCCTGGTACGCCTCGACCGCGAGCGTGCCGCGGACGTGCTCGAGCGGATGGACCCGGACGACGCCGCCGACCTGCTCGGCGAGCTGCCCAAGACCGAGCAGACCGTGCTCCTGGACCTGATGGAGCCCGAAGAGGCGGCCCCGGTCCGCCAGCTGATGAACTATCGGCAGGGCACCGCGGGCAGCGTGATGACCTCGGAACCGGTGATCCTCACGCCCGATGCGACGGTGGCCGAGGCGCTGGCCCGCATCCGCGAGCCGGAGCTCTCCCCGGTGGTGGCGGCGCAGGTCTTCGTGGCGCGCGCGCCCTCGGCCACGCCGACGGGTAAGTACCTCGGCATGGTGCATTTCCAGCGGCTGCTGCGGGAGCCACCGGCCACGATCCTGGGCGGCATCGTCGACAGCGACCTCGATCCGCTGCGTCCCGAGGTGGCGCTCGCCGAGATCATCAAACGCATGGCGACGTACGACCTGGTGGCGATGCCGGTGGTGGACAACGCGCATCGGCTGGTGGGCGCGGTCACGGTCGACGACGTGCTCGACCACTCGCTGCCCCGGGGCTGGCGCGCCCGGGACGCCGAGGCCACTGACGAGCAGAGGGTCGACCTGTGAGCACCGAGCCGCGCCGGGACCGGCTGGACCAGCCGGTCGAGCCGGGGCGGGTACGGCTGCCCCGGCTCAATCCCGAGACGTTCGGCCGCTGGTCGGAGGCGATCGCCCGGGGCATGGGCACAGCTCAGTTCATAGTCTGGATGACGATGGTGATCGGGGCGTGGTTCGCCTGGAACACGCTGGCGCCGGCGGATCTGCGCTTCGACCCGTACACCTTCACGTTCTTGACCTTGATCTTGTCCTTGCAGGCGTCCTACGCGGCGCCGCTGATTCTGCTGGCCCAGAACCGGCAGGCCGACCGCGACCGGCTGGCGATGGAAGAGGACCGGCGGCGCGCCGCGATGCAGAAGGCGGACACCGAGTATCTGGCCCGCGAGATCGCCTCGCTGCGCATCGCGATGGGCGAGGTGGCGACCCGCGACTTCCTCCGCTCCGAGCTGGCCCGTCTGGCCGACGAGCTGGACGAGGCGGCCCTGCGCCGGGAGAAGCGGGCCCGTATGGAGTGGGAGGACGAGCGCTCCTGACCACCGAGTAACCTCGAATCATGTCCGCTCCCGCCCCCACTCTCGAGGAAGCGATCCAGGCCGCGCTCGCGACCGTGGACGACCCCGAGATCCGCCGCCCGATCACCGACCTCGGCATGGTCAAGGGCTTCACCGTCACCGGCGCGCATGTGAAGGTCGAGCTGCTGCTCACCGTGGCCGGCTGCCCGCTGCGCGACAAGCTCAACACGGACATCACCGCCGCCCTCACCAAGGTCCCCGGGATCAGCTCGGTGAGCATCGATTTCGGCGTGATGACCGAGGAGCAGCGCAAGGCGCTGCAGAGCACGCTGCGCGGTGGTTCCGCCGGTGCCGAACCGATCATCCCGTTCGCCCAACCAGGTTCCCGGACCAGGGTGTACGCGGTGGCCAGCGGCAAGGGTGGCGTCGGCAAATCGAGTGTGACGGTCAACCTGGCGGCGGCGCTGGCCAAGCGCGGGCTCTCGGTCGGCGTGATCGACGCGGACATCTACGGCCACTCGGTGCCCCGCATGCTCGGCGTCGAGGGCCGCCCGACCCGGGTCGAAGACATGATCATGCCGCCGCAGTCGCACGGGGTGAAGGTGATCTCGATCGGCATGTTCACCGCCGGGAACGCGGCGGTGGTCTGGCGCGGGCCGATGCTGCACCGCGCGCTGCAGCAGTTCCTCGCCGACGTCTACTGGGGCGACCTGGACGTGCTGCTGCTCGACCTGCCGCCGGGCACCGGCGACGTGGCGATCTCGCTGGCCCAGCTCCTGCCGAACGCGGAGATCCTGGTGGTGACCACGCCGCAGGCGGCCGCGGCCGAGGTGGCCGAGCGGGCCGGCGCGATCGCGCTGCAGACCCACCAGCGACTGCTCGGCGTGGTGGAGAACATGTCGTGGCTCGAACTGCCCGATGGCTCCCGCATGGAGGTCTTCGGGGCCGGCGGCGGGCAGACCGTGGCCGACTCGCTCACCCAGACCGTCGGCGCCTCGGTGCCGCTGCTCGGTCAGGTGCCGCTGGACACCCGCGTGCGCGAGGCCGGCGACGCGGGCGAGCCGATCGTGCTCGCTGCCCCGGACGCCCCGGCCGCCAAGGCCCTGGACGAGGTGGCGGCCAAGCTGGCCGTCCGGCGCGACTCCCTGGTGGGCAAGCCCCTCGGCCTGATGGTCAACGCCAAGCGGTAATTACGTCGCGTCCAGATCGAAGCTCTGCCGCTTCTCCAGTGCAGCACCGGGAGAGGCGGCAGGCTTTTTGATGTCCGCTGCGGCCGCCACGTCGGACAAATCCGATTTGACGCCGTTGAGGTCGGACTTGACGTCGTCGAGGAGGCCCTGCAGCGGCTTGCGCAGCGCGTCCTCCTCTTCCTCGCTGAGGATGTGCTTGCGGATGAACGCCTTGGGGTGCAGATCCTGCAGCTGGAGGTCGGTGCCGAGCTCCTTGTTCAGGTCGGAGGTGGCGTTCTGCGCCATCGCCCGCAGGCCGCGCAGCATGCGCATGCCGTCGCCGATCACCTTGGGCAGGCGCTCACCGAAGATCAGCAGCGCGAGGAGCAGCAGCGCCCCGATCTCCCACCAGTTCAGGTTGTCAAACACGAGCCCAGCCTACGCATTTCAGTTGCTGTCGGCGACCAGCGTCACGGAGGCGGTGGCGGTCTTGGCGCCCCGGCGGTACTCCACCGGGACCACCGTGCCGGGCGCGTACTTGCGCACCAGGGCGATCAGGTCGGTGCTGTCCTCGAGGACGTGGTTGTCGAGCTTGGTGATCACGTCGCCGGCCTTGAGGCCCGCGGTGGCGGCCGGGCCGGCCGGCTGGACCGAGCGCAGGCGGGCGCCGGTGACCGTGCGAGTGCCGGTGGCCACCTCGGCGCCGATCACCGTGCGCCGGGCCTTGCCGTGGTCGATGATGTCGCCGGCGAGGCGCTTGGCCTGGTTGATCGGGATGGCGAAGGCGAGGCCGATGTTGCCGGCGTCGGTCTCGGTGGTGCCCAGCGAACGGATCACCGAGTTGACCCCGACGACCTGGCCGGCCGCGTTGACCAGCGGGCCGCCCGAGTTGCCCTGGTTGACCGCGGCGTCGGTCTGGATGGCCGCGTAGTAGCGGGTCGTGCCGCCCGGGTCGCCCGACTGGATCGTCCGGTCGAGGGCGCTCACGATGCCCGCGGTCACCGTGTTGACCAGCGCCAGCGGCGAGCCGAACGCGAGCACCGGGTCGCCGACCGCGATCGCGTCGGAGTTGCCGATCGCGACCGGGGTGAGACCGGATTTCGCGACCTTGATCACCGCGATGTCGGACTCGGGGTCGCGGCCGACCAGGGTCGCCTTGGCCGTGGTCCCGTCGCTGAACGAGACCGACATGTTGTCGCTGCCGGACTCGACCACATGGTCGTTGGTGATCACGTACCCGTTCGCGGAGACCACGAAGCCGGAGCCGATCGCGCCGGTGACCCGGACCGTCACGACGCTCGGCAGCACCTTCTTGGCGACGCCGGCCAGCGAGTCGGGCGCCCGGTTGACCGCGGCCGACGGCTCGGCCGGGGGCGCGCCGAGCGGGTTGCCGCCGGTGTCGGCCAGGCCGCCGCGGACCGCGAAGACGAAGCCCAGGGTGCCGCCGAGACCGCCGGCGAGCAGGGCGGTGATCAGGCAGATCAGCAGGACCGGGGTGAGCGAGCGGCGGGGCGCGTCGGGGTCGGTGACCGGCTCGGGCGCGGGACCCCCGCCCGGCGGCGGGGGCGGCAGCACGACCTGGGCCGGCGCGTACGGGTCGCGCCAGGGGTCGGCGAGGGCGTCGGACCACCAGCTCGCGTTTTGCGGCAGGGGCTGACCGGCGGGCGGCGGAGCGTTGCGCGCGTTCCAGCCGTCGGTCACGTCGGTGCCTCCCACACTCGCGGTCCTGAAGGAGCCCGGCTCCCCCTCAAGGATGACACGGATCCCCGAGCCCGCCCGGGCCCGGCCGGTTTATCCCATCGACGGCCGCGTGCGTCCCGGGAGAGCATCGCTCTACTCTCATAGCCGATGTGCGCCGATTCCGCACACCCACCCGGAGGTCGTCATCATCCCGTCAGCCCGTCCGATCGGCCCGCAATCGGCCCAGTCGCTGCAGTTCGCCGAGGCCTACGCCGCCGAGGACATCGTCCTGCAGACCGCGCGCGGCCTCGCCCATGAGCTGGGCCTGGAGAGCGTCACTCCGGCCGCGGGGTCCGTGCTGCGCCTTCTCGCCGCCGCGGGCAACGCCAAGGCGGTGGTCGAGATCGGCACGGGTACCGGGGTGAGCGGCGTCTGGCTGCTGCGCGGCATGCGGGCCGACGGGGTGCTCACCACGATCGACGTGGAGAACGAGCACCAGCGGATCGCCCGCCGGATCTTCGTGGAGGCCAGCTTCGCGTCCTCGCGCACCCGGATCATCACCGGCCGCGCGCTGGATGTGCTGCCCCGGCTCGCCGACGGGGTCTACGACCTGGTGTTCGTGGACGCCGACGCGACCGAGTTCGGCGCGTGCGCGGAGGCGGCGCTGCGGCTGCTGCGGCCGGGCGGGGTGCTGGTGGTCAACGGGGCGATGGCCGGCGGCCGGATCAGCGACCCGGCCGCCCGCGACGTCGACACGCTGACCATCCGCGAGACGGTGCGCACCGTGCGGGAGGCCGAGGAGTGGATCCCCGCGGTGATCCCCTCGGGCGCCGGCCTGCTGGCCGCGGTCAAGCGCTGAGCCGCTCGAGATAGCGCAGCAGGGTGCGGGCGCCCCAGCCGGTAGCGCCGCGGGTGATCTCGAGCTCGGTGGCCTCGGCCCAGGCGGGCGCGGCCATGTCGACGTGCGCCCAGGCATCGGCCTTGTCGCCGAGGAAGTCGGCGAGATACAGCGCCGCCACCACCGAGCCGGCGCCGCGTATTGGCGAGCTGTGCCGGTCGGCCAGGTCGCTGCTCAGGTGCTCGCGGTAGTCGTCGGGCAGCGGCAGCCGCCACATCTGCTCGCCCGCCCGGCGGCCCGCCTCGGCGAGCGCGGCGGCCAGGTCGTCGTTGTGGCTGTAGAGCGCGGCCGTGCGGTGGCCCAGCGCGACCGTGTTCGCCCCGGTCAGCGTGGCCAGGTCGATGATCACGTCGGGATCGAGCTCGGCGGCCGCGTAGCCGAGCGCGTCGGCCAGCACCAGGCGGCCCTCGGCGTCGCTGTTGGTGGACTCGCTGGTGGTGCCGTCGTAGTGGGTGATCACGTCGCCGGGGCGGTAGGCGCCGGCGCCGACCGCGTTCTCGGCCAGCGGGAGCAGCGCGGTGACGCGTACCGGAAGCTCCAGCTCGGCCGCGCCCAGCGTCGCCGCCGCCACCGAGGCCGCGCCGCCCATGTCGACCTTCATCCGCTTCATGCCCTCACGGGTCTTGATCGAGAGACCGCCGGAGTCGAAGGTGATCCCCTTGCCGACCAGGGCCACGTGCGTGCGGGCGCCCGCCGGCGACCAGGACATCTCGACCAGGCAGGGCGGGCTCACCGAGCCGCCGCCGACGGCCCGGAGGCCGCCGAAGCGGTCCAGCTCGGCGCCGGAACGGATGCGGACCTCCACTCCGGTACGGCCGGCGGCGGCGCCCACGAGCTCCTCGGCCAGCCAGGCGGGGTTCTTCAGCGAGGACGGGGTGTTGGTGAGGTCGCGGGCCAGCCAGGCAGCGCGTGCGGATGCGGTCGCGAGGGCCATGCTCTCGACGTACGCCGAAAAAGCGGGAGAAATCAGCTCGACCGCGGCCGATCGGCGGTCTTCGCGGCCGTCGCGAAAGCGATAGCCGCCCAGCCAGAGACCCTCGGCCAGGCCGCGCACCGCGTCCGGCGCGCCCTCGCCGGGCAGCATCACCTGCACGGGCTCGCCGGGACCGACGTCGCGGATCGCGGCGGCGCCGGCGGCACGCCAGCCCGCCTCGTCACCCGCGCCGACGCCCACCAGCACGACATTTCGGGGCCGGCGCAGCGGCCGTGGCAGCAGTGTCACGTCACCGGCCGCGGCGCATCCCTCGGCCAGCGCGTCGATTTCCGCCGAAAGCTCGCCCGCCTCGTGCGACAGTGGGCCCGAGGCGGCGATCGGCACGATTCTGGTGCGGTCGTCGTCGAGATGATCGGTCAGCCTGATCGGAAACACGAGAGCATGACCTTTCTCGAAGACATGGAAAGCCCGCCGGTACGGGCGGTACCGTACCGGCGGGCTCGCGCGAAACGTCAGCCGGCGATCGACTTCAACGCGTCGCCCAGCGCGTTGGCCTCGTCCGGAGTCATCTCAACGACGAGACGGCCACCACCTTCCAGTGGGACGCGCATGACGATGCCCCGCCCCTCCTTGGTGACCTCCAGCGGACCATCGCCCGTCCGCGGCTTCATCGCCGCCATTTCGTCTCCCCTCAGACCTACATCAGGGTGTCGGTGGGTTTCCCCACTGCCACTTCTCTACGTCGCGCGCTCAGCCCCACGCGGCGTGGTACTCGTATCCGACCGGCGGCCGCGGGCCATCGCGCGCGTTCACGCGACCCGGCCCACCGTGCCGATCAAACATTTTCCCTGATGAACACCGGCGAACCCAAACCCAGCCCGGGCGGATGTGACAGCATCTAGCATATCGTCTTTAAGGCTGTCACAATGTGCGGTCATGCAGGCGCGGTCGGCACTCTTCGACCTGTACGGCGATTACCTCCGCCCCCGGGGCGGGCGAGCGCCGGTAGCCGCCCTGGTCAAGCTGCTGGCGCCGCTCGGAATCGCACCGCCCGCGGTACGCACCGCGGTGTCCCGGATGGTGCGCCAAGGCTGGTTGCACCCCCTCCGTCTGGTCTCCGGGCCGGGCTATCTGCTCACCCCCAAGGCGGCGCGCCGGCTCGACGAGGCGGCGGCCCGGATCTACCGCACCGGGCGCTCGGGATGGGACGGCCGGTTCGATCTCATTCTGCTGCACGGCCCGCTCGCCAAGAAGGATGCCAACCGACTGTCGTTCCTCGGCTACGGCACGCTGGGTGACCACGCCTGGGTCGCGCCGCGCGCCGCCGACGAGGTCGACACCGTCCTGGTCGACGCGGGCGTGGGATATGAGCGGTTCAGCGCGGCCCACGCGGCCGGGTCGCCGGGGGCCAGCGAGGTGGTGGGCAAGGCGTGGGACCTGCCGTCGCTCGCGTCGTCCTACGAGACGTTCGTCGCCGACCTGCGACCGGTGGTGAGCGCGGTCAACGCCCGCAGCAGCGACGAGGACGCGTACGCGGCCCGGTTCCGGCTCGTGCACGCCTGGCGGTCGTTCCTGTTCCGCGATCCGCAGCTGCCGTCGTCGCTGCTGCCGCCGCGGTGGCCCGGCGCGAGCGCGGCGGGATTCTTCGACCGGCACGCGACCCGGTTGCGGCCGGCCGCCGATCGGTACGTCGAGCGCTGCCTGCAGTCGGTCTCGCGCGGCGGCCGTGTGGGATTCTCCGACCCTTCCTCCCGTGTGGGATTCTCGGATTCATGACAGACTCCCTGCTGGTGGACCGCACTGACGCGGTCGTCACGCTCACGCTCAACCGGCCCGAGGCGATGAACGCGCTCGACGTCGACCTCAAGGAGGCGCTGCGGGACACGCTCGCGCAGCTCGAATCCGACCGCACCTGCCGGGCGATCGTGCTGGCCGGCGCGGGTCGCGGCTTCTGCGTGGGCCAGGACCTGCGCGAGCACGCCGAGCAGCTGGAGTCCGGCAAGACCGACCTCGACACCGTGCGGGCGCACTACAACCCGATCGCCCAGCGGCTGGCGAACATGCCCAAGCCGGTGGTGGCCGCGGTGCGCGGCATGGCGGCCGGCGCGGGCGCGTCGTTCGCGCTGCTGGCCGATTTCCGGATCGGCGGACCGTCGACGAAGTTTCTGATGGCGTTCGCGAACGTGGGGCTGGCCGGCGACAGCGGGGTGTCGTGGTCGCTGCCGCGGATCGTGGGGCACGCCCGGGCGCTGGAGCTGCTGCTGCTCGCCGAGCCGGTCGACGCCGCTTCCGCCGAGCGGATCGGCCTGCTCTCCCGGCTGGTCTCCGCCGACGACGAGGTGCTGCCGGCCGCTCACGAGCTGGCTTCGCGCCTCGCGGCCGGGCCGACCGTGGCCTACGGCGCGATCAAGCGCGAGCTGTCGGTCGGGGATGCGGGAACGCTCTCCGATGCGCTGGCGGCCGAGGCGCAGGCGCAGGCCATCTGCGGCGCCACCGACGACCACCGGGCGGCGGTCGCCTCGTTCCTGGCGAAGCAGAAGCCGGTGTTCGAGGGTCGCTGACGGTATGACGATTTTGGGATCGCCACAGACATAGAGGTTTATCAATAGGCTCTGCTCACCGATTTTCGATGGGGAGGGTCTAGATGGTCAGGTGGCGGATTCTCTGGGGTACGGCGATGGCCGTGCTCACCGCCGCGGCGTTGGGCGCTAGCGCGTCCCCCGCCGCGGCGGCGCCGGGCGGCTCCGGCGACGGTGTGGTGCCGAGCACGAACGTCGTCGGCGGCACCCGAGCGGCGCAGGGCGAGTTCCCGTTCATGGTGCGGCTCTCGATGGGCTGCGGCGGGGCGCTCTACAGCTCGACGATCGTGCTCACCGCGGCGCACTGCGTGGGCCGCACCGGCACGAACACGTCGATCACGGCGACGCTCGGCGTGGTCGATCTCAACTCCAGCAGCCGGATCACCCGCAAGTCCAACTACGTGTACCGGGCGCCGGGCTACAACGGGGCCGGGAAGGACTGGGCGTTGATCCGGCTGGCCAGCCCGGTGACCGGCCTGGCCACGCTGCCGATCGCCACCAGCACCGCGTACGACTCGGGCACGTTCACGATCGCCGGCTGGGGCGCGGCGCGCGAGGGCGGCTCGCAGCAGCGCTACCTGCTGAAGGCGCAGGTGCCGTTCGTCAGCGACGCCACCTGCAACTCGGCGGCCATGTACAACGGCGAGGTCATCGCGACCGACGAGATCTGCGCCGGGTACGCCGCGGGCGGCGTGGACACCTGCCAGGGCGACTCGGGCGGCCCGATGTTCCGCACCGACTCGGCCGGCGCCTGGGTCCAGGTCGGCATCGTCAGCTGGGGCGACGGCTGCGCGCGGCGCAACCGGCCGGGCGTCTACACCCAGGTCAGCTACTTCTCATCGGCGATCAGGTCGGCCGCGGCCAGTCTGGGCGGCTGAACCGGCCGATTTCCCCCGGCGCTCGCCATCGGCCGATCGCCCTCCGGCTCCGACCGGCCGATCGTCACCCGGCTCGCCACCGGCCGATCGTCTCCGGGATCGTGACCGGCTTGCGACCCGCCACCGGCCCTGATCGCGACACCGGCCCCGCCCCTCGCCCGGCCCGGCCGGCGTCGCACCCTCGGCCTCGCAGCTCCGCGCTGCGGGGCCGTGGCGTGCCGCCCGGCTCAGTCTTCGTCGTCGTCTTCCTCGGGGTCCTGGTTGGCCTCCTCGCCCAGCACGAACGCCTGCATGGCCAGCTCGTCGCCAGAGGGCCAGACGTAGGTGGGCAGCTCCTTGGGGCCCAGCTCGGCCACGTGCGTCCAGAACTGGCGCACCGCGTCGGCCGGGGTGGTGGCCTCGATCGGCAGGGCCAGGCTGACCAGCCAGGTCGGCGTGCCGGGGCCGGGCTCGCCGCCCAGCGCGGCCGCGAGCCGGCGGAACTCCTGCGGCTCGACCTGAACCGGACCGCCGCCTGCCACCAGACCCGGGGCGCGGACCGACCGGCCGCCGGCCGCCACGCCCGGGGCCGCGGCCGGGTCTGGGACCGCCCCGCCGCCGGCCACGAGGCTCGGAGCCGGCACCGGGTCGTCGAAGGAACGGCGCACGTAGGTCAGGACCAGGTCGGCACCGTCGGACGTCTTGGCGGCCCGGGTCAGCGCCACCACGTGGTCATCGGCGACCAGCAGCACCTCGTCGTCGGGCGCCACCGCGCCCGCGCCGCCCGGCACCGTCACGGTCTCGTTGTGGTAGAGCCGCTCGGTCGCCCACTGATCCGCCGGAATGATCACCGCCCACTGCGCCATGCGCTCCATCTCATCACGCGGCCGGCTCGGGCGAGATCGGCGGGACCCAGCAGCCCGCCAGGTGGTCGTCGACCATTCCGGTCGCCTGCATCAACGCATACGCCGTCGTGGGGCCCACGAACTTGAAGCCCTGCTTTTTCAGCGCCTTGGCCATCGCGACCGACTCGGGCGTGGTGGCCGGAACGTCGGCCCGGGTGTGCGGGCGCGGCGGCCGCGGGGCCGGCGCGAACGACCACAGCAGCGCCGACAGGCCGTCGGGGAGGTCGGCGGCGACCCGGGCGTTGTGCAGGGTGGCGTCGACCTTCATCCGGTTGCGGACGATGCCCGGATCGGCCATCAGGCGGGCCGCGTCGGCCTCGGCGAACGCCGCCACCTTGGTGATCGAGAAGTTGTCGAAGGCGGCGCGGAAGGCGGGCCGCTTGCGCAGGATCGTGATCCAGGAGAGGCCGGACTGGAACGCCTCGAGGCTCATCCGCTCGAAGAGCGCGTCGTCGCCGCGGACCGGCCGGCCCCACTCGTTGTCGTGATAGCCCACGTAGTCGGGGGTGCTGCCGCCCCAGAAGCAGCGCGCCCGGCCGTCGTCGCCGATCACGAGGCCGGCGGCGAGCAGATCGGCCGGCGCGACGCCGGGTTGCGGCGCGCCGAACGGCGAGGTGTCTGTCATGGCGACCACCGTAGGGCCACCCTCCGACAAAAATCGGGCGTTACAGGCGGCCCTGCTCGACCAGGCGGCCGAACTTCTTCAGCGCGCCGGTGAAGCCCAGCTTCGACCCCGGCCAGAGCACCGGCCACGCGACCTTCCCGGCCGGGCCGGCCGGCAGGTGGAACCACTCGTGCAGGACGACCTGGGTGCGGTCACCGGACATGGCCGTGCACCGGACCGAACCCGGACCCCGCAGCACCCTCCCGCAGTGCACGACGCGTACCTCGAAAGGGGGGTTGACCTTGACGACCCGCAGCTCGTCGCGGAGCGACGCCGGGCCGATCGCGGTGACGGCCTCGACCAGGCTGCCCTCGCCGCCGTCGCCCTCCACCACCCGCACCTTGGTGAACGGGATCCACTGGGACTGGCCCTCCCAGTTGAGGAACGCGGCGAACACCCGCGCGGCGGGAGCGTTGACGATGACGGTGGCGGTCACCTCCCCGGTACCAGGGTGGGCGGCGTCGCCGAGCCCGTCGACCGGCTCGGCCGCGCTCACCGCGGCTCCGCCGGCTCGGACTCCTTCGCGTCCGCGCCGGGGGCGGCGTCCGCGCCGGGGGCGGCGTCCGCGCCGGGGGCGGCGTCCGCGCCGGGCGCGGAGTCGGCGCCAGGCCCGGAGTCGGCGCCGGGGACGGCGTCGCCGGACGGCGGCGGGACGTCGAGGTCCATCAGGGCCTCCTTGGCCGGGGGCGTGGCCGGCGCGATCGCCGCCTCACGTGCCCGGCGCAGCGCGTCGGCGTCGGCCGTGCGGCCCTCGCGCAGCGCGATGACCTCGGCCTCGAGCACGCTGATCAGCTCGCCCTTGTAACCGATGTCGTAGGCGGCGCGCTCGAGGGCCTGGTCGACCTGGGCCATCCGGTAGCCCCGGAAGGCGGTGTCGAAGCGGGTGCCGGCCAGATCGTCCTCGCCGAGCGGGCGGTCGGTCGGCAGCGGCACCGCGGCCCCGTCGGGTTCGACGGGCGTCAATCCGGAGTCGCCCCCGCCCAGCATCACGGTCACGCCGAAGACGATCGCGGCGACCACCAAGGCGACCACGATGAAGAGGAGAAGCTGACCCATGCGGACGATGTTGGCATGCCCGCCGATTTGTCGCGAGCCCGCCACCCCGGATGGACGGTCAGGTCCAGGTCAGGATCTTCTTGCGCCAGGCGTACAGGATGCCCAGCGCGAGCACCGCGACGAAGATCGCCATCTCGATGACCGTGGCCGCTCCGAAACCCGGCAGGTCGAACACGACGGCCCACGGAAAGAGAAAAACGGCTTCTACCGCAAAGAGGACATAAAGGTACGCATACACGTAATAGCGGATCTGCGCCTGAGCCCAGTCCCCGCCGACCGGATCGATCCCGCTCTCGTACGCGATGAACTTGCCCGGCGGCTCCGCCGGATTGCCCGGGCGAAGTAGCCGGTTGGCGGCGAATGCACCCACGAAGACGAGCACGCCCGCTCCGATCACCAGCCCGAGCGTGGCGTACGAGCCGAGATAGCCGTCCACGTGTCACAGCCTAGTAAACCCAGTGAGATGAATGACCCGCCGCATGGTGGACTCCGCTGGATCGAGCAAGCATGGCCTAAGTAGTGTGGGCAACGGCCTGCGGCCGGTAGTAAGGACCGCCGACGTAGGCTGGAAGTGACTTATCGCGGGCCGGCCCATCGACGTGCGTCCCCCGTCCAGGCCGGCACCCCTTGGAGGTTGAGATCGTGGCAGCTGGAGCAAAGCGGGTCGAGCAGTTGGACCGGGTGGTCATCCGGTTCGCGGGCGACTCGGGCGACGGCATGCAGCTGACGGGCGACCGGTTCACATCCGAGACCGCGCAGCTCGGCAACGACATCTCCACCCTGCCCAACTTCCCGGCCGAGATCCGCGCGCCGGCCGGCACGCTGCCCGGCGTGTCCAGCTTCCAGGTGCACTTCGCCGACTACGACATCCTCACCCCGGGCGACGCGCCCAACGTGCTGGTCGCGATGAACCCGGCCGCGCTGAAGGCGAACCTGTCCGACCTGCCGCAGGGCGCCGACATCATCGTCAACACCGACGAGTTCACCAAGCGAAACCTGGCCAAGGTCGGCTACCCGACCAGCCCGCTCGAGGACGGCTCGCTGGACGCCTACGCCGTTCACCCGGTCGGGTTGACCTCGATGACCGTCGGCGCGCTGAGCGAGCACGGCGTCTCCAAGAAGGACGCCGAGCGGGCCAAGAACATGTTTGCCCTCGGCCTGGTCTGCTGGATGTACTCGCGGCCGTTCGAGTCGACCCTGCGGTTCCTCGAGCGCAAGTTCGCCAAGCGCCCCGACCTGGTGGCGGCCAACAAGGCGGCGTTCCAGGCCGGGTGGAACTTCGGCGAGACGACCGAGACGTTCGCGGTCCGGTACGAGGTCAAGCCGGCCAAGATGCGGCCCGGCACGTACCGGAACATCACCGGCAACCAGGCGCTCGCGCTCGGCCTGGTGGCCGCCGGTGTCCGGTCCAAGCTGCCGGTCTTCCTGGGGGCGTACCCGATCACCCCGGCCTCCGACATCCTGCACGAGCTGTCCAAGCACAAGCGGTTCGGCATCACGACGATGCAGGCCGAGGACGAGATCGCGGCGGTCGGCGCGGCGCTGGGCGCGGCGTACGGCGGCGCCCTCGGCGTGACCACGACCAGCGGCCCCGGCGTGGCGCTCAAGGGCGAGACCATCTCGCTGGCCATCGCGCTGGAGCTGCCGCTGGTCATCGTCGACGTGCAGCGGGCCGGTCCGTCCACCGGCATGCCGACCAAGACCGAGCAGGCCGACCTCAACATGGCGCTGTACGGCCGGCACGGCGAGGCGCCGCTCGCGGTGATCGCGCCCAAGTCGCCGTCCGACTGCTTCCACGCGGCGATCGAGGCGGCGCGGATCGCGCTGACCTACCGCACTCCGGTGGTCCTGCTCTCCGACAACTACGTGGCGAACGGCTCCGAGCCGTGGCTGCTGCCCGAGGCCGGCGAGCTGCCCGACCTGACGGTGTCGTACGCGACCGAGCCGAACGGCGCGGACGGCCGCTTCCTGCCGTACCTTCGCGACCCGTCGACCATGGCGCGGCCGTGGGCGATCCCGGGCACGCCCGGGCTCGAGCACCGCATCGGCGGCCTGGAGAAGGCCGACAAGACCGGCGACATCTCGTACGACCCGGCCAACCACGAGTTCATGGTGCGTACCAGGGCGGCCCGCATCGAGGCCATCGAGGTGCCCGACGTCGTGGTCGAGGACGCCGACGAGAACGCCCGCGTGCTCGTGCTCGGCTGGGGCTCGACGTACGGCCCGATCGGCGCGGCCTGCCGGGCGCTGCGCCAGCGCGGGTTGCCGATCGCACAGGCGCACCTGCGGCACCTCGCACCGCTGCCGGCCAACCTGGGCGAGGTGCTCAAGGCGTACGACAAGGTCGTCGTCCCCGAGATGAACCTGGGCCAGCTGGCCCACGTGATCCGGGCGAAATACCTGGTCGACGCGGTTCCGTTCAACCAGATCAGCGGCCTTCCGTTCACCGCCGCGACGCTGGAAAGCATGCTCGAGGACGTGGTCAAGAATGGCTAGCCCAGTGACGGAGCTCAAGCTCACCGCCAAGGACTTCAAGTCCGACCAGGAGGTCCGCTGGTGCCCGGGCTGCGGTGACTACTCGATCCTGGCGGCCATGCAGCGGTTCATGCCCGAGCTCGGCGTTCCGCGCGAAAAGATCGTCTTCATCTCCGGCATCGGTTGCTCGTCGCGCTTCCCGTACTACATGAACACGTACGGTATGCACTCGATCCACGGCCGCGCCCCGGCGATCGCGACCGGCCTGTCGTCCTCCCGCCCCGACCTGTCGGTGTGGGTGGTGACCGGCGACGGCGACGCGCTCTCGATCGGCGGCAACCACCTGATCCACGCCCTGCGGCGCAACGTCAACCTCAAGATCCTGCTGTTCAACAACCGGATCTACGGCCTGACCAAGGGTCAGTACTCGCCGACCTCCGAGCTCGGCAAGATCACCAAGTCGACGCCGGCCGGCTCGGCCGACTCGCCGTTCAACCCGCTCTCGCTGGCCCTGGGCGCCGAGGCCACGTTCGTCGCACGCACGATCGACTCGGACAACAAGCACCTGCAGTCGGTGCTGCGGCAGGCCGCCGAGCACGAGGGCAGCGCGTTCGTCGAGATCTACCAGAACTGCAACATCTTCAACGACGGCGCGTTCGAGCTGATCAAGGACCCGAACACCCGCGACGACCACCTGATCCGCCTCGAGCAGGGCCAGCCGATCACCTTCGGCAGCGAGCGCCAGTTCTCGGTGGTCCACCCGGCCGGCAGCTTCGGCCTCCAGGTGCAGGAGGGCGGCGACGCCCTGGTCCACGACGCCACCGTCGACGATCCCGCGTACGCCTTCGCGCTGTCCCGGCTGTCCGGCTCCGACCTGAACACCACCCCGATCGGCGTGTTCCGCGACGTCCGGCGGCCCACCTACGATCAGCTGATCCAGAAGCAGCTCCAGGACGCCAAGGCAAAGGCCGACGGCACACCCGACGAGATGCTCGACGCACTGCTCAACGCGGCCGACACGTGGACGATCATGTGACCGTCCACGAGGGAGACGCCACCAGGGGGGTTGCCATGACGGACGAGTCAGACCTGAACGCCTTGCTCAAGACCGACGTGCCGCACTCCGCCCGGCTGTGGAACTACCTGCTCGGCGGCAAGGACAACTTCGCCGCCGACCGCGAGGCCGCCGAGTACGCGCTGGCCCTGATGCCCGAGCTGGTGCAGTCGGCCCGGGCCAACCGCGAGTTCCTCGGGCGCGCCGTCCGCTTCCTGGCCGGCGAGGCCGGCATCCGGCAGTTCCTCGACATCGGCACCGGCCTGCCCACCGCCGGCAACACCCACGAGATCGCGCAGGCGACCGCCGCCGACAGCCGCATCGTCTACGTCGACAACGACCCGATGGTGCTCGTGCACGCCCGCGCGTTGCTGACCAGCACGGCCGACGGCGCCACCGACTACGTCGACGCCGACCTGCGCGACACCGCCAAGATCCTGGCCGACGCGGAAAAGACGCTCGACTTCGGCCGTCCGGTCGCCGTTATCCTCTCCGGCATCCTCAACTTCGTCGTCGACGACGCCGAGGCCCAGGCGATCGTCACGCGCCTGGTCGCCGCCGTTCCGCCGGGCAGCTATCTGGTCATCTCGCACCCGACCGAGGAGGTCAACGGCCCGGCCGTGCGCGAGTCGATGCGCCAGTGGAACGAGAGCGGCGCCGCGCCCATCACGGCCCGCACCCCGGCGGCGATCGCCGCCTTCTGCGCCGGCCTCGAGATCCTGCCGCCGGGCGTGGTGACGTGCACCGCCTGGCGCCCCGACCCGGCCCACCCCGGCATCACCGACACGGTCTCCGAGTTCGCGGTCGTCGCCCGCAAGGCCTGACGCAAGGTCATCGAGACCGCTCAGACGGTCACTCCGACGCTGCTGTCGTCGGCACGGATGTAGACCAGCATGTCGCCGGTCTCGATCGACATCGCCTGCTCGCCGCCCAGCGGCAGCACCTTGCCCCGGCGGATCAGGGCCACCACCAGCGTCACCAGTTCGCGCGGGTTCTGGCCGACCTCGCTGCGTTCCGCGCTCCGCATCGCCAGGGCCATGCCCTGGCCCGGGGTCAGCAGGTCCTCCACGACGTCGATCAGCGGGGGCGCGGTCGTGGTCAGGCCGAGCAGGCGGCCCGCGGTGGCCGACGAGACGATCACGTGGTGGGCGCCGCTCTGCTTGAGCAACGCGGCGTTCTCCTGCTCGCGGACGGCGGCGATGATGCGCACCTGGCCGGCGGTGAGCTGGCGGACCGTCAGCGTGATCAGCACGGAGGCCTCGTCGCTGTCGGTGGCGATGATGACGGCCTTGCAGTTCTTGACGTCGGCCTGGTTGAGGATCGCGGACCGGGTCGCGTTGCCTTCGATGGCGGCCAGGCCGTTGGCCGCGGCCTGGCGGATGCCGGCCTCGCGGTTCTCCACGACGACGATGCGGGACTTGTCGTACCCGTTCTCCAGCAGCGCGGCGACCGCGGCCCGGCCCTTCGTGCCATAGCCGCAGACGATGACGTGGTCCTTCAACTTTCGCCTCCACCGGCCGATCCGCAGGCTGTTGCGGTACTGGTCGGTGAGCACCTCGAGGGTCGTGCCGACCAGGATGATCAGGAAGAGCACCCGCGCCGGGGTGATCAACAGGACGTTCACCAGCCGGGCTCCCGGAGCGACCGGGGTGATGTCGCCGTAGCCGGTCGTCGAGAGCGTCACGACCGCGTAGTAGAAGCAGTCGAGGAGGCTCAGGCCGTCCCCGTTGATGTCCCGGTACCCATGCCGGTCGACGTAGATGATCAACACGGTGACCAGCACGAGGAGGACGGCCAGCGCCACACGGACGGCGAGCGCGCGCAGAGGGCCCTGGCGGACCAGGGGCAGATGGATCATTTGTCGTCCCGCACAGGCACACGATAGTTGCCGGTGTACAGGCCCGCCCTCCAGGACATCACATTAACGCCCGTTAAGGAATACCGGCCGGTAGCTTCGAGCGGCTGACGGCAAAGCGAATCGACACATCTATATGTCAACTGTGACCCCGGCCGAAACTGCCCGTATGACCCGACGCCTCCTCCTCGTTCTGGTCCTCACGATGGCAGCGCTGGTCCCCGCCGGCGCGGCGTTCGCAAGCACGGCCGACAAGGCCACCGTCCTCCTCGGCTGGAGCCAGCCCACCGCGGCCAGCACCAACGCCTGGAACGCGGCCCGCCTCGACCGCGCATCCTGGGAGTCCTACCACTTCGACTGGTCCACCGACTACTGCTCGGCCAGCCCGGACAAGCCGCTCGGCTTCGACTTCACGCTGTCCTGCTGGCACCACGACTTCGGCTACCGCAACTACAAGGCCATCGGGGCGTTCCCGGCCAACAAGGACCGGATCGACGACACCTTCTACGCCGATCTCAAGCGGAAATGTGCCACCTACAACGTGGTGGTCCGCTCGGCCTGCTACAGCCTGGCCTGGACCTATTACCAGGCGGTGCACAACTTCGGCTCGCTGTCCGCCGTCAAGCAGGCAGACCTCAATCGAGCGTCAGCCCTGATGCGGCAAACCTAGCCGCGCCCTCCTCCAGGTCCGGGTGCTCCACCGCCAGGGCCATCGCCACAATCCGATCAAACCCGAGACCAACACCATCGGCGTACGCGGCATCGAACGCCACATCGCCGAGCGAGGCCCGCAGCGCCACCTGCTGTTCCGACCAGAACCGCCCGAACATGTCGGTACGCCGGGCGCCGCGGGCCGCCTCGGCCCCGCCGAACAGGACGGCCGCCATCACCGCGTCGCCGCCGATCGAGCAGCGCACCGCGATCGCCGCGACCGCGTCCGCCGCCTCGCTCCGGAAGCCGTGACGCAGCCGCGACCGCAGCGCCACCACCAGGTGGTCGTGGGCGGCGACCAGGTCGCGGCGGCGAAGCGCCACCATCCCCAGCAGCCAGTCGACGGTGCGCCGGCCACGGTCCTCGGGCCGGCCGGCCTCCAGCTGGCGGGCCCCGCCGAGCAGCTCGGCGGCCTCGTCGATGGCGTCCCGCCGCCACAGCAGCCCGGCCAGGGTGACGACGGCCGGCAGCGCCGCCTCGGCCGCGCCGGCCTGCTCCGCCCGCGCCGTGATCTCCCGGCAGAACCGCTCGGCCTCCTCGTACCGCCGGTCCTCCAGCAGCGTGATCCGATGGCCGGCCAGCGCCCGGATCCGCAGATTCTCGCTGTCGGCGACGTCCCGGGCCCGCTCGAAGAAGCGCGCCCGCTCCTGGGGGTCGTCGGCGAGACCGGCGTGCGCCAGGTAGGCGCTCGCCAGATCGGCCGGGGCCACGGCGTCGTCGAGCCGCCGGTAGAGCCGGAAGAGCAGGTCACGGCCCTCCCGCGCGCCCCCGTGCTCGCGCCACCAGGGATCGAGAGCGCCGGCCAGCCGCAGGCCCGCCGCCACGCTGCCCTCGGTGGCGGCCCAGCGCAGCGCCGCGTGCCACTCGCCGACGAAAGGGGCAAGCTCCGTGAGGGAGACCGTGCGCGGCTGGCCGTCGGTGTCCACGGTGACCGCGCCGAGCGTGTGCAGCGACCAGGCCACGTGCCGGTCCCGCGCGGCGCGCTCGTCGCCGGCCGCGGCGAGCTGGCGGACCGCGTACGCCCGGACCTGCTCGGACATCCGATAAGCGGGACCGGGCACCACCTCGATCAGCGACTTCTCGGCCAGCTCGGCCAGCGAGCCGATCGCGTCGGCGCCGCACCATTCGATCGCGTCGAGGTCGACCGGGCCGGTGAAGACGCTCAGCCGGCGAAGCAGGGCGGCGGACCGCACGCTGAGCGTGCGATAGGACCAGTCGAGGCAGGCGGTCAGGCTGTCGTGCCGGTCCCCGCCGTTCTCCGGGTCGAGGTGCATCGGGCCGAGGTGCATCGGGTCGAGGTGCATCGGGTCGAGGGCGGCGATCGGATCGTCGAGGCGCGCCAGCAGCTGGGTGGCCGTGAACAGCCGCAGCCGAACGGCGGCCAGCTCGGCGGCGAGCGGCGAGCCCTCCAGCCGGGCGGCCACCCGGGCCAGGTCGGTGCTCTCGTCGACCGGCACGGGCCGTCCGCCGCGCGCGGCCTCGGCCCGCTCGGTGAGCAGCTGGAAGGCGTCGGCCGGGGAGAGCGGCGGAATCCGCCACACGACCTCGCCGTACACGCCGAGCGGCTCCCGGCCGGTGACCAGCACATCGACGCCCGGGCAGGCGGCCAGGAGGCGGCGCACCAGGCCGGCGCAGGCGGCGGGGGCGGCGTCGCAGGTCTGGAGCAGAAGCAGCATGCGCCGGTCGGCACAGTGGTCGAGCAGGGTGTCGAGCACCGGACGGCCCGGCTCGGGGCGCAGGCCGAGAACCGCGGCCAGCGTGGGGGCCAGGCCGGTTGCCGCGCTGACGGCATCGACCGTCCAAATTCCGTGCGCGTACGCGGTGAGCACGTGCTCCCCCACCGCATGCGACAGCCGGGTCTTCCCGGCGCCGCCCGGCCCCGCGATCGTGACGATGCGGTTGCCGGTGAGCAGGTCGGCGAGCTCGGCCACCTCGGCGCGGCGACCCACGAACGAGGTCAGCGGTGCGGGCAGGTTGTGGCGGGCCGCGCTCGGCGTGCGGGGGCGGGGGAACTCGCGGTCGAGGCCGGCCGCGACGACCTGGAAGAGGCGCTCGTCGTCGTCGAAGCCGCGCAGCCGGTGCGGCCCGAGGTCGAGCAGGTCGACGCCGGCCAGGGTGTCGGCGATCGGGCGCTCCAGGATGAGCGTCGCGGTATGCACGGCGCCCGTGGCCGCGCCGGCTCCCGCAGCCGCCGCCCCGCCGATTCCCGCATCTCCGACTGCTCGCGTCCCTGCGGCTCCGGCGTTTTCGGCTGCTCCGGCGTTTTCGGCTGTTCCCGCGTGGCGGACGGCCCGGGCGGTCGCGCCCGAGCACAGGATCTGACCACCGTGGGCCGCGGCGGCAACTCGGGCGGCACGGTGGACCTCGATGCTGGCGTACTCGTCGCCGTTCGGCTTCGCGTAGCCGGTGTGCATGCCCATCCGCACGCGCATCACGTCGCGTCCGGGCCACTCGTGTGCGGACAGTCGCCGCTGCGCCTCCACACAGGCCGCCAACGCCGCCCCCGCCTCACGGAACGCCACGAAGAAAGAATCACCCTCGGTGAAAAGCTCGACACCACCGAAGTCGGCCAAGGCATCCCGCAATAACGTTCGGTGAGCACCGAGGACGGGTCCGTAGTCGTCACCGAGCATGCGGGCCAGACGAGTCGAGCCTTCAATGTCGGTGAACATAAAGGTCACCAGGCCGCTCGGCAGCTCGGTCCGTCCCGACACGGTGAACCTCCGCCTCCTTTGGGAAGTCGTCACTCATGCTGCCGTATCACAGCGTCACTGTGCATCGTAGAAACGGACGGTAACGATCTCCGCCACGGCCGACCCCGCAGGGAGGACACTCGCCGGACGTAGTCATCAACGTTCTCTATGCACTACGCGTGACGTAACGAAATGGATCGAGCCAGGACACGCCGCACTCGGTCAGTTCCGGCCGACCGTTCGGACGTACCGCAGGGCCCATCGCACCCGCCGTCCCTCCACGTCGCACGGCCATTCCGCCCCGTGACCACCCCGGTTGATCGACCGCGCCGGGCACCATATGCCCGGCCGCCGCCGAAGGCCACCCTTTCTGGACGCCCTTCCCGGACACCAAACCCGCACGCGGACACCGCAATCACGTCCACGAGGCAGTTCCGGGCGAGGCACTCCGGGCGAGGTAGTTCCGGGCGAGGCAGCTTCCGCGGCACGCTCCCGCGCGGCCGCTCGTTGCAGGGGGCGATCTCGTTTATGCGACGCGAGGCCGACGAGCGCGGCACGCCCTGTCGCTGCACGCGCCCGACACCGTCGCTGGAGGCGACACACCCCGCCGCTCCGCCCGCCGCCGTCGCGAGAGCGACACACCCCGCTCGCCGGGCAGGCGTCAGCAGCCGCAGGCGCCGCCGCAACAGCCGCCGCCGGACGGGGCCGGGGCCGAAGGACCGCCGGCGGCGCCTCGGGCCACCGCGACGGTGGAGAGGAGCTTGACCGTGTCGTCGTGGCCCTGGGGGCAGGCGGCGGGCGCCGACGCCTCGACCATCGGGCGGCTGACCTCGAACGTGTCGCCACAGGCGCGGCACCGGAACTCGTAACGCGGCATGGGCAAAGAGTAGGCCCCCGGTATGACAGAACCGCACGCGGCGGCCCTACCCAGCCGTAACGCCATTCGCTCCCGTCGACGCGGGCTCTTGCGGTGAGCCTCCGGCGGGTATGGTCGGGCCGTGGCGAACGGGCAGGAGACACCGGTGGGACGACCTGAGCTGCGCGCTGCGGCGCCGCACCAGGGCGGACCACTCGGCAGTTCCGGCGCGGCCCCCGAGACGAGCGACCTGATGCCGCCCGAGCGGGCCGATGCGGCGGCGCCCGAGCGGACCAGCGCGGCCGGCATCACGAAAGAGGCCAAGCCCGCGGAAAAAGCCGAGCCCGCGGAAAAGGCCGGGCCCGCGGAAAAGGCCGGGCCCGCGGGCGCGCCGGTGACGGACGCCCCGGTGGCAGCGAGCGGACTGCCCGCCCAGCCGGCCGCCCCATCGGCCACGCAATCGACCGCCGCGCCTACCGCGGGAAGCCGGTTGCCGACCTCGGGTGAGGAATCCGAAAAGAGCGACAAAGCGGTCGATACCAAGCCGTCGGCCGCGACGAGCGGCAAGCACGCCGCGCCGGAGAACGCCGAGCTGTCCGCGGAGCAGCCGAAAACCGAGCAGCCGAAAACCGAGCAGCCAAAGGCGGAGCCGGCAAAGGCGGAGCAGCCGAAGAAGGCAGCGCCCACCGGGCTGCGCAACGCCTGGCCCGTGCGGGCCGTCCGGCAGGCGGGTCGCAGCACCTCGGCCTGGGCCAAGCGCCCCAGCGGCCGCCTCGTCCTGCCCGGCGTCATCGCCCTGCTGCTGCTCGGCGCGGCGGGCACGGCTGGGGCGTACCTCGTACCGCAGGCTCTTGAGGCCGCACCCACGCCCAGCGCGACCCCGGCCTTCCCGGGCGAAGCCGGCAACGGCGTGGGGGTGTCCGCGCCGCCGGGCGGCCTTCCCACCGACCTGCCCACCGGCTCCGTGCCCGCCGGCGGCGTCGGCGGCTTCCCCACCGGGACGGCGATTCCGGGCCAGACCGCGCCTGGTCAGACCATGCCCGGCCAGAACGGGCCGGGCCAGACCATGCCGGGTCAGACCATGCCGGGCCAGACCATGCCGGGCCAGACCGTGGCGGGCCCGTTCGGCGGGCAGGCCGGCGCGCGGCCGGCCGATGCGCTGGCGGGCTGGGCCGAGCAGATCGGCACCAAGGTCGGCATCCCGGTCGTGGCCGTGCAGGCCTACGGGTACGCCGAGCTCGTGGTCGGCAAGACCATGCCCTACTGCCACCTGAGCTGGACCACGATCGCCGCCCTCGGCAAGGTCGAATCCTCGCACGGCAGCGCGAACGGCGCGGTGCTCGGCGCGGACGGCTCGGTGCAGCCGCCGATCTACGGCCTTCCGCTGGACGGCAAGGGCGGCCGGCAACTGATCCGCGACACCGATCAGGGCACGATGGACGGCGACGCCACCTTCGACCGGGCCATCGGTCCGCTGCAGTTCATCCCGTCGACGTGGAACAGCTACAAGATCGATGCCGACAACAACGGCGTGGCCGACCCGAACGACATCGACGATGCGTCACTGACCGCCGCGACCTACCTGTGCCAGGGCGGCCGCGACCTGTCCAAGGCGGAATCCTGGTGGGACGCGATTCTCTCGTACAACGCGGTTCAGCCGTACGCCCAAAAGGTCTTCGAAGCGGCGAACGACTACGGCCGGCGGAGTCGATGATGGGCACCCAACGTAGACGCACAGTGACGGTACCCGCACATTTACGTTCCCGGCACTTCCCTGAAGGTCCGCTGCACGGCAAGCTGTACGGGTGAGGGTGCGTGAATGGGACCCCCGGTCGGCGTCGGACGGGGAGATCCGATCGCTCGTGGAGACGGTGAACTCGGTGCTGGCCGTGGATCTCCCCGACGATCCACCGTGGCAGGACGTGCAGGTCCGGGAGTATCTGGCCGAGACCGTCCCCGGCGAGCGCCGGATCTGCTGGGTGGCCGAGGACGACCGCCTCCCCGAGGGTGAGAGCGAGATCTTCGCGCACGTCAGCATCCTGTTGCTCGGCGACATCGGCGTGCTCGAGGTGATGGTCAAGCCGTCGCTGCGCCGCCGTGGCCTGGGCCGGCAGCTGGTGGCGGTGGCCGCCCGCCGGGCCTACCTCGAGGGGTTCTCGTCCATCGGCGTGGAGGCGATCGGCGACACCCCGGCGATCCCGTTCTACGAGTCGCTGGGCTTCGAGAAGGAGTACGTCGAGACCCGCAGCGTGCTCAACCTGGAGTCGGTCGACTGGCCGGCGCTGCGCGAGATGGCCGACAGCATCGCGGCCGGCTTCCGGGTGGAGTATCACCCCGGCGGCCCGCCCGAGGAACTGCTGGAGGCGTACGCGCAGGCCAAGCTGGAGGCGCAGGACGACGATGACGACCTCGACCTGGCGCCCCGATCGTCCGACCCGCAGCGCCTCAAGGATTCGCTGGAGACGCTGCACAAGCGCGGCCTGAAACCGTACATCGTGCTCGCGATCCACCAGGCGAGCGGCGACGTGGCCGGCCTGACCGAGGTGGTCGTGCCGGCGCAGCATCCCGAGCGCGCCGACCAGTACGACACGATCGTCGTGCGGGCACACCGCGGCTACGGCATCGACCGGTCGATCAAGGCGCGGATGCTGTTCGAGCTGCGCGCGGCCGAGCCGGGCCTGCGCGAGGTGCAGACCTGGAACGCGCACAACAACGAGTCGATGCTCAAGGTGAACGCCGAGCTGGGCTACCAGCCCGACCGCGACTGGTTCGAGTACGGCGCCGACGTCGCCCAGCTGGTCCAGATGCTCGAGCCGGTCGATTAGCGCGCCGTCGAACCGCTCAGTAATAATCTGGCACCTTGGGCGGCGGCGGTTCATGACGGTGCCGCGCCACCCGCACTTCCCACTGGCTCCGGCGTCGCTGCATGTCACGCCTTGACCGATCCCGATGGAAGGTCTCCGGTGGCCGCGCCAGGCCATAAATGTCGCCCCACCATTCACCGGGTTCGGGATCGAGGATGGTGTCCAGGTGGCTGGGGTACCGCCGGTCCGCGCCATCGTGAGCGTCGGCCCGGTCAAGCATCGGTCGGATCACCCTGCCCTCGTCGTTGACAACCACTATTCCGAGGCCGGCCACGCCGAGGATCCGTTCGAGCACGGGCAGGGTTGGCATCGACGTCCCCTTCTCAATGCGTCCGATCACCCCGTGGGAGATCCGCGCTGCCCGTGCCAGCTCGCGCTGGCTGATGCCGGCAATGCGCCGGACGCGGCGCACCAGCCCTGGGACGGGGAGAGAGTACGGATCTGGCTCTGCTCGTTTGCCAACTGACATGCCATGACTATCGCCCACGTGCCCGGCCGGATTCTGGCCCTGTGGACAGCCACCCTGGACCTGGGGATAACTCTTCCGGTCCGCCCCTCCGGGGCTGTCGTGGTGCTATGTAAATACGAGGTGGGTCGATCTTCATCCGTTAGTGACGGCTGAGGACGTGTCAGGCATGGCTACGCCGGGCCCGTGGGCTTTGGTGAACAAGCGGGCAGGGGAGCCCGGCGGCGAGACCGGGGCTGGCGTGGCCGTCCGGGCCGGTGGTTGGTGGGTGGTGGCGTCAGTGCGGTCAGCGCAGGCGCTGGGCGACCTCGGTGGCCCAGTAGGTGAGGATGATCTGGGCGCCGGCCCGCTTGATCGAGGTCAGCGTCTCGGTGATGACGCGGTCGCGGTCGATCCAGCCGTTGGCGGCGGCGGCCTCGACCATGGCGTACTCGCCGGAGACCTGGTAGGCGGCGACCGGAATGGTGACCCGGTCGCGGACGGCGGCGATCACGTCGAGGTAGGCCAGGGCCGGCTTGACCATGACGATGTCGGCGCCCTCGGCGACGTCGAGGTCGACCTCGCGCAGCGCCTCGCGCAGGTTCGGCGGGTCCTGCTGGTACTGGCGGCGGTCGCCCTGGAGGGTGGACTCGACGGCATCGCGGAACGGGCCGTAGAAGGCGCCGGCGTACTTGGCCGAGTAGGCCAGGATGGAAGTGTCCTGATAACCCGCTTTGTCCAGCGCCTGCCGGACGACGCCGACCTGCCCGTCCATCATCCCGGAGGGGCCGACCATGTGGGCGCCGGCGGCCGCCTGGGCGACCGCCATGTCGGCATAGATGGCCAGGGTGGCGTCGTTGTCGACCGAGCCGTCGGGGGCCAGCACCCCGCAGTGGCCGTGCGAGGTGAACTCGTCCAGGCACAGGTCGCTCATGATCACCGTGGCGTCGCCCACCTCGGCGACCAGGTCGCGGATGCCGACGTTGAGGATGCCGTCGGGGTCCAGGCCGACCGAGCCGGTCGCGTCCTTGTGCTCATTGGTGGGCACGCCGAAGAGCATCAGGCCGCCGACCCCGGCGCTGACCGCCTCGTGCGCGGCCTTGCGCAGCGACTCCCGGGAGTGCTGCACCACGCCGGGCAGCGAGCTGATCGGCTTGGGCTCGGTCAGCCCCTCCTTCAGGAAGAGGGGCAGGATCAGCTCGGCCGGGGCGAGGCGGGTCTCCTCCACCATGCGGCGCAGGGCCGGGGTGCGCCGGAGGCGGCGCGGGCGGATGTCCGGAAACGATGACATGTCAAACCTCAGCGAAAGCTAGAGCTATCGGAAACGCAGTGCGGTGGGTCCCTGGACCTTGGAGCCCCTTCGCTGCTTGGCCGGCATGGCGGCCAGCTTCTCGCGCAGTTCGACCGCGTACGACGCGAGCGCCTCGACCAGATCCGGCACCGACGCGTGCTGGGGCTGGACGTCGACGCGCAGGCCGAACTCGGTCGCGGTCTCGGCGGTCTTCGGGCCGATCACCGCGACGACCGTGCGAGCGTGCGGCTTGCCGGCGATGCCGACCAGGTTGCGTACGGTGCTGGACGAGGTGAACAGCACGGCGTCGAAGCCACCCGACTTGATCGCGTCGCGGATCTCGGCCGGCGGCGGGGCGGCGCGGACCGTGCGGTACGCCGTCACGTCGTCGACCTCCCAGCCGCGCTCGATGAGCCCGGCGGCGAGCGTCTCGGTGGCGATGTCGGCGCGGGGCAGCAGCACCCGCCCGACCGGGTCGAGGATCTCGTCGTGCGGGGAGAACTCGGCGAGCAGCCCCTCGCTCGACTGGTCGCCGGCCGGGATCAGCTCGGGCTGGATGCCGAAGGCGCGGACCGCCTCGGCGGTGGCCTCGCCGATGCAGGCGATCTTGACGCCGCCGAAGTGGCGGGCGTCGAGACCGTGCTCGCCGAACTTCTCCCAGACGGCCCGGACCGCGTTCACCGAGGTGAAGACGACCCAGGCGTACCGGCCGTCGACCAGGCCCTTGACCGCCCGCTCCATCTGCGCCGGGGTGCGCGGCGGCTCGACCGCGATGGTCGGCACCTCGCACGGGATCGCGCCGTACGCCCGCAGCCGCGCGCTCATCGCGCCGGCCTGCTCCTTGGTGCGCGGCACGAGCACCTTCCAGCCGTACAGCGGGCGGTTCTCCCACCAGCTCAGGGTGTCGCGCTCGGCCACGTCGGCGCCGACGGTCAGCACGACGCGGCCGGTGAAGCCGAGCGCGGCCGCGACGAAGCTGTCGACGGTGGAGGTGGTCGTGTACTGGGTCTCGCCGGTGCCGTCGCCGGTCACCGCGACCGGGGTGCCGGGCTCGACACCGGACGCGAGCAGGCCGTCCCGCACGGCGGCCAGGTCGCCGGCGTCGACCGCCACGGCGAACGAGCCCTTGCGCGACGAGGCGGCGAGCGCGTCGAAGTCGAGCGCGGCCACGTCGCCGACGTCGGCCGTGGTGCGCACGGCCGGCAGCGGGACGCCCGCGTACGTCGCGACGCCCTCGGCCTGGCCGATGCCCGGCACGACCTCGAAGTGCACCGCGGTACGGGCGACCGCCTGCACCTCCTTGACGACGGAGTCGTGCCCGAACGGGTCGCCGGCCACCAGGTGCACGGCGGACAGACCGGACTTGGCCGCGGAGAGCAGCACCTTGGCGACGTCGCCGTGCGATCCCTCGGCCGGGCTGAACTGCGCGTCCGCCTTGGCCTCCGCCTTGATCGCGGAGAGCAGGGAGTCGGGGACTCCCCGGTCGTACACCACCTGGTCGGCGTCGGTGAGCGCGGCGTGCGCGCGACGGGTCAGCAGCTCCGGGTCGCCGGGGCCGGCCCCGACGAAGGCGATGCGGCCTGCTGGCTTGCGGGCGGTGCGGGTGGTCATTCTGTGCTCCCCATCAGGGTGTCGGCGCCGGCGTCGAGGAGATCGGCGGCGAGCGCCTTGCCGATCTCCGCCGCGTCGGCGGGCGTTCCGGTGCGCGACAGCCGGATGGCTCGGGACCCATCCGGGCTGATCACCGCACCGCGCAGGTAGATCTCGTCGCCGTTCTCGCCCTCGGCGAGCTCGGCGTGTGCCGCGACCGGGGCGGAGCACCCGGCCTCGAGCGTGGCCAGCATTGCCCGTTCCGCCACGACGGCGGCGCGGGACGGTGCGTGGTCGAGCGCGGCCAGCAGCTCGACCAGGTCGGAGTCGGCCCGGCACTCCACCGCCAGCGCGCCCTGGGCCGGGGCGGGCAGCATGAGCATCGGGTCGAGCGTTTCGGTGATCTCGGCGGCGCGGCCGAGACGGGCCACCCCGGCCCGGGCGAGGACGACGGCGTCCAGATCGGCCGCAGGCCCGTGGACCCGGGCGATCCGGCTGTCGACGTTCCCGCGGATCGGCGTGACCTGCAACTCTAGGCCCAGAGCGCGCAGTTGCGCGATGCGCCGCACCGCGCCGGTGCCGATCGTGGCGCCGGGCGGCAGCTCGGCGAGCGAGCGTTCGCCCTTCGAGATCAGCACGTCTCGGGGGTCCTCCCGCGGCGGGACGGCCGCGATGTGCAGGCCCGGGTGGTCGCCGGTGGGCAGGTCCTTGTAGGAGTGCACGGCGAAGTCGATCTCGCCGGCCAGCAGCGCGTCCCGCAGCGCCGAGACGAAAACGCCCACGCCGAGCTGCGCGACCGGGGCGGTGGAGCGGTCGCCGGAGGTGACGATCCGGACCAGCTCGACCGGCCGGCCGGTGGCCGCGGTCAGCGCGTCGGCGGTGAGCTGGGACTGGGCGAGGGCCAGCGCGCTGCCACGGGTGCCCAAGCGAAGGGGGGCGGTCACGCTTTTCCTCCGATCTCGGGTACGGCGTCGGCCTGGGTCGCATGCGGGATGTCGAGGTCGAACAGCTCACGCAGCAGCGCCGCGTACTGATCTCCGCCCGGTTCGGCGGCGAGCTGACGGACCCGCACGGTCGGCGAATGCAGCAGCTGCTGAACGACCCGATGCAGCGTACGGGAAACATCCGCGCGCTGCTCATCGGTGAATTCCGAGCGCTTGCCGTAGAGCTTGCGCAGCTCGGCCGTGACCACGTCCTCGGCCCGGGTGCGCAGGGCGGCGACGGTCGGCGCGATGTCGGCGCCGCGCAGCCAGCCCAGGAAATGCTCGACCTCGCTGGCGACGATCTGCTCGACGGCGGCGGTCTCGGCCGCGGCCGGCAGCGCCCGCCGCGAGGTGGCGAGGCTGTCGATGTCGATCACGGTGAGGCCGGGCAGCCCGGCCGCGTCGGGGGCTACATCGCGCGGGACGGCCAGGTCGAGCACGACCAGCGGGCCGGCCGCCGCCAGGCGGGCCCGGGTCAGCACCGGCTCGGTCGCGGCGGTGGCGGTGATGACCAGGTCGGCCTCGCGCAGGGCGGCGTCCAGCTCCGCGTACGGCACGGCGACCGCACCGTACGCCTCGGCGAGCCGGTCGGCCCGCCCGGCGCTGCGGTTGCTGATCCGCACCGGGCCGACGCCGGCCCGGGTGAGCGTGGCGACCGACAGCGCGCCCATCGCGCCCGCGCCGATGACCAGCGCGGTCCGGCCCTCGAGCTCGCCCAGGTGCCCGGCCGCGACCTCGAGCGCGGCGGTGACCACGCTCTGGCCCGCCTTGTCGATGCCGGTCTCGGCGTGCGCCCGCTTGCCGACCCGCAGCGCCTGCTGCATGAGCTCGTGCAGCAGGCGACCGGCCGTGTCGGCCTCGCTGGCCGCGTGGTACGCGTCGCGCAGCTGCCCGAGGATCTGGGCCTCGCCCACGACCATCGAGTCGAGCCCGGACGAGACCTGGAACGAGTGCAGCACCGCCGCCTCGTCGTAGTGCACGTACAGGTGGCCGGCCAGCTCGGCGGCCGGGATGCCGGACGCCTCGGCGAGCACGTTGCAGACGTCGCCGAGCCCGCCGTGGAACCCGCTGACCGCGGCGTAGATCTCCACCCGGTTGCAGGTGGACAGCACCACGGCCTCGCCGATGTACGGCTGGCTCACGAGCTTCTGCAAAAGCGCGGGAACGGCCTCCTCCGCGATGGTGAGCCGTTCCAGCGTGCTGACGTCGGCGGTGCGGTAGGACGCACCGACGCTGAGGAGGTTCACGACCCGACCGCCTCCTGACTTCCCGCCCCCGTGGCGGATCGTCCGCCCGGCAGCGCGGTGAGCGTCGCCTTGCGGTGCTCGTGGAATGAGAGGATCTGCAGCTCGATGGCGAGGTCGACCTTGCGGACGTCGACGTTGCCCGGCACCGACAGCACGCACGGCGCGAAGTTGAGGATGCTGGTGACGCCCGCCGCGACCAACTCGTCGGCGACCGCCTGGGCGGCGCCGGCCGGAGTGGCGATGACCCCGATCGCGATGCTCTCCTCGACCGCGACCTGGCCCAGCTCGTCGATGTGCCGCACGGTCAGGCCGTGGATCTGTTCGCCGACCTTGGCCGCGTCGGCGTCGAAGAGGGCCACTATCTTGAACCCGCGGCTGGCGAAGCCGTCGTACCCGGCGAGCGCGTGACCGAGGTTACCGACGCCGACCAGGCACACGGCCCGGCGCTGGTCGAGGCCCAGCACGTACTCGATCTGCTCGATGAGCAGGGCGACGTCGTAGCCCACCCCGCGGGTGCCGTACGACCCGAGGTGCGAGAGGTCCTTGCGGAGCTTGGCGGAATTCACCCCGGCGGCGGCCGCGAGACCCTCGCTGGAGATCGTGTCGGCCCCGCCCTCGCCCAGGTTGTGCAGGGCGCGAAGGTACTCGGGCAGCCGGGCGATCGTCGCCTCCGGGAGATCCGGGAAGGCCGGGACGTTGCCCGAGCCACTGCCGGGCGTGCTTCCGTGACGCTGCTGACTCATCTGACTCCGTGCCGACGAGGTGTCGAACCTGCGGTGCGAGCCCTCTTACGCCCGGCTCGACCGGCTGTGGTAGCGGGGCTCTTCGAAGTCACAGAGTAGGCGCTTGTGAAGGCGTGCACAAATCGCGATCTTGACGTTACGAATGGACAAAGATCCACTAGCGTGCTAATGGATCCACCCCCGGGAAAGTATGCCCCGCTCGACGGGGCAACGACCACCCGCTACAGCGACTCGGCGATCTTGACCGCCTCGACCAGGGTGTCGGCAACCGGACGCCCCGACGCGCGCAGCCGGTCGGGGTGCGTGAAGCCGCCGGTGTACAGCACGATCCCGGCGCCCACCGAGTCGGCCGCGGCGGCGTCGTCCAGCGAGTCGCCGATCAGCACCGTCCTGGCGCCGGGAACGGCCAGCTCCGCCAGGTGGGCGGCCAGGTGCCCGGCCTTGAGGTGGCCGCCGACCTCGGTGCGCAGGCCGTCCACCCGGGTGAAGATGCCGTTCAGGCCGTACGTCTCGACGGCCGGCACCAGCTCGCTGTGGAACCACATGGACAGCAGCGATTGCGAGCCCGGCCACGACGTCAGCGCCTGGGTGGCGTCGGCCGCCAGCGTCATGCTGGTCAGCCCCAGCCGGTACGCGTCGTGGAAGATCTTGTCGAGCCGGCCGAACTCCTCATCGCCGACCGCCCGCCCCAGGATCTCGGCGTAGAACTCGGCGACCGGGCGGCGGAACCGCGCGCGGTGCTCGTCGCTGTCGACCTCGCGACCGCCCACCGCCGCGAAGGCGTGGTTGGTGGCCGAGACCACCAGGCTGAGGTCGTCGAGAAGGGTGCCGTTCCAGTCCCAGACAAGGTGAGTGCGTGTCACGGCAGACAACCTATATGCGGGGCTCCCCCGGTTGTCTCGCCAAATCCCGCAGCAGGCGAGCCTCCTCGACCCGCCAGTACCCGTGCTCGGCGCCGTCGAGGAGCACGACCGGCACCCGATCGCCGTAGTCGCGTTGCAGCTCCACGTCCGAATCCACGTCGACGCGGCTCCACTGACCGGGCAGGATCCGGTCGAGCGTGGCCTCGGCCTGCTCGCAGAGATGGCAGCCGTCCCGGCTGATCAGCGTGACCCGGCTCACGAGGCGATCTCCCGCTTCCGTACCTTCCCGATGATCGAGTGGGGCAGCTCACGGACCAGCTCGATGCTCGGGAGCTTGAACCGGGCCAGCTGCCCGGCGCAATAGACCTGCAGCTCGGCCGGGGTCGGCGCGGGATCGAGCGCGGCGACGACGTACGCGTGCGGCTTCTGTCCCGACTCGTCGTCGGGCACCGCGACCACCGCCGACTCGGCCACCGCCGGATGCGCGTCGAGCACCCGCTCGATCTCGGCCGGATAGACGTTGAAGCCGTTCACCAGGATCAGCTCGCCGATCCGGTCGACCAGGTGCAGATCGCCGTCGCCGTCGGCGTAGGCCACGTCGCCGGTCGCCCACCAGCCCTCGGCGTCCGGCCCGTCGCGGCCGTCCGGCCAGTAACCGGAGAAGAGGTTGGCGCCGCGCACGACGATCTCGCCCGGGTCGGTCCCGTCCGAGTCGGCGACCGCGAGATCGAGCTCGGCCAGGTCTTCCTCCGGCGACGCGGTGCCGTCCTCCCACAGCACGTCGGCCGCGACGGACCACGGCACGTCCCCGCCGGTCGCGCCGGCCCGTGGCGGAGCACCGGCGCCGAACCCGCCGACGGCGCGCAGCCGCAGCGAGACGCCGGGCAGCGGACGGCCGATCGAGCCGGGCTTGCCGCGCTCGCTGACCGCCGTCGTGGTCAGCACCGGAGCGGTCTCGGTCAACCCGTACCCGATCAGGATTGTCTTTCCGGTTGTCGCGGCGAAGTGGGCCGCGTCGGTCGGCGCGAGGGGCGCCGCACCGCACACCGCCGTGCGAACGCCGGCGAAGGCGGTGCCGACCGACGGCTGCCGCGACCACTCCGAGTACATGCCGGGCACGCCTATCGTCACGGTGACGCCACGTTCGGCAATCACGGAGAGCGACGCGGCCGGCTCGAAGCGGTCGATCAGCACCCCGGTCGCCGCATGATGCACGACCGTGCCGAGGCCGGTGTTCAACCCATATGCGTGAAACAGCGGCATGGCCAGCAGCACCACGTCGTCCGGCCCGACCACCGGAGGATCGATCGCGTCCAGCTGGTCGTGGTTGGCCGCCAGCGCCGCACGCGTGAGCATCGCGCCCTTCGGGCGCCCGCTGGTACCGGACGTGTAGAGCAGGACCGCGAGATCATCTGCCGACACTTGCGGCAGGTCGCCGCTCGGCCCGGGAAGATCCGGGGGTACGCAGGGGGGAGTCGACGACCGCAGTTTGGGGCGGGCCGCTTGTTCGGCCACCACGACCGCGGCCTGGCAATCCGCGATCGCGTAGTCGAGCTCGTCGCAGGTGTAGCCGGGATTGAGCGGCACGGCGACCCGGCCGGCGCGCAGCACCCCGTAATAGGTGACCGCGAAGTCGATCGAGTTGCCCAGCACGATCGCCACCCGCTCGCCCGGCCGGGCCAGCATCACCAGCCGGCGCGCGGCCGCCTCCACCCGGGCATCCAGCTCGGCCCAGGTCAGCGTGGTGTCCGGGGTGATCAGCGCGGGATGGTCCGGTCGCGACGTGGCGGCGGCGGCGATCTCGTCCACGAGGCACGAGTCTGGCACAAAGGCGCCGTCGGGGGGATGGCGGACAGCCTGTCCGTCGACGCGAGAGTCGTGTCCACCATCGTGGCAGACGTTCCTTGTGTCTTGTCTGCGCCACTTCGTACTATTTTCGCGCAGCGCACACGGTGTGCGACTCCGTGTGTTCGGTGTCCGTGATACTTCGCGTCTGTGTAACGGACTCCACAGCCCTGGGTGAGGTTGGTCTGACGTTTTATGGGCCACCCCACCCCTTTTGCTATGAGTGATCACCCCTCATCCCGAGGAGGCCGCTGTGCCACAAAACGCACGGAATTACCGCCCATCCGCGCCTGGCGGAACGGATGCGCGGTCGGACCAGAACCGCCGGGTTGAGGAGGCGCAGTGAGCCATGTCTACGCCGGGGATCCGTACCACCTGGCCTTGCCGGGAGGCCTGAGTGCCCTCCGAGAGTCCGTCGACTCGATGATCACCAACGCGATCCGCGGCGAGGGCGCCAAGCGCACCAGCAACCGCCGCCACGTCAACGAGTCACCGGGCGTACGGATCCCCCCGACCGGCAACGCCAAGCCGCTGCCCAGCGGAGGCCTGACCGGCGGAGGACTGGCCGGCGGCGGCCGGGTCGCGGTTCCGGGCCGGCCGGCCATGCCGGCCCAGCCGACCGCCGGGCAGCGCAGCAACCTGCCGGAAAGCCCGGCCAACGACCTCACCGTGGTGGTGCCGGCCCAGAGCACGTCCGGGCCGCCGACCCCGACCGAACCGCCCAAGGCCGAGCCGCCCAAATACGGGGCCCGTCCCGACCCCGGCGATGCCGCCGCCGAGGTCTGGGCGCTGGTCGAGCGGGCCCAGGCGGGCGAGGCCGAGGCGTTCGGCCTGATCTACGACCGGTACGTGGACACCGTCTTCCGGTTCGTCTACTTCCGGGTCGGCAACCGCCAGCTCGCCGAGGACCTGACCTCGGACACGTTCCTGCGGGCGCTCAAGCGGATCGGCAGCTTCACCTGGCAGGGTCGCGACCTGGGCGCCTGGCTCGTCACGATCGCCCGCAACCTGGTCGCCGACCATTTCAAGTCCGGCCGCTACCGCCTCGAGGTCACCACCGGCGACGTGCTCGACGCCGACCGCGAGGACCGCGGGCCCGAGGGCAGCCCGGAGTCGGCCGTGGTCGACCACATCACCAACGTGGCCCTGCTCACGGCGGTCAAGCAGCTCAATCCGGAGCAGCAGGAGTGCATCGTGCTCCGGTTCCTTCAGGGCTTCTCGGTGGCCGAGACCGCCCAGACGATGGGCAAGAACGAGGGCGCCATCAAGGCCCTTCAGTACCGGGCCGTCCGGGCGCTCGCCCGGCTGCTGCCCGAAGGGTTCCAGTGGTGACCCGGCGCCCGGACATGTCGATCTACGCAGCCCGATATCAGCCGTTCGTTCCCGTAACCGGGGCAGAGTCTCACGCGTTTGTCCGGGTGCGACCCCGGCCCGCCTCCGCGGCCACCGGCATCGTCGCGACCGTCGGCCACGCCGCCGACGAGACAGTCACGAGCGAGGGGAGGTGCCCGCGATGAGTTTCGATTTCCTGGACCGGCGGCGCGCCGAGCGCTTCGCGGAGTATCTCGACGGGCCCTCCGGCGGCCGTCGGCCCAGCCACGGCCAGCCCGACGAGAGTCTCGCCGAACTGGTCGCCGTCGCCGCCGCCGTCACGGCGGCCAAGCCCGAGATCCAGGTCGATTCCGAGTTCCGCGACGGCCTGCGGGCGATGCTGGTCGCCACCGTCGAGCGGGACGGCATCGGAAGCGACCTCGCCTCCGCCACATCCACGACCATGGCCCCCGCCGGGGCCGGGTACTCGACGCCGTCCTGGGGAGCGGGCGACCGAGCTCCGGCAGGGTCCGGGTCCGGCATGCCGCCGGCCGACGCCGACGGCCGACGCGGCCTGCGCGGGTTGCTCCTCGGCGGCGGCGGCCGGCGGACCCGGGCACGCGGCGCGATCGTGATCGGCGTGGCCGCCGGCGCGCTGGCGGTCTCCGGCATCTCCGCGGCCAGCGAGAACGCGTCGCCCGGCGACGCCCTGTACGGGGTCAAGCGCTCCACCGAACGCGCCCAGCTGGCCATGGCCGGCTCCGACGTCAGCCGGGGTCAGCTTTCCCTGGACTTCGCCCGCACCCGGTTGGCCGAGGCGGCCGCCATGCCCGGCGACGCGACGGACTTCGCCGGGGTGCTCGACGACATGGACGCCAGCACCCGCCGGGGCGTACGCCTGCTGGACACCTCCGCGGTCGCCCGCCGTGACATCAAGCCCCTGGCCACGGTCGACGACTTCGCCGACCGGCAACGCCGGACCCTGGCGCCGGTGCTGGGCCGGCTGAGCCCGGCCAACCAGGAGCGGGCCGCGGCGTCGCTGGCGCTGCTCGACGCGGTCACCCGGCGCACCGGCGACCTGCGGTCCGGGCTGAGCTGCCCGACCGTGCAGCCGGCCGGCGCCGACACGCTCGGACCCAAGCTGCGCGAGTGCGCGACGACGACGCAGGGCGCGGACACCTCCACCCGGCCGTCCGGCAGCAACGGCAAGGCGACCACCCGCGATCCGCGGGACGCGAAGGTCAAGCCGGAACGGGCCGGCCCGTCGGCCAAGCCGTCGACGACCACCGACGTCGCGGACCCGGACGCCCCGGCCCAGTCGCCGGCGCCGGCGCTGCCGCTCGGCGGCACGCCGCTGGTCTCACCGTCGCCGGACGCCGGGACCGGAACCGACGACGACGGCGACACGGTGGGTGGCCTGCTCGGGGAGCTCTTCGGCTTCCACTGAACCGGACAAATGCGTGGCGAGGGGCGGTTGCCGGGAATTACCGGACCGCCCCTCGTCTGCATTTTAGCCCCGTCCGACCGCCCCGCCCGCCGCCCGAAAACGGACTGAAGACGATCTAGATTCCGAACGGATCGGGCCTTTTCTCCAGCAGCTCGAGCAGCGTGGCCTGGATCGTCTCGCGCACCTGATCGGCGAGGTTGTAGACGACCATCGGGTCGTCGGCGTGCTCGGTGAGGTGCGCGGTGGGGATCGGCGGGCAGAACTGGATGAGCCACTTGCTCGGCAGCGGCACCAGCCCGAGCGGCCCGAGCCACGGGAACGTCGGGGTGACCGGGAAGTACGGCAGGCCGAGCAGCCGGGCCAGCGGTTTCACGTCGGCGAGGATCGGATAGATCTCCTCGGCGCCGACGATCGCCACCGGGACGATCGGGGTGCCCGTCCGCAGCGCCGCCGAGACGAAGCCGCCCCGGCCGAAGCGCTGCAGCTTGTACCGATCGGCGAAGCGCTTGCCGATGCCCTTGAAGCCCTCGGGGAAGACGCCCACCAGCTGGCCGCTGCTCATCAGGCGCTCGGCGTCGGGGTTGCAGGCCACGGTGGCGCCCGACTTGCGGGCGAGCTCGCTCAGGAACGGCACCCGGAACACCAGGTCGGCGCCGAGCAGGCGGAGGTGACGGCCGCCCGGCGTACGGTCGCGGATCGCCACCGAGAGCATCAAGGCGTCCAGCGCGAGGGTGCCGGAGTGGTTGCCCACCACCAGGCCGCCGCCGTCGGCCGGGAGGTGCTCGACGCCGTACACCTCGGTGCGGAACCAGTCGTGGTAGAGCACGCGCAGCAGCGGGTGGAAGACCGCGTCGGTGAGCTCCCGGTCGAAGCCGAAGTCGTCCACCTCGTACGTGCCGGCGAGGCGGCGCCGCAGGAAGGCCAGGCCCTTCGCGACACGCTGATCCCAGATGTCGACCGCGCCCGCGTCCGCGGGCTCGTCGTCCTCGAGATGGCCGGTCATCTGCGGCACCTCCGGGATCGGCCGCCGGCCGTTCATCCGGGCCGGGGCGGCCGACTGGGGCAGCGTGAAATCGGCGTGGCCGGGCAGCATGTCACGGTACTCGTGCTGGCTCATCGCACATCACCCCCGACGGACGGCTTCTCGCCCATCGCGGCGCGGGTCCGGCGGATGCCGTCCAGGATGGCCTGCTCGGCGGCGACCAAGCGGTCGGCGGTGAGCGACGAGCCGGTGGCGTGCGCCGAGATGAAGTCGTCGAAGGCGGTCGCCGTGTCGCGCGGCGTGAAGCCGAACTCGCGGATGAGCCGGGTCGTGTCGACCACGCGGCCGTGCACGAACAGGTCGATCTGATCGAGGCCGATCTCGCCGATCCCGACGTTGCGGGCGAGCGCGAGCACGGTGGAGAGGGTGCCCTCGGGCAGCGGCACGGCGATGCGGCCGGCCCGGCGCACCGCCTGGGACAGCGCGAGCACCCCGGCGCCGGCGACGTTGAACGTGCCCGGGTGATCCTCGATCACCGCCCGGCGCAGGATCTCGAGGGCGTCGTCGACGTGCACGAACTGCAGCCGGGCGTCGCGGCCGAGGACCGTCGGCACGAACGGCTGGGCGAACAGGCGGGTGAGCGTGGTGCGCGCCTCGCGGCCGATGAACGGGGCGAACCGCAGCACGGTCGCGGTCACCTCGGGCCGGCGGCGGCGGAACCCGCGGACGTATCCCTCGATGTCGAGGATGTCGCGGGCGAACGAGCCGCGCGGCACCGCCCGGGGCTCGGTGTCCTCGGTGAAGACCGCCGGGTCGCGGAACGACGCGCCGTAGGCCGCCGTGGACGAGCGCACGACCAGTTTGCGCAGGTTGGGTGCGCCCTGGGCGGCGGCGAGCAGCTGCATCGTGCCGATGACGTTCTGCTCTTTCATCGCCTGGCGGCCGCCGTGCTGGCCGTCCGGCGTGCTGCCGATCGCCATGTGCACGACCGCCTCGGCCCCGAGGTCGGCGAAGGCGCCGGAGGCCGCGCGGGCATCGGCCCGGATCAGCTCGACGTCCTCCAGCTCGGCCCGCAGGGACGAGGGAGGCTCGTGCGGATCCAGGCCGACGACGCGTTCGATGCGGGGATCGGCGGCGAGGCGGGCGGCCACCCGGGCGCCGAGGGGCCGGCTGACGCCGGTCACCACGACGACGCGGGGCGGTGAGGTCACCACAGGCGCACCTTCCGACGCTGCGGAGTGCGGCAAGCGCGGCACCGGGCTGGCGTTACGCCCGGTACGCCGTCACTTGCCGAGACGGCGACGCTGGACGCGGGTCTTGCGCAGCAGCTTACGGTGCTTCTTCTTCGCCATACGCTTGCGGCGCTTCTTGACCACGGAGCCCATACGAATTGCCTCTCGAAACCATGTGGGCGGACCCGGGGTGCCCACCGGCACGCACCGCATCCGAACTGGACGGCGTCCCGATCTGGTCGCCGCGCGAGCAGCGGCGAGCGACGGACCGGGAACCAACCGGTCCAGCGTACCGGCCTCGGGGCGGCTGAGCCAAAGCGGCCCCGGCGGGCCCGGATTGTCCGCGCCGACGCCGGACCGGGCGCCGGTGGCTACGCGGTCTGAGAGAAGGCGCCCCGCAGGTAGTCGTGTACCGCGTGCTCCGGCACGCGGAACGAACGGCCGACCCGGACGGCGGTCAGATCGCCGCCGTGCACCAGCCGGTAGACGGTCATCTTCGAGACCCGCATCAGCGCGGCCACCTCGGCCACGGTCAGGAAGCGCACCTCCGAGAGGCGTTCCTCGGTCTGGGCTGGACCCGTCATCCCTACGCTCCGATCCTTTCGCAAGCACGGCTTACGCACGTGTCATCAGAACGTTATCGATACGGCTGTGACCGACGCGATGCGTTCCGTGAAATGCCTATAAAAAGTCAAGGCTGACACGCCGGATCTGAGCGGTTTTAGCCCGTTTTGGGGATTCCGCGGCCGAATCGTAGGACCGTCGAGGGTCGTTCCGCCAGCCTGCGCAACAGGTAGCCGTACCACTCGGTCCCGTACGGCAGATAGACCCGGACGATGTTGCCGCTCGCCGCGAGCCGGGCCTGCTCCTCGGTGCGCATGCGGTAGAGCATCTGGAACTCGTACTCCTCGGCGGAGCGGTCGAACCAGCGGGCCCGGTCCTCCGCGATCGCGATCAGCCGCGGGTCGTGGGTCGCCACCATCGGATAGCCCTCGCCGGACATCAGGATGTTCAGGCAGCGGACGAACGACTTGTCGATGTCGAGCGCGTCGGTGAACGCCACCGACTCGGGCTCCACATACGCGCCCTTGCAGAGCCGCACCCGCGAGCCCGCGTGGGCCAGCTCCCGGCAGTCGCCCTCGGTGCGCCGCAGGTACGCCTGGAGCACCGCGCCGGTGGACGGATACTCCTTGCGGAGGTCGGACAGGATCTCCAGCCTGGAGTCGGTGGTCGTGTGGTCCTCGGCGTCCAGCGTCACCGAGGTGCCCGCCTCGGCCGCCGCGGCGCAGACGGCGAGCGCGTTCTCGTACGCAAGCCTCTCGTCAAGCCGTTGACCCAGGGCCGAGAGCTTCACGCTCACCTCGGCGGCCGGCGTCAGCCCGGCCGCCCGGAGCCGGCCCAGCAGGAGCACGTACTCGTCGCGGGTGGTCCGCGCGTCCTCCGCCGTGGCGGTGCCGGATGCCAGATGGCCCAACGTGATCGACAGCCCGTCGTCGGCCAGCTCGCGCGCCGCGGCCAGCGCGGCGTCGACGTCGTCACCGGCCACGAAACGGCTGGCCACGTTCTTGCTGAGAGACGCCGAGGAGACCAGCCGCCCCAGACGGGGAGAGTCCGCGGCGGCCAGGATGACGGAACGGAGCATGCGCCGAGGGTATCGCCCGAAACCGCGCCGGTCGCGGCAACCGTGTCCGTCGGGGCGCGGTGCGGCTACCGTTGTCGCGTGAACTTCGATGAGTACGCGCGGACCGCCGTCGACCTCGTCAACGCGGACCTGGGCGACCTCGCGGGCATGCGCGGCCTGTTCGCCGACGACCAGGGCTGGATGCGCGAGCACCTCACCGAGAAGGACCTCGGCGCGTTCCGCCGCGCCCAGCGCCGGCTGCGCGACGTCTTCGAGCTCGGCACCACCGGCCGGGACGCCGACGCGGTCACCGAGCTGAACGCTCTCCTCGAGAATTTCCCGGTCCAGCCGCGCATCTCCGGGCACGACGCCAGCGACTGGCACATGCACGTGAGCAGCCGCGGCGCCTCGGTCAGCGCGGAATACCTGGCCGGCGCGGTCTGGGGCCTGTCGGTCTGGCTGTGCGAGTACGGCAGCGCCCGCTTCGGCATCTGCGCCGACGAGCGCTGCGGCAACGTCTACCTCGACACGTCGTCGAACAACTGCCGGCGCTTCTGCTCGGAGCGCTGCGCGACCCGCTCGCACGTGGCCGCACACCGCGCCCGCAAGCGAGCCGCCAACCTGACCCCGGCCTGACCACCGTCGCTGCCGACCGCGATCGCCCCGCCGATGAGGAGGCAGTCGGTTTTTCGTCGCCGCGGGGTTTGCGGCGCCGGAAAACCGCCTGCCTCCTCATCGGCCTAAAAGGGGCGATCGCCCGCGGAGCGAAGCGGAGCCAGAGACTCAGCCGGGGCCAGGTGGCGCCGGGCGAACTCCAGCGACTCACGCAGGTCGGCCTCGCGCGCGGCCCGGCTCGCGGATCGGCGGGTCGAGACCTCGAGCGCGACCGAACCGGTGAACCCGCGCGCCACCAGCGTCCGCAGCACCTCGCCGCAGGGCTGGTTGCCCCGGCCCGGCACCAGGTGCTCGTCGCGGCCCTCGCCGGTGCCATCGCCCAGATGCACGTGCCGGAGACCGCCACCCATCTTGTCGAGCATGTCCAGCGCGTCGATGCGCGAGGCCGCGCAATGCGACACGTCCAGCGTGTACGCGTCGAAGCCGGCCGCCGTCGGATCCCAGCCCGGCGTGTAGGGCACGAACCAGCGGCCAGCCATCTTCACCGGGAACATGTTCTCGATCGCGAAGCTCAGGTGCGGATGCTTGCGCTGCACCTTGGCCAGGCCCTCGGCGAAGTTCTTGGCGTAGTCGCGCTGCCAGCTGAACGGCGGGTGCACCACCACGGTGGGCGCGCCGAGCGTCTCGGCCAGCTCGGCCGCCCGGGTCAGCCTCTCCCACGGGTCGGAGCTCCACACCCGCTGGGTCACCAGCAGGCACGGCGCGTGCACCGACAGGACCGGCACGCCGTAGTGCTCGGCGAGGCCCTTGAGGGCGCCGGCGTCCTGACTGACGCGGTCTGTCCAGACCATGACCTCGAGGCCGTCGTAGCCCACCGTGGCGGCCATCTCGAAGGCGGCGGCCGTGGGCTCGGGGAAGACCGAGGAGCTGGACAGCAGGACGGGGACGCGGGACTTCACGAGGTAAAGGGTAGACCCGATCGTCTCGTACGCCCTCCTCCCGGGCGGGCAAACTGGGTGATACCGGGCGGCAACGCGGTAATAGTCACCTGCACGCGTACCCTGTCCCGAGTGACCCGCCGTGACCAGGACCGCCCCCGCGAGGTCGGTCTCGATTTCCCTCGCGAATGGATCGAGTTCCTCGACCCGGCCGACGAGCAGCACCTGATCCGCGCCGATCTGACCTGGCTGCTCTCCCGGTGGACGTGCGTCTTCGGCTCGGCCTGCCACGGCATCGTGGCCGGCCGGGCACGCGAGGGCTGCTGCACGCACGGCGCCTTCTTCACCGACGCCGACGACGAGAACAGGGTGCGGGCCGCGGTCGCCAAGCTCACCCCGCAGACGTGGCAGCACCACCGCAAGGGTTTCAAGAACTGGACCGAGATGGACACGGTCGACGGCTCGAATCCGGCCCGCCGCACCGCGATCCGCACCGAGGACGGCCCGTGCGTCTTCCTCAACGACGCCGGCTTCCCCGGCGGCGGCGGTTGCGCCCTGCACGCCCAGGCCCTGCGCGACGGCGTCCACCCGCTCGCCTACAAGCCGGACGTCTGCTGGCAGCTGCCGGTCCGCCGTGAACAGGACTGGATCAAGCGCCCCGACGGCACCAAGATCCTCCAGTCCACCCTGACCGAGTTCGACCGGCGCGGCTGGGGCGCGGGCGGCGCCGACCTCGACTGGTGGTGCACCTCGTCGCCCGAGGCCCACGTCGGCACCGACCCGATGTACGTGAGCTACGCCCCCGAGCTGACCGCACTGATCGGCGAGCCGGCGTACGCCAAGCTGGCCGAGCTGTGCGCCGCCCGGGAAAAGACCGGCCTGATCGCCATCCACCCGGCCACGGCCGCCGCCGGCCACCCCGCCGAGCCGGGCGGCCGCGAGCCGGCCTCCCCCCGGTCCGCCCGGAGTTGACACCGAGCGGTCGTCACTCCTGGGGCCTACGGCTCGAACTTGTAGCCGAGGCCGCGCACCGTGACGATGTAGCGCGGCGCGGACGGCTCCGGTTCCACCTTGGACCGCAACCGCTTGACATGCACGTCGAGGGTCTTGGTGTCGCCGACGTAGTCGGCGCCCCAGACGCGGTCGATCAGCTGGCCCCGGGTCAGCACCCGGCCGGCGTTGCGCAGCAGCAGCTCGAGCAGCTCGAACTCCTTCAGCGGCAGCTGCACGCCGGCGCCGTCGACCGTGACGACGTGGCGCTCGACGTCCATCCGCACCGGGCCGGCGGCCAGCGTCGAGGCCGACACCTCGGCCGCCTCGGTGCCCTTGCGGCGCAGCACGGCGCGGATGCGGGCGACCAGCTCGCGCGGGGAGTACGGCTTGGTCACGTAGTCGTCGGCGCCGATCTCCAGGCCGACCACCTTGTCGATCTCGCTGTCCCGGGCGGTGACCATGATGATCGGGACGGCGGAGCGTTGCCGCAGCTGGCGGCAGACCTCGGTGCCGGACATCTCGGGAAGCATGAGGTCGAGCAACACGATGTCGGCGCCGGTCCGGTCGAACTGCGTCAGCGCCGAGGTTCCGGTCGGGGCGACCGACACCTCGAAGCCCTCCTTGCGCAGCATGTACGACAGGGCGTCGGAGAACGACTCCTCATCCTCGACCACGAGCACGCGGGCCAATGTGGTTCCTTCCGTCTTCCGGTTCCGGGGACTAGCGCCCGGCCGCACCGGACTCGATCTCAATCGCCGCGGGTAACGGCAAACGGGCTTCGGAGGGTCGCGCCGGTAGGCGCAGGGTGAACGTCGAGCCATCGCCCAGGGTGCTGGTGACGTCGACGCGGCCGCCGTGGTTGGTGGCGATGTGCTTGACGATGGCCAGGCCCAGGCCGGTGCCGCCGGTGGACCGGGAGCGCGCCTGGTCGGCCCGGTAGAACCGCTCGAAGATCCGGTCGACGTCGTGCGGGGCGATGCCGATGCCCTGGTCGGCGACGTCGATCTCGACCCAGTCGTCGCCCTGGCGCAGCGTGATCGACACCTTGGTGTCCTCGCCCGAGTACGCGATGGCGTTCTCCACCAGGTTGGTCACCGCGGTGGCCACCTGGCTGTCGCTGCCGTACACCGTCGCGCCCTTCGGGCCGGCGTACGTGACCTCGATGCTCTTGGCCGAGGCGGTGGTGCGGGTGCGGTCGATCACCTCGGCGATCACCCAGTCGATCGAGACCGGCTCGGGCGTGGGCAGCGGGTCGGCGCCCTGCAGGCGGGTCAGCTCGAGCAACTCGTTGACCAGGCGTCCCATCCGGGCCGACTCGTGGTGGATCCGCTCGGCGAAGCGCCGGGCCGCGACGAGATCCTCGTTCATCTCGTCGCCGGGCTCGACCTCGGCGGCGGTCTCGGTGGCGTCCAGCAGCGCCTCGGCCAGCAGCTGCAGCGCCCCGATCGGGGTCTTGAGCTCGTGACTCACGTTGGCCACGAAGTCGCGGCGCACCCGGGCCAGCCGGTGCGCCTCGGTGACGTCGGCGGCCTCGATCGCGACGTGCGTCGAGTTGAGCGCGACCGCGCGCAGGTGCAGGCCCAGCGGCGCGTGGGCGCCGCCGGCACGGCCGCGCGGGAGGTCGAGCTCGACCTCGCGGCGCGCGCCGGTGCGTCGGACCTGGCCGGCCAGCGTACGCAGGATGGGATGCGCCGCGATGGTGCCGGGCGCGCCGCCGGAGCGGAGCAGGCCCATGGCCCGGGCGGCCGGGTTGACCAGCACCGGGTGGTCCTCGGCGTCGAGCACGACCACGCCCACGCGCAGCGAGTCGAGGCTCTTGCGGCCGAGCCCCTTCATCGCCGGCTTGGCGGCGCGCGGCGCGTCGTCCGTTGCGATGGTGCGTCCCCCCTCGTCCGGCCGGGCGCCGGCGGCGTGCGCCCGCTCCGGCGACCTGCGGGCACGGGCATACAGCGAGCCCGCGACCACGCCCACGGCGAGCGCGACGAGGCCGAGGAGGATGCCGTACGCCAGGTCCACGAAGCGATCGTAGGGTCATTGTTTACCTGTCCCCTATGACGAACCAGGCATACCGGGCGCACGTCGAAGAATGTTCACCACCAGGCCCGGCGCCGTTCACCGGTGTTCACAGTGCGGCCGCCGGACGGACCTAGCGTGGGGGTCAGCCAAGTGACCCCAACCCCCGGGACGAGGACATGCGCGAGGAGTTCCAGGCAGATCTCGACGAGATCAGTCGCCTGCTGGTGACCATGGCCGAGGCCGCGCGGGCGGCCATGCGGAAGGCGACCACGGCGCTGCTCACCGCCGACCGCTCGGCCGCCGAGGCGGTCATCGAGCGGGACGCCGAGGTCGACGCGATCTACGGACAGGTCGAGGCGAAGGTCGCCGACACCATCGCGCGGCAGGCGCCGGTCGCCGGCGACCTGCGCACGGTGATCACCGCCCTGCACATCTCGGCCGACCTCGAGCGGATGGGCGATCTGGCCGAGCACGTGGCCAAGACCGCTCGGCGGCGGCACCCGTCGCCGGCCGTGCCGGCCGAGCTGCGCCCGGTCTTCACCGGCATGGCCGAGGTCGCCGACCGGATGGCCGGCGAGATCGCCACGCTGCTCGGCAAGCCCGACGCCGAGCCGGCCGCCAGGCTGGAGACCGCGGATGACGAGATGGACGCCCTCGAGCGGCGGCTGTTCCAGGTGCTGCTCGACGACGACTGGCCGTACGGCGCGGAGACCGCGATCGACGGGGCGCTGCTGGGCCGCTTCTACGAGCGGTACGCCGACCACATCGTCAACGTGGGCGAGCAGCTGGTCTACCTGATCACCGGGGAGCCGGCGACCGACCGGAGCTGAGCGCGGGACGCGAAGGCCGGAACGCCGCAGGGGGCGTCCCGGCCCGTTCGCGAGCAAGCGCGCGCGGAACTATCGGCCCTGGTTGGCGACCGCCGCGGCGGCCTCCTTGGCGGCCTCGGGGTCGAGGTAGGTGCCGCCCGGGTTGGTCGGCCGGAAGTCGTCGTCGAGGTCGTAGCGCAGCGGGAAGCCGGTCGGGATGTTCAGCTTCGCGATCGCCTCGTCGGAGACGCCGTCGAGGTGCTTCACGATCGCCCGCAGCGAGTTGCCGTGCGCGGCGACGAGCACGGTCTTGCCGGCCGCGAGGTCGGGCACGATCGCGTCGTACCAGTAGGGCAGCGCGCGCTCGAGCACGTCCTTGAGGCATTCCGCCTTCGGCATCAGCTCGGGCGGGAGGTCGGCGTACCGCGGGTCGCCGAACTGGGCGAACTCCGAGCCGGCCTCGATCGGCGGCGGGGGCACGTCGTACGACCGGCGCCAGAGCATGAACTGCTCCTCGCCGTACGCCTCCAGGGTCTGCTTCTTGTCCTTGCCCTGCAGGGCGCCGTAGTGACGCTCGTTGAGCCGCCAATGCCGCTTCACCGGGATCCAGTGCCGGTCGGTGATGTGCAGCGCGATCTCGGCCGTCCGGATCGCGCGCCGCAGCACGCTGGTGTGCACCACGTCCGGCAGGACGCCGCGCTCCTTCAGCAGCTCGCCGCCGCGCCGGGCCTCGTCCTCGCCCTTGGCGTCCAGGTCGACGTCGACCCAGCCGGTGAAGAGGTTCTTGGCGTTCCACTCGCTGTTGCCGTGTCGCAGCAGCACCAAAGTCCCTGTCATGGGCTCCATCCTCCCTCAGCACCGGTACCGGCGAGCAGCGACCCCGGGTGGCGACCACCACATGGAAAACCGCTTGCCGGGGCCCCTAGGTTGTAAGTGCAGAACGGGTGAGCGGCACTTACGGGGGACGGCGTGCGGGGTTGGTTGGGGCAGGCGGCGGGTGGATTGCCCCGGCAGTTCTGGTTCCTGTGGGCCGGCACGCTGATCAACCGCCTCGGGTCGTTCGTGGTGATCTTCCTGGCCATCTACCTCACCTCCGAGCGGCATTTCAGCCAGAGCCAGGCCGGCCTGGTGATCGGCGTCTACGGCGTCGGCGGCGCGATCGGCACCACCATCGGCGGGGTGCTGGCCGATCGCTGGGGACGGCGACCCACCATGCTGACCGCCCAGTTCGGTGCGGCGGCGTTGATGCTGGCGCTGGGTTTCGCGTACGGCTACTGGCAGATCCTCGCGGTGACGTTCCTGCTCGGGGTCGCGACCGAGGCCGTGCGCCCGGCCTTCTCGGCGATGATGGTCGACGTCGTGCCGGACCGGGACCGGGTGCGCGCGTTCTCGCTGAACTACTGGGCGATCAACCTCGGCTTCGCCCTCTCCGCGGTCGGCGCCGGGCTCGCCGCGAAGGCCGACTACCTGCTGCTGTTCGTCGTCGACGCGGGCAGCACGCTGGTGACCGCGCTGATCGGCCTGATGTTCCTGGCCGAGACCAGGCCGGCCACCGGTCACCACCAGCGCAAGCAGCCCGGCGGCGGCCTAGTCCTGGCGCTGCGCGACCGCACGTACGTGCTGTACCTGGTCATCAGCCTGGGCAGCGTGGTCGTGATGATGCAGCACCTGTCCACGCTGCCGATCGCGATGGCCGCCGACGGGCTCTCCGCGGCGACGTACGGCTGGGTGATCGCGGTCAACGGGGTGCTGATCGTGCTCGGGCAGCTGTTCGTGCCCCGGCTGATCGAGGGCCACGACCGGTCCCGGGTGCTCGCCCTGGCGGCACTGATCATCGGGGTCGGGTTCGGGCTGGTCGCCTTCGCCGACGCCGCCTGGTTCTTCGCGCTGACCGTGGTGATCTGGACGCTCGGCGAGATGCTCCAGTCCCCGTCCAACGCGGCCACCGTCGCGGCCCTGTCCCCGGCCACCCTGCGCGGGCGCTACCAGGGCCTGAGCTCGCTGAGCTGGTCGGCCGGCACCGCGCTGGCCCCGATCGCCGGCGGCTTCACCCAGGAGCACCTGGGCGACACGGCGCTGTGGATCGGCTGCTTCGCGATCTGCGCGCTGGTGGCGGCCGGGCATCTGATCACCGGACCGCGGCGCGAGCGGCGGATCGAGCAGCTGCTGGCGACGCCCGCGGCGCCGGCCACCGCCGACACGTCGGTGCCGGCGTAGCGCACCCAGCGCCCCGCCACGGCTGAGGGTGACGACGTCATGGGCCCAAAAAAATGCACCGGCGGCGGCGGACGACGCCCATCCCCATAGGCGTCGCCCGCACTAACCGCCGGTCTCGGGTCGCGCCGTCCCCCAACGGCATATGCCACCCGTCCCCAAACGCCGACCGCGGTGACCATTGCTGATCAACCAGTTCCCCGAACTAACGGTTCGGCGTCCATTGATTACGCTAGTTGGGGCGGTCAAGGCTTACAAGCCAGTTGGCTGTCTGCCATCTGTCTGGACCGTCACAGTCACCGACAAATGGCCGATCGGCGGATCGCCCGTCCGACATCCGGGCCGCTCACACCACCTCCGCGAGGGGTGTCGTGCGCCACTTGTCCGCGCCACGGAGTGTCGATCACCACTTTCGGCGATCGATCAACACTCCGCGCCGACGCATGATTATGCGGCGCACCCTATCAATCGGGATAATCGGGCGCGAGATGCTTGAACGCCTGCAGATTGGCCAGCGATTCGCCCCGCTTGACGCGCCACTCCCACTCGCGGCGGATCGACGAGCCGAAGCCGATCTCGAGCATCGTGTCGAACGACTCGTCGGCATAGGTGAGAACCGCGCCCAGCAGCCGGTCCAGCTCGTCCTCGTCCAGTGCCCGCAGCGACACCCGGCCGGTCAGATAGACGTCGCCGGCCGCGTCGATCGAGAACGAGACGCCGTACATCCGGGCATTGCGCCGCAGCAGCCACGCCCACAGCTCCTGGTGATTCTCGTCGGGGTGGCGCATCACGAAGGCCTCGATCCGCAGCGCATGCTCGCCGACGATCAGGTTGCAGGCCGTTTTGAGCTTGTGCGTGCCCGGAAGAGTCACAACATAGGAGGATTCGCCGGTCCGCTCCCACTCCAGCTCGCGCGAAGTGAGGACCTCCTCGACAAGAGCATTCACCACGCGTACGCCTCCAGGCGCGCGGCGATCATCGCACGGTGCTGCACCACGGCTTCACGGTAGACCCGGAGCAGCCCCTCGGCCGTACGGTCCCAGGAGAAGCCCGAAGCGTGCGCGACCGCCCCGGCGGACAGCGCGGCGCGCAGCCGCGGAGCGGCGAGCAGCGAGCCGAGCGCGTGCGCCCAGTCGCGCGGGTCGTGCCCGTCGACCAGCAGGCCGCTCACCCCGTCGCGGACGGCCGTGACCAGGCCGCCCACCGAGGCCGCCACCACCGGCGTGCCGCAGGCCTGGGCCTCGAGCGCGACCAGTCCGAACGACTCGTTGTACGACGGCACCGCCACCACGTCGGCGCAGCGGTAGAGCGCGGCCAGGTCGTCGCCGGTCTGCGGGGGCAGGAACAGCACCCGGTCGGTGACCCCCAGCGAGGCCGCCAACTCGATCAGCGAGCTGGGCCGGTCGAGGCCGGTGCCGCTCGGGCCGCCGCAGATCACCAGGGTGGTGTCCGGATCGTCCAGGAAGGGAAGTGCCGAGATCAGCACGTCGGGCGCCTTCAACGGCTGGATGCGGCCGACGAAAGCGATGATCCGGCCGCGCGGCGGCAGACCGAGCCGCCGCCGCGAGGCGAATCCCGGGCGGAAGCGATCGAGATCCACGCCGGGCTGCACCACCACGGTGTGCGCCGGCGGGGCGTCGTAGTAGGCCACCAGATCCTGCGCCTCGAAGCGGGTGTTGGCGACGAGCCGATCGGACTCGGCGACCACCTGCTCCTCGCCGATCACCCGGGCCTTGGGCTCGGGCCGGTCGCCGGCCGCGATCAGCCTGTTCTTGACCTTGGCAAGGGTGTGCGCGGTGTGCACGTGCGGCACGCCCCAGCGCTCCCGGGCCAGCCAGCCCACCTGGCCGGAGAGCCAGTAGTGGGAATGGATCAGGTCGTATCGGCCCGGCGGGTGCGCCGCCTCGGCGCGCAGCACGCCGTTGGCGAACGCGCACAGCTGTGAGGGCAGATCCTCCTTGGCGAGCCCTTCGAACGGGCCGGCGGTGACGTGCCGCACACTCACGCCGGGCGCCATCTCGACGATCGGGGGCAGCTCGCTGCGGGTGGCCCGGGTGAAGATCTCCACCTCGACGCCGAGGCGGGCGAGCCGCTTCGACACCTCGACGATGTAGACGTTCATGCCGCCGGCGTCGCCGGTACCGGGCTGTTCCAGGGGGGATGTGTGAACCGAAAGGGTGGCGATGCGCCGCGGGGTCGGCCAGTCAACCACGATATTTCCTCCCGAAGCGGTCAAACGTAACAGCTATTTGTTACGTCAAGCTCAATCTTCCCCACGGCCGGGCGGCGAACCACCATGCAGGCGGCCGGGGGTGACTCAAGTCATCGGGAAAGATGGAGGCATGGTGAACATCGCAGTGGTGACGGGTGCATCGAGCGGAATCGGCGCGGCCACGGCCCGCCGCCTGGCCGGGGAAGGTTTCCACGTGGTCGCCGCGGCCCGGCGCGTCGATCGGCTCGAGGCGCTGGTCAAGGAGATCGGCACGGCGACCGCGGTCGAGTGCGACGTCACCGACGACACCTCGGTGGCCCGGCTGGCGGCGGCGGTGGCGGGCCTCGACGGCACGCTCACCCTGCTGGTCAACAACGCCGGCGGCGCGCGCGGGGCCGACGAGGTGGCGAACGGCTCGGTCGACGACTGGCAGTGGATGTACGACGTGAACGTGCTCGGCACGCTGCGGGTCACCAAGGCGCTGCTGCCGGCGCTCGAGGCGAGCGGGCGGGGGACGATCGTGACGGTCGGCTCGACCGCGGGGTTCGTGGTCTACGAGACCGGCGGCGGGTACACGGCGGCCAAGCACGCGGAGAACGCGCTGATGGGGACGCTGCGGCTGGAGCTCGCCGGCAAACCCGTACGCGTCATGGAAATTGATCCTGGAATGGTGCGCACCGACGAGTTCGCGCTCAACCGCCTGGGTGGCGATCGGGCCCGGGCCGACGCGGTCTACCAGGGCGTGCGCGAGCCGCTGGTGGCCGACGACATCGCCGACTGCATCGCGTTCATGGCGACCCGCGCCCACCACGTCAACATCGACCGGCTGGTGGTGCGCCCGATCGCGCAGGCCGCGCAGCACAAGGTCGTCCGGGAGAAATGACCCATCCACTCGGCGCGATCACCCGGGGGACGACGAATCCCAACCGGTTGCGCCGCGTGGACAACTTCATCGCGTACCGCTGCGGCGACCTCCTCCGCGCGGCCACCGAACCACTGGTCGTCGACCTGGGTTACGGTGCGACGCCGGTCACGGCGGTGGAGTTGCGCGGCCGTCTGGCGACGGCCGTCCGGGCGGACGTCGCGGTCGTGGGTCTGGAGATCGATCCGGTACGGGTGGACGCGGCGCTCCCCTTCGCCGACCCACCCGGTCTCGAGTTCCGCCGCGGCGGCTTCGAGCTCGCCGGCCTGCGCCCGGTGGTCGTGCGGGCGTTCAATGTGCTGCGGCAGTACCCCGAGCCGGAGGTGGCGGTGGCCTGGCGGCAGATGACCGCGACCGGGGCGCTGCTGGTCGAGGGCACCTGCGACGAGCTGGGCCGGATAGCGACCTGGGCGGTGGTCGAGCACGGCGAGCCGGCGACGCTGACGTTCTCGGCCCGGCTGTCCGATCTGGACCATCCGGCCCGGTTCGCCGAGCGGCTGCCCAAGGCGCTGATCCATCACAACGTCGACGGCGAGCCGATCCACGAGCTGCTGCGGGCGCTCGGCCGGGCCTGGGAGTCGTCGGCGACGCCGTTCGGGCCGCGGCAGCGCTGGCTGGCGACCTGCCGCCGGATGCGCGACGACTGGCCGGTGCGGGACGGGCCGGCCCGCTGGGGGCGCGGCGAACTGACGGTTCCGTGGCCGGGAACGAGGTCGGGCCGGTCCTCCGCAGCGGACCGGCCCGACCCCAGGGGGGTGAGTAAAGCCTTCTAGTTCTTGATCTTGACGTTGAAGATCGGCGACGCCGCGGCCTTCTTGAACGCGGCGAGGCTGTCGGCGGTCGAGTCGACCGCGATGTTGCGGTCGCCCTCGTCGTCCTTCGCGGTGTCGAAGTAGACGATCGCCTTCACCTTCGGGTGCTTCGCCAGCTCGGGCACCACGGTGGCGAACGCGGCGGCCTTGCTGGTCGGGTACTTGACCCGGTGGTACATGCCCCACTCGGCCACCATGATCGGCTTGGTCGGGTGGTTCTTGACCGACCAGTCGTAGAAGCCGAGGCCGCCGCCGGTGGGCTGGCGGTCCAGCAGGCTGCCGAAGTCGCCGAAGTGGTAGTAGCCCTTCTCGACGCTCACGTACGAGTCGAGGCCGATCCAGTCGACGACGTCGTCACCCGGGTAGAGGTCCTTCCACCAGGACTGCGCCATCCACTTCTCGTTGCCCATCAGCGCCAGCACGTTGACCACATTGGTCACGCCCTTGGCGCGGAGCCGCTGGATGACGTGCCGGTACATGGCCGAGTAGTCCTTGGCGGTCATGCCGGAGCCGGCGGCCGGCTTGACGTCGTTCTCCGGCTCGTGGTGCAGGGCCAGGAAAAACTTCTGGTCGCCGTAGTTGGCCTTGACGTACGCGGCCCACGCGTCGATCCGCGCGTCCTTGGCGCCGGACGCGACCTTGGCCCACGTGGTGCCGTAGGCGACCTTCCAGTTGAGCAGCAGGACCCGGGGGCGCGCGGCGTCGCGGGTCATCGCGATCTCGGCCTTGGTCGGGAACTTCTCGTCGCCCTTGTGGTAGGTGTGGTAGATCGTCGAGGTGCGGCCGGTGCGGGCCTCCCACTCCTTGAGTGCGGTGTCGCGCGGGGTGTCGGTGAAACCGCCGGCCGCCGCGCCCCACAGCACGCCGCAGCTCGGCACGAGCAGGGCGCCGGTGACGCACGAGTCCGGATCGGCCGTCGGGGCTGGGGCGGGCGTCGTGGTCGCCGGGGGTGTGATCGCCGGGGGCTTGGTCGACGGCGGCGTGGTCGCCTCGGCCGCCGGGACGTAGTTGATCACCAGGCGCGGGCCGGCCGTCTTCCCGTCGCCGGACTCGGCCGACAGGAACCGGGTCATGGCGGTGGCCGACGCCGAGCGCAGCGCGAACGCATACGTCCCGGCCTGGGTGACCGTACCGGTGAGGTCGATCGTCACGGAGGAGTCGGTGGTCCGCGGCACGGCCGAGCCGACCGCCGCCGCGCCGACCGCCGGCCGGCTGCCGCCGGTGATCGTGTTCTCCGACCAGGCGCCGGTCACCGGGTACACGCTGACCCGGGCCGTCTCCGGCTTCGCGTCGTACGGCAGGATCAGGCGGGCGTTGGTGATCGCCGCGCCGGCCGGGAACGAACCGGTCGCGAACCGTACGAACGACGTCTTGGTCTCGCCGTCGACGGTGCCCACCACGAGCTTCTCGGCCGCGCCGAAGTTGGTCTTCGTGCGCGTGCTGGACACGTACGCGTCGTCGCCCGCGAAGACAGTGCGGATCGCCGGCGTGGTCGCCGCGTCCGCCATGCCCGGGATCGCGAAGCCGGCGCTCACCGCCGCCCCGATCGCCGCGGCCCCGATCGCTGTCTTTCTGGCACCCACGTGCTTACCCCCGTGAATAGTCGAATTCTTCGTTCGAACTCCACGGTCGGCCGGTGCGGGTGCCGGCCAGTTGTATGCGGGGGTGCAGATGGGGTGCGGACAATGTGGACAGTCGGGGCGCAGAAAAGCGCCGCCGTCAGATCGACGGCGGCGCTTTCCGTACCTCTATATCTAGGGTGTGGCCTTCTCGGACAGCACCGAGCGCAGCGCCTCGATGAGCAGCTCGGTGCTGAACGGCTTCTTGACCAGCAGCGCGTCCGGCTCGATCAGGCCGTCGGCGACGGCCATCTCCTTGGGCAGGCCGGAGATGTAGACGACCCGCATGGCGGGACGCAGCTCGGTGGCGGAGCGGGACAGCTCGCCACCGGACACCCCGGGCAGGCCCAGGTCGGTGACCAGGACGTCGATCTCGCCGGGATGCTCCCGGCAGAGCGCGATGGCCTGCTCGGGGTCGCCCGCGACCAGGGTCGCGAAGCCGCGGCGTTCGAGCATCCGCCGCATGATGTCGCGGAGATCCTCCTCGTCGTCGACGACGAGAACTGTCGGCCGGTCATCCGCGCCGGGCGTCTGCGGCATGGGTGCACCTCCGGTACGCGTCGGGTTCCTTCAAGCTATCGGCGCCAGGTTGCACCAACCGGCCTTTGCCACATCCCGTCCGCTCGGCGGCCGGTCAGCGGTTTGAGCGGGCCTTCGCCGGCGCCTCGCCGGTGAAGAGCAGCTTGTTCGGCGAGCCGGCGCCCGGGTTGCGCACCAGGCCGGATCCGGCGCGGCCGACCAGCTCGGTGCGCACCTGGGCCGGCGTCCAGTTCGGGTGGGCGGCCAGCACCAGCGCCGCCGCGCCGGCCACGTGCGGGCTCGCCATCGAGGTGCCGCTCATCAGCTTCGTGCCGGTGTTGGAGTCACCCGCCGCGGACGGGATCCGGACTCCGGGCGCGAAGATGTCGAGACAGGACCCATAGTTCGAGAACGTGGCGCGGGTGTCTTTCTGGTCGGTCGCGCCCACCGTGATGGTGTTCGGGTCGTGGGCCGGCGACTGCTTGCACGCGTCCCGGTGGTCGTTGCCGGCCGCGACGACGTACGTGATGCCCTTGGCGATCGAGCGGTCGACGGCGTCGTCGAGCGCCTTGCTGACCGTGCCGCCGAGGCTCATGTTGGCCACGGCCGGCTTCACGGCGTGCGCGGTGACCCAGTCGACGCCGGCGATGATGTTCGAGTACGTCCCGCTGCCCTTGCAGTCGAGCACGCGCACCGAGACCAGCTTGACGCCCTTGGCGACGCCGTAGGTGGCGCCGCCGATCGTGCCGGCCACATGGGTGCCGTGTCCCTTGCAGTCGTCGGCCCGGGCGTCGTCGTCGACGAAGTCCCAGCCACTCGCCGCCCGGCCGCCGAACTCCCGGTGGGTGGTCCGGACGCCGGTGTCGATCACGTATGCGGTGACGCCGGCGGCCGCGGGCGCCGTGTACGACTTCGACAGCGGCAGGGCGCGCTGGTCGATGCGGTCCAGTCCCCAGGCCGGTGCGGCGGTGGTGGCGACGGTGGCGTCCTGTTCGACGTACCGGACGGCCGGATCGGCGGCGAGCCGCGCGGCCTGGGTCTCGGTCATGGTGGCGTGGAAGCCGCGTACGGCGGATGTATAGGTGTCGGCGATCTGGCCGCCGTACCGTTGAATGAGCCGGCGCGAGACGGCGCCGACGCCGGAATCACCCGGCTGGAGCACCACGATGTAGCTGTTCGCGATGACGTCGGCGGAGCCGGCGTCGAGGATGACGCCGGTGGGCGCGACGGGCGGGGCGGCCACGGCGGCAGCCCCTCCGCAGAGTGTGGTGGCGGCGCCGATGAGCAATGCGACGCCAGCGGCGACACGGCCGGTGTCGATACGCAAAGTGACGGTCCTCTCGGTTGGATGACCTCCTTCGTGGGAAATGGTGGGTAGGCCGCCTTGCAGGGCCGGGTTCCTTCCGGTGGCGGCTGTGGTGCAAGGACTTTCGTCGCGTTTCGCCCAGCGCGGACGGACGGGAAGACCGGAGGGAAAGAGCTAAGGCTGTGCGTCGGAGGGCCGATCTACCCGCTGTACCGCTGCACACCGCCACCGAGCAAGGAGAGCGATATGACCAGCCTGCTGTCGCCCGAGATCACCACGTCCGCCGAGCTGACCGACCGCTGTGACCGTTGCGGCGCGGCGGCGAAGCTGGTGGTGAGCCTGACCAGCGGCGGCGAGCTGTCCTTCTGCGGTCACCACGCCAACCGCCTCCGGGACGACATCGTCCGGGTCGCCGAGCGCGTCGTGCTCGAGGAGGGCTTCGAGTGGGCGGGCAAGTAACCGCTTGACCTCATACGCCGCGATATGCTCAATTCCTCTCATATAAGGGGAATTGTGTGCGAATACGGACCCGTGACCTGGGCAGGCTCTCCCGGCTGACCGCCGGGTGCGCCGGCGTCGCGGTCGCCGTGATCGGGCTTGTCGCACCACCATGGCCGCCGGCCGGAGCTCTCTCCGACCCGGCGGCCGCGCTCGTTCCGGCCGGGACGGCGCTGCTGCTGCTCGCGCTGCCCGGCGCCCGCCGGGCCGTACGCGTGCCGGCGCTCCTGCTCGCCCTGCTCGCCGCCGCGATCGGCGCCGCCTCGCTGGCCCGCCATCCGGCCGCGGCCGTGGCCACCGTGCTCGCCGGACTCGGCCTGGCGTGCCTCGACCTCCGGGTCGCACGGTCGCGCTTGCGGGTCGCCGACCCGCTGGTGGCGGGGACGGCGACCATCGCGCTGGTCGCGCTCGTGCCGCGGATGTTCGATCCGACCTTTCCGCCCGGCCGCGGTCCCGGCGGCGTGATGGCCCCGGCGGCGGCCGGCGGGCTGCTCGCCCTCGCCCTCGGCACGATACTGGCCCGTCCCGAGACCGGCCCGCTGCGCACCGCCGACACGGTCGCCGGGCCGGGCACCACCCTGCGCCGGACGCTCCCCTTGCTGATCGCCGCGCCGGCCCTCGCGGCGCTGGTCAGCGCCCTCGCCGCGCGCAGCGGCATCGGCCGCCCGGCCGCCGCGATCAGCACCGGCGCGGTGCTCGCCGCGCTCGCATTGCTCGGGCTCGTCGGCTATCTGGTGCGCACGCTCGACCGCGCCGACCGGCGGCAGCGGCGGCTGGTCGGCGAGCTGCGCGACCGGCAGGAGTTCGCGGCCACCCTGTTGCAGTCGATGAACGAGGCCGTGATGGTGCTCGACGCCAATCACCGGGTCATCGACGTCAACCGGCGCTGGCGGGAGCTGACCGGGCACGGGCCGGACGAGCCGATCCGCATCGACCCGCAGCTCCCGCCGTCCGGCAGCGGCGACTGGCTGATGCCGCGCGTGGACGGGACGGCCGTCCCGGTGCTGGCGACGGTGGCCGCCATCCCGGACGAGGAGGGCGCGCCGCGGGCGTACGTGGCGACGTACGTCGACATCGGCGACCGCAAACAGGCCGAGGACTCGCTCGGGGCGCAGAACGCCGAGCTGCGCGACGCGAACGCCCGGCTCGAGGCGGCGCTGGCCTTCAAGAACGACCTGACCTCGATGCTCACCCACGATGTGGCGCAGCCGATCAGCTCGATCGCGAGCCTGGCCGAGCTGCTCCGGGCCGACTGGGCCGACCTGCCCGACGACATCCGGCTCGAGCTGGCCACCAAGATCGACAAGAACACCCAGCGGCTGATCAAGATGATGAACGACCTGCAGCTGCTGTTCCGGCTGGACACCGGGTCGGTGACCGCCCGGCGCGCGCCGGTGCCGCTGCTCGAGGTCGCCGCGCAGGCCGCGGCGGCCGCCGGCGCGGACCTCGAGATCGCCATCGAGGAGGACCTCGCCGTGCTGGCCGACTCGGGGCACCTGCGGGTGGTCACCCAGAACCTGGTCGCCAACGCGCTCGCGTACGGCGACCCACCGGTGCGGATCGCCGCCCGGCGCCGCGGCGACCTGGTCGACCTCGTCGTGCAGGACAGCGGGCCGGGCGTGCCGGAGGAGCTGGTGCCGAGCCTGTTCGGCCGATTCGTGCGCGGGGCCGGGCTCGGCCTGTTCATCGTGCGGCACCTGGTCGAGGCGAACGGCGGCTCGGTCCGCTACGAGCGGGCCGAGCCGCGCGGGGCACGCCTCGTCGTGACGCTGGAGGCGGCGCCGATCTAGACTCCCCCGCCGATCTAGACTCCCCGCCGATCTAGACGCCCCCGGAGCCCCGTTCCTCTTCGTTGATCATGCCGTCGCCCCAGGTGTCCCTGTGCGTGGTGCGCCCGCCCATCGGCGCGGTGCCGGCCGCGCCGCCGCTGATCGGGCCGGACTTGGCGACCCGGCGGCCCGGCGCCAGCACGTCGTCCAGGTCGTGCTCGCTCGTGATGCCCGGTGCCGAGGTGATGTCCACGTTGGTGCCGGCCCCGGCCCCGAGGTCGTGCCGGGGCAGGTTGGCCCGGCTGGCGGTGCTCCGCTCGGCCGCGCTCGTGCCCCAGCCGGCGCCGGTATGCGGGTTCTGGTTGCGGATCCGGGCCGCCACCGCGGCCGGGCTGGCCGCGGCGTTGTTCATGCTCGACAGCCGCTTCGTGCTCGCGCCGACGGTCGGGCGCTTCGGCGACGGCCGGGTGCCCACCGCCTTGGGGCGCCCGCCCAGCACGCCGCTCTCCACCAGGCCCTTGAAGGTGGTCAGGTCCTCCTTGAGCCGCCTGGTGAGCGAGGCCTGGCCGTGCCGGTCGCTCGGCATGAGAAACGCGATGTCCGCCTCGAGCTGCGCCACGACCTGAGTCTTCGTCTCGCCCAGCGGACGCAGCGTGAGTGTCTCGGCGAGCAGCGGTCCCTCGGTCGTCGCCCAGGCGACGCGCTCGTCGAGGGAGCGCTCGGTGATCCGCGCGTCGAACTCGCGGCGCTTGCCGTCGACCTCCATGATCCAGTGCGTCTGATCGCCGCCGACCGTGGTGACCTCGCGGACCCCGCTCATGAACCGCGGGTAGTTCTCGAACGCGGCGAGCTGTTCGTACACCGTGTGCAGCGGCGCACTCACCTCGATGGCCTGCTGAACCATACTCATCGCATCTCTCCCATGCCTTGGATGATTCCGGCATGACCGAGCGTACGGAGATGACTACTGATCGTGTTTGCTTTCGGGCCGTTTGGGAGTCAGACCCGGCGCAGGTACTGCCAGTGACCCACTTCGCCGGCGTACCGGGCGTCACTCGCCGGCACGAGCGTCACCCGGGCCGCGCGCAGCAACGCCACCAGCCGGGCGGACGGGCAGCGCCACGCCTCGCTGACCTCGACCACCGTGCCGGTCTCACGGCAGGCGGCGGCGAGGGCGGAGACCAGGTCCGGGGTGATCACGGCGTCGTCCAGGCCCACCTGGGCGAGCAGGCTCAGCGGGCGGGCGAGCTGAGCCGGCGCGTACCGGGAGGCGCGCTCGATGCCCTGCACCGTGGCGCCGACCAGAGCCTCGGCGACCCGCTCCGGGCTGAGCTCGCCGGCGGCCAGCATGGCGCGCACGTCCCGCGGTCCGTACAGGCCGCCCGGCAACGGCAGCCGGGAGACCGCGACCGAGACCGCCTCGAGGTGCCTGAGGTCGGCCGGCCAGGCCAGCCAGCCGTCCGGCTGGACGACCTCGACCTCGGCGGCGACCCGCAGCGACATCTCGGTGCGCTGGCGGGCCCGGCGGACGGCGTCGGCGTACGCGGACAGCCACGTGGTGTCCGGGCCGACCTGATCGGCGAAGGTGAGCGCGGTGAGGCCGGCCTGGTCGGCGGCCGAGACCACGACGCCGACGCTGTCCCGGCCGGCCGCGAAGCCGGTGTGCACATGCGCGTCCACCGTCAGGTCCAGGGCATCGATCACCGATTCCCGCTCTGCGTCCACCTGTCGCTCCCCGGCTCCGAGTCGACGGGCTCTTCCCGTCCTGAAACAGAGTGGGGTGCAGGGGTTGACAAGCGTGGTCTGCGGGCGGTGCAGGTCGGTTTCGCTTGGACCGCGTTTTTCTTGACCGCGCGGGCCGGAGGAGTCGGCTGTCACTCCTCCGGCGTCTGCAGCATCTCGGCCACCGCCCGGACCGCGTCCTCGGTGGGTGAGGCCGCCTCCCGGTTGGCCGCCTGCAATTCCCGGAACACTTCCTCGCGATGGACCTGCACGTCGCGCGGGGCCTGGATGCCCAGGCGGATGACGTCCCCGCGCGCCTCGAGCACGGTGATGATCACGTCGTTGCCGATCATCACGCTTTCCCCCGCCCGCCGGGTCAGCACAAGCATCGTCCGGTGCCCTCCTCCATCCGCAGTCCCGGCGACCGCGCCGGCGACGGGACGTCAGTAGGCCCGGTGCATGATCGCGCGCACCGGGTACCCGGAGCCGCTGAGCACCACCTGCATGGCCCGCATGCTGTCCCGGTCGAGAACGATAGGCGCCAGCAGGTTGGCCGTGGTCTCGTCCACGCCGGCCGTGATGACGGTCATCAGCAGCAGGCGGTCGGGGTCCTTGGTGTTCAGGGCCGCGAACACCTCGTTCTCGATCTCCGGGGCGTAGTCCGGGAAGAACGGCTCCGGCGGGGCCACGAGGAAGCGCAGCTCCGGGTCCTGGATGGACGTGAAGGCGTAGAGCAGTCCGTCGTCGTTGAGCCGCACCAGGACGAACTCCCGGTGTGCCGGGAACCCGGGCATGGGGACCGCCATGGTGATGGTCGGCAGACCCAGCGATGGGTCGATCATCGTGGCCTCAATCGGTCGGGACGCGGTGCGAGTACTCATGGTCACCTCAGGAAATCGATGAGCGAGGGCTGGATCACCTTGGCCGTGGCGGCCAGGGCGGCCTGGTACGAGGTCTGCTGGATCTGCAGTTCCATGATCGCCTTGGGCAGGTCGACATCCTCGATGTCGGACAGTTGCGACGACACGGATAACAGATGGTCGTCTGCGGACTGCTTCATCTGTTCAACCCGATTATATCGGGCGCCTACGTCCGAAAGCGCGGATTTTAGTAAATCGTGGGCGGTATCGAGATTTTCCAGGCTCTTGTTAAGAGTATCCTGATCGTTGTTCCGGATGCTCTTCGCAATGGTGTCGAGAACCGTGAACAACTCGGTGTCCGTGCCCGGAGCGCCGAACGCCTCGGGGCCGGAGGTCTCGATGCGCACCTTGGCGTTCGGGCCGACCGTCCGCGTCGTCGGGTTCTTGTTGCCGACGAACTCGTACTCGCCGGTCACCGTGTTCGGCTCGTACGCCACCGAGCCCGGGGTGGTGCCGCCGAAGACCGGGCGGTTCATGTACTTGGCGTTGGCCTGGCCGAGCAGCGTCTGGCGGATGTTGTCGATCTCCACGGCCAGCGCCTCACGGGACTGGTCGCTGTTGCCCGAGCTGAGCGCCTGGACGGTCAGGTCGCGCACCCGAATGATCGAAGTGGACGCGCCGCCGAGAGTGTCCTGAATGGTGCCGAGCCAGCCGAGCCCGTCGTCGGCGTTGCGCCCGTACTGCTGGGTCGCCCGCACCTCGCCGCGCAGTTGCAGCGACGTCACCGTGCCGGTCGGCGAATCCGACGGCCGGGTCAGCATCTTGCCGCCGGAGATCTGCGACTGGAGCTTCTGTCCACGCGCCAGCGACCGTTGCAGGTCGCCCAGCGCCTTGTTCATCAAGCTGGTATCGGTGACCCTGCTGGGAATTGTCATGGTTACTCCCCGATTAGCGGCCCACCAGGCCCGTTCGGTTGATCAGCTGATCGAGCATCGAGTCGATCGTGGTGAGCACGCGCGAGGCCGCCTCGTAACCGCGCTGATAGGTGAGCAGATGGGTCATTTCTTCGTCGAGATTCACGCCGGACTCCCCCTCGCGGGAAACGTCGACCTGGTCCCGTACGGCATCCTGGATCTCGCTGCGGCGGGACGCCGCCTGCGCCGCGACGCCGAGCCGGCCGATCATCGCCTGGTAGGCGGCATCCGGGCCGGTGGCGGAATTCCCGACGTCGGCGAGCGCGTCGGCGACGTTGTGGTCGAGCGCCGGCGCGGTCGGGTCGTTGGGGTCGCCGGCCGAGAACGCGACCTGCGCCGGATCGGTGATCGCGACGTCGATCGTGGCCGCCGTCGTGCCGGTGAAGAAGTTCGCGCCCGGGGTGCCGTCCATGGTGAACCCGCCCGACTGAGCGGCGTTCACGGTGTCGTGGATGCTCTTCGCGACCGCGTCCAGGTCGGTGAGGATGCCCGGGATGATGGTGTTCATCGTGTCGAGCATGGCGCCCATGGTGCCGCCGGGAGTGGCGTTCTCCTTGGTGTCGGTCCATTGCAGCGCCACCTGGTTGGCGGCGTTGATGCCGTCGAGGGTGGTGGGGCCGGTGAGCTTGAGGGAGCGGGCGGTGAAGCCTTCGACCAGCGCGGTGTTGCCCACGTAGACGTTGACGCCGCCGTTCGGCTTGGCCTGCGCGCTCGCGCCGACCAGCTCGGAGAGCTGCATGATGTTGCGGTCGCGCTGGTCCTGGAGCTCGTTGGCGGGCAGGCCGGACTGCTGCGCGATGACGATCTCGTGGTTCATCTCGGCGATCGAGGCGGCCATGGCGTTGACCTGATCGACGAACGCGCCCATCTCGCCGTTCTGCGAGGCGAACTGGTTGGCCAGCGATGCGTGCGTGTCGTTCAGCGTGATCGCCACGGTCCGGCTGCGCTCGATCAGGGCGGTCCGGGTCGACGGGTCCTGCCAGTTGTTGGCCACGTCGTTCCAGGCGTCCCACATGTCGTGCAGCCGGGCTTGCAGGGCGGTGTCGCTGGGCTCGGCCAGGACGCTCTCGATACCGTCGTACGTGGCCCGCTGGCTGGCCAGATACGCCGAGTTCGCGTGCTCGGTGCGACCGCGCGCCTCCAGGTAGGTGTTGCGCCCGCGCTCCACCGCGGCCACCGTGACACCGGTGCCGACCTGATCGGTCGTGGCGTACACGCCGGGGTTGAGGCTGCCGGTCTGCGCCTGCATCCGCACCCGCTGCCGGGTGTATCCCTCGGTGTTGGCGTTCGCGATGTTCTGCCCGGTGACATCCAGGCCGCGGCGCTGTGCGTAGAGCGAGGTGAGCGCCGTGTTGATACTGCCGAAGGTGCTAGCCATCAGATCGCCTCATCAACCAGGCTGGAGCGGCGGACGCCGCCGGAAACGGTCTGGCCCTGCGGTCCGTACGTTTCCACAGTTTCGGCGAACGCGAGCATGGTTTCGCGTGCCGCCCGCTGGCCGGCGGTGAGCAGGTCGCGGTTGACATCGGCGAGCGCGCCGATCTCCGAGGTGAGCATCAGGAACGCCTTGCGGTGCTGGTGAAGCAGGTCGGACCAGGGCGGGGGCGCCGCGTCGGCCAGCTCGCCGAGCGATGCCTCGGGGTCGAGGCCGAGCTCGACGGCGACGTCCTGCGAGTACGCCGCCCGGATGACCTCGGTCTGCCGGATCTGGTCGAGCACCACCTCCACCTCACGGGTGGCGTGGCTGAGCCAGCGCGAGCGATTGGAAGCGAGGAGCAGCTGCTCCTCCTCGAGCTTGAAAAGCAGCATCTCCAGCAGCTCACGTGATCGCCACAGGACGCTGGCCAGGTCGGTCAGGCTCACCCTGGTCCTCCGTCTCGCCTGTCTCGGGCGTGCCCCCTCGACATGCCCGCTCATTCGGACAGGTCGGCACGTCCGCCGCTCCGCTGAGGGATTTCGCCCGATCGGGCCTTCCCGGGCTTTCTTCCGGTTCGCCGGAAAAGGACGAATAAATCTCGGAGACTGCTCATGACCGTCGGCGACACGCCGATCGGACCCGGTGTAACGCCACGGCCCCACGGACGGGCCGGACGGACCCTGATCAAGGAGGACAAGCTCATGGGTCTCCGCATCAACCAGAACATCGCCGCGCAGAACGCCTACCGGAACCTGTCGGTCACCGACAGCCAGATGTCGAAGTCCCTGGAGAAGTTGTCCAGCGGTTTCCGCATCAACCGGGCGGCGGACGACGCGGCCGGCCTCTCGATCTCCGAGGGCCTCCGCGCGCAGATCGGCGGCCTCAAGGTCGCCGTGCGCAACACCCAGGACGGCGTCAGCGTCGCGCAGACCGCCGAGGGCTCGCTGAATGAGGTCACGTCGATCCTGCAGCGCATGCGCGACCTCGCCGTCCAGGCGTCCAACTCCGGCGCCACCGACGCGGACGCCGCGGATGCCGCCAACAAGGAGATGGCACAGCTCAACGCCGAACTCGACCGGATCGGGTCGACCACCGCCTTCGGCAAGCAGAAGCTGCTCGACGGCACCTTCGGCGCCACCGTGAAGACCCACTACACCGACGCCGCCACCAACTCGGTCGCCGCGACGGACACGGGCAAGATGGCCGCGTTCGACCCGGCCGGCGTGATCACGACCCCGACCCGCGACCGTGGCGACGGCGTCATGGTCTGGGGTTTCGACCTCACCAAGGTCGCCGGCCTCACCAAGGCGCCGAACGACACCGGTACGACCGATCTGTCCTCGCTCCCGATCAGCGTCGAGATCCAGGCGCTCGACGCCGACGCGACGCCGCAGGACCTGGTCAAGGCCGTCAACTCCGCTATCTCCGACGCGCTCAAGGCGCGCGGCTTCCAGGGCAACGAGGTCACCATGTCGGCCAAGGTCGACGCCAACAACGTGACCACCTTCGGCATGAGCGGCGCGGGCGACTTCGCGATCACCGACACCGACTCTGTCCTGTCCACCGCGGCCACCGTCGCGGCCGGCGACGCCTTCGCCACCGGCGGGCTCGGCATCGACCTGACCACGGACCTGGACCCGACCGGTGGCAACAAGGGCGCGTTCCAGGTCGGGGCGAACGCCAACCAGAAGATCAACATCCAGATCGGCGCCGTGGACTCGCAGAGCCTCGGCACCGCCGCCCTGGACCTCACCGGCGACCCGGACGGCGCGATCACGATTCTGGACAAGGCGCTGCAGTCGGTGTCGGACTCGCGGGCCTCGCTCGGTGCGTACCAGAACCGGTTCGAGCACACCATCAACAACCTCAACGTCGCGGTGGAGAACCTGTCCGCGTCGGAGTCGCGGATCCGGGACACCGACATGGCGCAGGAGATGGTGTCGTACACCCGGGCGCAGATCCTGACCCAGGCCGGCACCTCGATGCTGTCGCAGGCGAACCAGTCCGCGCAGAACGTGCTCTCGCTGCTCCGCTAACCGAGTTGCCACCCTTCCGAACTGAATACGTAACGCTCACGGCCGAATAGGTGGGGGTAGCTGGCAGACGGCGCCGGCTACCCCTGCTTCTATTTCCGCACCGAAAGGCAGGCCACTGTGACCAGCTCTGTTGACGGACTCGTCAGCGGCCTCAGCACGTCTTCCCTGATCAGCCAGCTCATGACGGTCGAGGCCCAGCCGCAGACCCGCCTCAAGTCCAAGGTCACCACGGCACAGACCGCGGTGACCTCGTATCAGTCGGTCAACGCCAAGGCGGCCGCGGTCAAGAGCGCCGGGGACGCGATCAGCCAGCTCAGCACCTGGCGCTCGATCAAGGCGACCTCGAGCTCGCCATCGGTCACCGCCACCACGTCGAACAACCTCAACGCCACCACCGGCAGCCTCACCTTCAACGTGACCGCACTGGCGACCAAGCAGTTCACCTCGCTGCCGGTGGACACCACGATCGAGGACAAGGGCGTCGACGCGAACAACAAGCCGGTCAAGGGACCGATCGACATCACCGACTCCACCAAGATCACAGTCACCAAGGGCGTGTTCGACAACCTGGGCAACCCGACCGGAGACACCACGACGGTCGACATCGACATCACCGCCGACAGGTCGGCGGCCGGCATCGCCAAGGCCATCAACGCGGCCAACACCGGCCTCTCCGCGTACGTGATGAAGACCGGTGACAACGCCGGCGTCCTGCAGATCTCCAGCACGGCCACCGGTACGGCCAACGGCTTCGTGATCAGCGGCCTCGAGGACGCCGGCCTGGGCCCCGCTTCGTCCACCACCTGGGCCGAGGATGCGTCGATCAAGGTCACCGGCGGTGGCGGCTCCACATATGAGCTCACGAGCAGCTCCAACACGTTCACCGGGCTGATGGCCGGCGTGACGCTGACCGTGTCGAAGGTCGAGGACGGCGTCACGGTCGAGGTCGCCAACGACAGCGACGCGATCGCCGACAAGTTCCAGGCGATGGTGGACGCGGCCAACGCGGCGCTCGCCGAGATCGGCACGCAGACCGCGTACGACGCCTCGACCAAGAAGGGCTCGCCGCTCACCGGTGACTTCGCCGTCCGCGAGATGTCGCAGAAGATCCTCAGCCTGATCAGCCGGGGTGTCGACTGGAGCCCCGAGAAGAAGGCGACTCCGCCGATCGACGTCAGCGGCGAGATCCACACGCTCCGGGACCTCGGCATCCAGCTCGACTCGACGGGTCAGCTCAGCTTCGACCGGGCCGCGTTCCTGAACACGTACACGTCGGACCCCGGCCGTGCCCAGAAGGCCGGCATCCGCTTCGGCGACACCGTGGAAGCCCTCGGCGACTCGATGACGACCAACATCAAGTCGATCATCCTGAACCGCAACAACGAGATCAGCACGATCAACGACCAGATCAGCAACTGGGATGTCCGCCTCGCCGCGCGGCGGGAAGCGCTGCAGAAGGAGTACTCCGACCTCGAGGTCGCGCTCGGCAAGCTCAAGGACCAGTCCAACTGGCTCGCCGGACAGCTCGCCGGCCTCTCCTGACCCGTACGCCCCGTCCGCCCCTGACCGAGGAGTCCGATGACCGCCCCGCACCTGCGCGACCGCTACCTGCAGGATTCGATCACTACCGCTTCGCCGGCGAAGCTTCTGCTCATGCTGTACGACCGGCTCGTGCTCGACCTCATGCAGGCCGAGGAGGCCCTGCGTTCCGTGCATCGGATGCAGGAGCAGGGGTGGGTCAGCGACCCCGAGGAGCGCGAGCGCAAGCAGAATCAGCGCGCCGAGGAGCGCACCGCGGCCAACGAGCGGCTCACCCATGCTCAGGAGATCGTTCTGGAGCTGCGTACCAGCCTGGATGTCGACGCCTGGTCGGGTGCGCCGGCCCTGGCCAACCTCTACGGCTGGATGCTCACCGAGCTGATCGGCGCCAACATCAACAAGGACGCCGACCGCGTCGCGGCCTGCCGGGCCCTGGTGGAGCCGCTGCGCGACACCTGGCGAGAAGCGGCCGCCGCGGCCGTCGCGGGCTGAGGCGATGACGGACTGGCGCGGCGCCTGGACCGCCGCCCTGGACGAGCTCGAGCTGGATGTGGCCCAGGTCGAGGCCATGCTGGCCGACGAGCACCGGAACGCCGAGACGCCGCCGGCCGACCTGTGGCGTCCGCCGACCGAGCTCGGCGCCCTGCCGCTCGAACTGAAGCCGCGGGCTGACGAGATCCTCACCCGCCAGCTGCGGGTCGCCGAGGAGATCGCCCGCCGCCTGGTGAGCAACCGTCAGCAGATGGCGATGACCTCGCGGATCGAGACCGGCGAGATGGTCAAGCGGCCCGTGTACGTCGACTGCGCCATGTGACACCGCGTCCCACGTCCCGGGGTCCCCTGCACAAGGGGGCTCCGGGACGTTTTTGCGTGCAACCGCGCGGCAACCGATACGCGCTCAGCGGATCGCGGGCCAGGCCGAACTGCATGGTACGAGCACGGATTGCTCAGAGGAAATAGCCAAGGATCGGCGCCCTGGACCCATCCAAGGAGCTGCTGTGTTCGACGATCTCTCGTCGTCCTCCCTTCGCGTCGCCGCCGCGGGTCTGGCCGCCCGGCAGAGCGCCATCGCCAACAACATCGCGAACATCGAAACCCCCGGCTACCGGGCCCGTAAGGTGGAATTCGAGCAGGCGCTGCACGGCGCGATCGCCCGGGGTGAGTCGCCGGCCCGCGTCTCCCGGGAGACGCTGAACTCGCTGGAGCCCACGCGGCTCAACGGCAGCAACGTCAACCTCGACGAGGAGACGCTGTCGCACATCGACACCACGATGCGCTACCAGCTCACGATGCGAGCCCTGGACAGCAAGTACGGCATGCTGCGCGACGCGATCAAGGGGGCCTGATAAATGAGCACGTTCAACGCGATCGGCGTCGCCGGCTCCGGCGTCACCGTGTACCGCAAGTGGCTGGACGCGGTGTCGGACAACATCGCCAACATCGACAATGTCAGCCGCACTTCCGAGAAGGCCTTCCAGGCCCGCTACGTCGTCGCCCAGGAGGCGGCGGACGGCAACGGGGCCCAGGTCGGCGGGGTCGCGTTCGGCAGTGCCAACGGCGTCCTCGCGTACGACCCGGAGAACCCGCTGGCCGACGCCGAGGGCTACATCCGGCGGCCGGACATCGACCTCGGCGGCCAGATGGCCCAGATGATGATGGCCCAGCGCGCCTACCAGGCGAACCTGGCGGTCGTGGACCGCGCCAAGGACTCGTACACCGCCGCGATCAACCTCGGAAAGTGAGGAGCACCTAGATGACCTCTCCGATCAGTGCCATCAGCGGTCTCTCGGCGGTGGGCGGCATCGACGCGCTCCAGGGCGTCGACGGCCTCTCCGCGAGCGCCGGCGTCCCGGCCCCGTCGGGACCGAACAACGACTTCGTGAGCATGCTGTCCAAGGGGCTGGAGGGCGTGCAGGCCTCGCAGACCAGGGCCGACAACCTGGCCGTCCAGGTCGCCGACGGGACGCTGCAGGACCCGGCGCAGTACACGATGGCCGCCAACGAGGCGTCCCTCGGACTTCAGCTCACGCTCGCCATCCGGAACAAGGCCGTCGAGGCCTTCCAGGAGATCATGAGGATGCAGGCCTGATATGACGGACCGCCTTCCCGCTCCGGTTCGCCGCATCACGGACGCCTTCCGGTCCTTCACGCCGGGTCAGAAGGCCGTCACCATCGCGGCGGTGATCGCTCTTGTCGTCGGCGCGTACTTCTTCGCCACCTGGGCGTCGAAGCCGACGTACTCGATCCTGTTCAACAACCTGTCGACCAAGGACGCCAGCGCGATCGTCGAGTCGCTGCAGAAGTCGAACACGAAGTACGAGCTGGCCAACGACGGGCAGACCATCATGGTCCCGCAGGACCAGGTGAACAGCCTGCGGCTTTCGCTGAGCGGCGAGGGCCTGCCCGGCGACGCCGGCACCGGTTACGCGCTGCTCGACCAGCAGGGCATCACCACGAGCGACTTCATGCAGCACACGAACTACCAGCGAGCCCTGGAGGGCGAGCTCTCCAACACGATCAAGTCGATCGAGGGCGTCGAGGCGGCCACCGTGCACCTGGTGATCCCGCAGAAGGACGTCTTCGCCGACGACCAGGACAAGCCGACCGCGTCGGTGCTGGTCGCGTCGAAGAGCACCCAGCCGCTGAGCGGCCAGCAGGTGCAGGCCATCGTCCACCTGGTCGCCTCCAGCGTCGAGGGCCTCGACCCGACCGAGATCACCGTGGCCGGCGCGGACGGCCGGATCCTGTCCACCGGCGGCGGCGCGGCCGTCGGCAGCGGCGCGGACAGCGGCAACGAGGCCCAGACCGTCGCGTTCCAGAGCCGGATGAACGCCTCGCTGCAGAAGATGCTGGACAGCGTGGTCGGCCCCGGGCACGCGGTGGTCACGACCACCGCCGAGCTGGACTTCGACCAGACCCAGACGACCAGCAAGACGTACAACTCCGACCCGTCGCTGCCGGCGCTGTCGGAGAGCAACAGCCGGGAGGCGTACAACGGGGCCGGCAACTGCGCCGGCGGCGTCCTCGGCCCGGACAACATCTCCGGACCGGGCTGCACCACCGGCACGACCGGCACCGGCCAGTACGAGAACAGCCAGTCCGTCAAGAACAACGCGATCAACGAGACCAACGAGGTCCGCAAGAGCGCCCCGGGCAGCATCAAGCGGATGAACGTGGCCGTCCTGCTGGACAGCACCACCGCCGGCACCATCGACCCGGCCCAGGTGCAGCAGCTGGTCACCGCGGCGGCCGGCGTCGACGCCAGCCGCGGCGACACCATCGCGGTCAGCGCCATGCCGTTCGACACCAGCGCGGCCCAGGCCGCCCAGCAGGCCCTGAACGCCGCCACCGCGGCCGAGCAGTCGGCCAAGCAGACGACGCTGATCAAGACCGCGGCGCTCGCCGCCGTGGTGCTGGCGCTGATCTTCCTCGCCTGGCGGGCCAGCCGCCGGTCGAACAAGCGCAAGGCCCTGACCCCCGAGGAGCGCAAGCACCTCGAGGACATGCAGGCCGCCCTCGAGCAGCAGCGACTGATCGAGCTGAACGAGGCCATCCCGGCCCAGATGCTCGAGGCCCCGCCCGAGTCGTACCCGGACGGGCAGGCCCGGCAGGAGCGGGTCCGCGAGATCGAGCAGATGGTGCAGGACCAGCCCGACGAGATGGCGGTACTGCTGCGCGGCTGGCTTGCCGCCGACTCCACGCACTGAGCCCGGACGGGCGGCCGGCTTTCGCCGGCCGCCCGTTTTGCTGCGTTCTGCGGTTTAAGATGGCTTAGGTCGGGCCTGAGGGAGTACGCGTTGACGACACCGCAACTCACCACGCTGTCCATGACGGGCGTGCGCAAAGCGGCAATCATGATGGTCCAGTTCGGCAAGGAACACTCCGCCCAGATCCTGGCGAACATGTCCGAGAAAGAGGTCGAGATGATCTCGGCCGAGATCGCGCGGCTGGGCAAGCTCGACCCGATCGTCGTCGACGACGTGATGGACGAGTTCTACGCCATGGCGACCACCCGGTACGCCGGCTCCGGCGGCATGGACTACGCCCGCGAGCTGCTTGAGGCGTCCCTCGGCAAGGAGCGCGCCGCGCTCATCCTGGACCGCCTCGAAGCCTCGATGAACGACATCCCGTTCAACTTCCTCAGCCACGCCGACCCCCGGCAGCTGCTCTCGTACGTGCAGTACGAGCACCCGCAGACGATCGCCCTGGTCCTCGCGCACATCCCGGCGGCGCTCGCCTCGTCGATCCTGGCCGGCCTCTCGCTGGAGGTGCAGACCGAGGTCGCGCACCGGATCGCGGTGATGGACCGCACCTCGCCCGAGATCATCCGGCAGGTCGAGGCGGCGCTGCAGCGCAAGCTCTCCACCGTGCTCCAACCGGACGAGCTCTCCACGGTCGGCGGCCTCCAGCCGCTGGTCGACATCATCAACCGCGCCGACCGCACCACCGAGCGGCTCATCCTGGAGGCCCTGGACGCCCGCAGCCCCGAGCTGGCCGAGGAGATCCGGCGCCGGATGTTCATGTTCGAGGACATCATCAACCTCGACGACCGCGCGGTGCAGCTGGTGCTGCGGCAGGTCGAGCCGGCCGACCTCGCCACCGCCCTCAAGGGTGTGCCCGAGACCGTCCGCGACAAGGTCACCAAGAACCTCTCCGAGCGCGGCCGGGAGAACCTGCTCGAGGAGATCGACCTGCTCGGCCCGGTCAAGGTCAAGATGGTCGAGGAGGCCCAGGCGAAGATCGTCTCGGTCATCCGCTCGCTCGAGGACTCCGGCCAGATCGAGGTCCAGCGCGGCGGCGAGGCCGATGAGCTCATCGCCTGACCCGCGCAACCCGGTGATCCGCGGCACGGTCGCGCAGAGCGCGGCCGCCGCCAAGTTCGCCAAGGACCTGCGCACCGAGGAGCCCGGGGGCAGCGCCGAGGCGCTGGAACGCGCCAAGGAGCGGGCCCGCACCACCGGGTACGCCGAGGGCTGGGCCCAGGGCCAGCGCGAGGCCGCGGTGGTCGCCGAGGAGGCCGCGGCCCGCGCCAAGATCAGCGAGCAGCAGTACGAGCAGCGGCGCGCGGCCGCCCTCGCGCAGGCCGTCAACGCGCTCGGCCGGGCCGTCACCGAGCTCGAGACCCAGCTCATGCCGACCTTCACCGAACTGCAGGAGGTGCTGCTCACGCACGCCTTCGAGCTGGCCGAGGCGATCGTCGGGCGCTCGCTGGACGACCCGCAACGGCGTACCGCGGACGCGCTGCGCCGGGCCATGGCCGCGGCGCCGGAGTCCGGCACGCTGGTCGTGCACCTCTCCCCCGACGACTACCAGACGCTGGTCGGCGCGGACGGGCCCGCCGACTTCGACCACGAGGGGCGGCACGTGAGCCTGCGACCCGACCCCGCGCTGCGCCCGGGCGACGCCACCGCTCAGACCGGCATGGCGACCGTGGACGCCACCATCGCGGCCGCGGTGGCCCGTGCCCGGGAGGCGCTGCGCCTCTGAACCCGCTTGGGGGTCCCGCATGACCGATCTGTTCCGCCACCGGATGGAGGCGGCGATGAAGGCGGCCCGGCCGCTGTCCCGCGGCAAGGTGATCGGCGCGGTCGGCCTCCGGGTGACGGTGAGCGGCCTCGCGGCCCGGGTGGGCGACCTGCTCCAGATGGGCGACGGCCCGGACGCGGTGCTGGCCGAGGTGGCCGCGATCGACGGCGACAAGCTCTCCTGCCTGCCGCTCGGCCCGCTCGCCGGCATCGGCGGCGGCACCCCGGTGACCACCACCGGCGGCCCGCTGCGGGTGGCGGTCGGCCCCGATCTGCGCGGCCGGATCCTGGACGGCCTGGGCCGGCCGATGGACGACGGCCCGCCGCTGCGCGGCGAGATGGTGAGCATCGAGGCGGCCCCGCCCTCGGCGATGGAGCGCCAGCTGGTCGATGCCCCGATGCCCTTGGGCGTACGGGTTCTCGACACGCTCGTGCCGTGCGGCCGGGGCCAGCGCATCGGCATCTTCGCCGGCTCCGGAGTCGGCAAGTCCAGCCTGATGAGCATGATCACACGAGGCACCTCGGCCGAGATCAACGTGGTGGCGCTGGTCGGCGAGCGCGGCCGCGAGGTGCGCGAGTTCATCGAGCACGACCTGGGTCCGGAGGGCCTGGCCCGCTCGGTCGTGGTCATCGCCACCTCGGACGCGGCGCCGCTGGTGCGGTTGCGGGCCGGCGCCGTGGCCACCCGGATCGCCGAGTACTACCGGGACGAGGGCGCCGACGTGCTGCTGCTGATGGACAGCGTGACGCGGGCGGCGATGGCGCAGCGTGAGGTGGGCCTGTCGGTGGGCGAGCCGCCGGCCACCCGCGGGTACCCGCCGTCGGTCTTCGCCATGCTGGCCTCGCTGCTGGAGCGGGCCGGGCCGGGCGCGCGTGGCAGCATCACCGGCCTCTACACCGTGCTGGTCGAGGGCGACGACCACAACGAGCCGATCGCCGACGCGGCCCGCTCGATCCTCGACGGCCACGTCGTGCTCGACCGCAAGCTGGCCACCGCCGGCCATTTCCCGGCCGTCCAGGCGCTCGACTCGATCTCCCGGGTAGCCAACAAGATCACCACCCGGGAGCAGCGGGCCGACGCCACCGAGCTGCGCCGCCTGATGGCGGCCCACCGCGAGGTACGCGAGCTGATCGAGATCGGCGCCTACGTGCCCGGCACCAACCCGGATGCCGACCGCGCCAACGCCATCTGGCCCCGGATCACCGCCTTCCTCCGGCAGGACCTCGACGAGCGCGTGACCCCCGAGGAAGCCTGGGCGCAGCTGCACGCCATCGTCACCGCAACCTGAAGAAACGCCGCGATGCCGGAGGCGACGCCAGCCAGCTCTGTTGCTATGCGGGTGCAGGGGCTCAGCGATGGGGGCCCGGGGCCGAAGCGGTCAGGTGAGGGAAAGCCCGCCCGCTAGGAGGCAGAGAAACCTTGAACCGCTTCTTCCGACTCAGCCCGGTGCTCCGCGCCCGCAAGGCGCAGGAGGACGCGGCCCGCGGCGCCGTGAACCAGTCGCGCGCCGAGATCCGCGAGGCTCAGGCCCTGGTGAAGCGCCGCCACCTCAACCTGGTCGGCGCCGAGGCCCCCAACGAGGGCACCGCCCGCGCCCTGGTCGCCTCGCTGGTGGCCCGGCAGTCGCTGGCGGCCGGCCTCTTCGACGCGCAGCGCATGGTGACCGACGCCGAGCAGGTCGAGCGGGAGCGGACGGCCGCCCTGGCCGACGCGACCAAGCGCCGCCGCGCCGTCGAGCTGATGGCCGAGCGGCACGCCGAGCTGGTCCGCGTCCACGACCTGCGGGTCGACCAGGCCGCCCTGGACGAGCTGGCGGTGACCGCCAAGGCCCGCAACGCAGCCCGCGGCCTCACCGAGGGGAGCCCGGCATGACGATGATGGGTGTGACCGGGGTGCTCTCCCGGATCCAGCAGCTGCAGGGCCAGCTCGGCCTCGACCCGGTGAGCCCGGACGGCGCCACCTCCGCCGGCACGGTGACCATGAGGACCGGCGTCGGCGCCGACCCCACCTTCGCCTCGCTGCTCGCCGACGCCACCGGCGGACGGCCGCTCACCTCGGGCGGCGGCGTCTCCGGCGACGACGTCGTGTCCGCCGCCAAGAAGTACCTCGGCACGCCGTACGTCTTCGGCAGCACCGACCCGGGCAAGGGCCTGGACTGCTCGGCGCTGGTCCAGCGCGCGTACGCGGATCTGGGCATTCAGCTGCCGCGCAACTCGTGGCAGCAGGCCAAGGCCGGCCAGCCGGTGGCGAGCCTCGCCGCGGCGCGCCCGGGCGACATCCTGGCCTTCGACAAGCCGGTCGACCACGTCGCCATCTACCTGGGCAACAACCAGATGATCGCGGCGCCCAAGCCGGGCGACCACGTCAAGATCCAGAAGGTGTACGAGAAGCCCACGCACATCCGCCGGGTGATCTCCGATGCCGACCAGGTCGCGGCGCAGAACATGGCCGCGGTCCGGCCGGCCGCGCTGAACGGGAGCGGGTCGCTCGCCGGCGTCCCGTACGGCGACCTGTTCGTCAAGGCCGGCACGAAGTACGGCGTCTCGCCGAAGCTGCTCGCGGCCGTGGCCAAGGTCGAGTCCGGCTACGACCCGCGCGCGGTGAGCAAGGTCGGCGCCCGCGGCCTGATGCAGCTCATGCCGTCCACCGCCAAGGGCCTCGGCGTCGAGAACGCCTTCGACCCCGAGCAGGCGATCCTCGGCGGGGCCAAGCTGCTGGCCCGCAACCTGCGCGAGTTCAAGTCGCTGCCGCTGGCGCTGGCCGCCTACAACGCGGGTGGCGGCGCCGTGAAGAAGTACGGCGGCATCCCGCCGTACGCCGAGACCCAGGCCTATGTGCCGAAGGTCCAGAACGCCCTCGCCGCGCTCGGCGGCTGACCCGCTCTCCCTCGACCCCGAACAGGAGAATCATGAAGATGCCGAGTTCCGTGACGGGACCGGAGCGCGCCGGCGCGCCCGACGCCGGACGACGGGCCGGTAACCGTTCGCAGGGTGGCGAGGACTTCGGCTCGGCGCTCTCCGCCGAGCTGGACAAGCCTGGGCGCGACCGGGAGTCCCCGGCCGAGACCGGGCGCAACGCCGCGCAGCGCTCGGAGGCGGCACGGCGGGCCCGCGCGGCCGCCGACCGCGCGGCCGCGCAGCGATCCGACCGAGCCGACGCCACGCACGGCGCCGGCGACCGGCCCGACGCCCGGCGCGCCGAGAACCGCCGCCCCGCCGGCCAGGACGACACCGGTACCGACCAGATGCGCGCCCGCCAGGTGCGCGCCGGCGAAACCGAGGACACCCCGCACGCCGCCGCGACCGCCGAGGTCGAGGACGGCGGCGAGGTCAAGGACAAGGACGAGGCGAAGAGCAAGGACGGCGCTGACCCGGCCGAGGCCGCCGGCACGCCGGCTCTTGGGGCGACCGTGCCCGGCCCGGTCCCGGCCGCTCCCGCCGTGCCCGTGCCCACCGCCCCGACCTCCGCGGGCGCCGCCGACGCCGCGAAGCCGAACGCCGCCACCGGCGTCACGTCGGTTTCCGGCGTCGCCGCTGGTCCGTCGGCACCGGGTCCCGACGCCGCCACGAGCACCGGCCCGACACCGGGTTCGCCCCCTCCGAACGCCGACGCCGCCGCGCCGGCCGCGCCGGCCGGCACGGTCCGGGACGCCTCGGGCAAGCCGGCCGCGACCGCCGACCCCGCCCAGACCATCGGGGCGCCCGGCAGCGGGACAACGCAGTCCGTGGGCCAGGCGCAGGGACCGGCACAACCTCAGCCTCGGGATCAGGCCGGCCAGGCCGCGACCGGCACACCGGCCGCTACGACCGGCCCGGCCACCGGCCAGGCGACCCCGCCCGGCACCGCCACGGCGGCTCCGGACGCCCAGGCACCCACCCCGGCGTTGGCGACACCGGCCACCGCGTCGGCGGCTTTGGGAACCGGAAGCACCGAGACCGCGGCACCGGCCGACGCGTCGACGGCCAGCACTCCGAGCATCGGCGACCAGCCGGCCCCGGCCCCCGTGCCGGCCGCCTCCGCCGACGAGCCGGTCACGCCCGGCCTTGCGACCGCGGAGGCGACCGGCCTTCCGCCCGCGCCGGCCACGACCCCGGGGGTCGCGGCCGATGGCGCCGCCAATCCGGGCGTACTCGGTCAGGCGGGCCTCGCCGGTGTCACCGGACCGCAACCCACCGCCCCGGCCGCCCCCGCGGCCGGCACGCCGCCACCCACCACGCCGGTGCCGACGCCGCCCGCCGCCGCCCAGGTGGCGATGCGGATCGCGCCGCTGCGGCTGGAGCCCGACGGCGTGCACCGGCTGACCGTGCACCTGCACCCGGTCGACCTCGGCCCGATCCAGGTGGTGGCCGAGATCCGCAACGGGGACATCAACCTGCAGCTGACCGGCACCACCGACGCCGGCACCGGCGCCCTGCGCGACGCGCTGGGCGACCTGCGGCGCGAGCTCGAGGACTCCGGCTTCGGCAACTGCACGCTCGACCTCCGGCAGGGCACCGCCCAGCAGGAGCAGGCACGGCAGCAGTTCGCCGCGGCCGGCTACGCCTCGGGCGGACGCCGCGACGCCGGATCCGCCGTCCCGTCCGCGCCGGTGACGCCGGCCGAGCCCAGCACCCGGCGCACGCCGGGCAGCGGCCGCCTGGACGTGCACGCCTGATCGCCGAACGACGCCGGTGGACACGTTCGGTGTCCACCGGCGTCGTCATGCGGGCTTCTCGACCTCGTGCACGTCCACCGGGGTGGGCGTCACGGGGGTGCCCTCCGGCTCCTCGTCGTCGGTGCGGCCGTAGCCGGCCGTCACGAAGCGGAGCGCCGCCAGCAGCAGGGCCGCGATCGGCACCGCGATGATGAAGCGGATCAGCACGTCGGTGAGGTCCAGCTGGTCGAGCACGTATCGGTACAGGGCCGGCGCGCTGATCACGAACGCGAACAGCAGGACCGACGGACGGATCACTGCCTCGTGCGTGACGTCCGGCGAGGCGGCGCCGCCACCGGCATCACGTCCGTCGCGATCCGGGCGCACAGCATCGCCGCCCAGACGTGCGGGGTGGCCGACCTGCCGTCCAGCGAGTAGATCGGCAGGTCCAGCCCGAGCACCGAGGCCGGGTCGGCGGTGATCTCCACGCTGTGCACCACCAGCGCCTCGACCTCACCGAGCGTCCGCAGGTGGCGGGCCGTGTCGGCGGTCTTGCGGGTGGCGTCGACGATCGCCCAGACCGCGGTGGCCCCGATCGCGTCGCACATCTCGTTGACCCACAGCGGGTCGGTGCCGCCCACCGGCGCATCCAGCACGACGATCCACGCCTGATCGGCGTTGTGCAGCTTCTCAGCCCGCGACTCGGCCGCCAGCTGGTCGGGGATCAGGCGGGACGAGTGCAGCCCGGTGCCAGCCGTCGACTCGGCGGCGAGCAGCAGGTGGTTCTCCGGCACGCCGATCTGGTCGAGCAGCTGCCGGCCGATGTGCACGCCGAGGTTGATGTCGCCGGCCAGCACCAGGATCTCGCCCGGCCCGTCCGGGACGGCGGGCGCCGAGGGCCGGGCCGCGAGCACGCTGAGCACCCCGGCGTACGTGTCGGCGCCGGTGATCTGCCGGGCCATCGACTCGGGCATGCCGACCGACATGAGGTTGCGAATCACCGGCTCGTTGTCCGCCGTCGGCGCGGCGTGCGCGGGCGACATCGCGGCGGCCGGCTTCGCCTCGGGCATGGTGATCGGCGCCGGCTCGGCCTCCGCCTCGGGCGCCCGGATCGGCGCGTCCTGCTCGACCTCCACCTGCCCCGCCAGTCCGCCGATCCGCTCGGCCAGGCTCGGCATCGTCGCCTTCGGCGGCGTGTTCACCGGTGTCTCGGTGGTCGCGGCCGGCCGGAACGGCCGCACCGTCGGCGCGTCTTCCCCACGCGCCGGCGTTGCGGTGGCCGGCTTCGGCGGCGTCCGCTCGATTCCGGGTTCGGCCGTGGCGTCCAGGCCGGCCATGAGCTCGGCGAAGGCCGCGCTGGTGTCGCTGAGCCCGGCGCCGCGGCTGACGTCCGCGTCCGGGCTGCGCACTTCGGCCGGCGGCTGGGCGCGCGGCGGTTCGGCCGGGCGCGGCGCGGTGGCCGGCCGGGCCTGGGCGGCCGGCCGGGAGAACGTCGTCTCCCCGGGCCGGGCCGTGCCGAAGGTGGCGGGCGTGACGGTACGGGCCGGCTCGTCCACCCGGTCCTGCGACTCGGCCCGCTCAAGCAGCCGCTCCAGCGTGTGCGCGTTCTCGGTCGTCGTACGTTTCGCCATGTCATTCCTGTCCTCGTTCGGGTCCGGAACCTCCACGGAAAGCTCGTAATGCTGCTTCGCGAAGAAGCCACCGACGCCGCCACTGCGAACCTTGTCGGCGGAGATGATCCGGACACCGGAGCCGTACTCATCGCGTACCTGAGCCAGCAAAGGCTCGATGGCCGGTCCCTCAAGCAGCACCCGCGTAGGCACCGTTCACCACCCCTATCGTCTCGATCTGTGCTGTGGAACCAGAGATTTCGCCGTACGACAGCACCTGCACCCGGCGTGAGCCGGCGCGCAGCAGTCGCATCAGTGGCAGCCGCAGCTGTGGCGAGCACGCAAGCACGGGCGTGAGGCCCTGCTGCTCCGCGGTCTCGGCCAAGCGTGCGGCTTCGCTGACGATCGCCTCGGCACGCAAGCCGTCGATCGCCATGAAGGCTCCCGTCTCGCTCGGCCGCAACGATTCGAGCAGTTGTTGCTCGAGCATGGGATCGAGGGTGATCACCGTGAGCCGGCCGCCGGACACATAGCTGGCGGCGATGGCCGGGCCGAGCGCGGAACGGGCCGCCTCGACCAGGCCGTCGGGATCGACGGAGACCTTCGCTCGCAGACTGAGCGCCTCGAAGATTCGGACCAGGTCGCGAATGGGCACGCCCTCGTCCAGCATGGCCTGCAGCACCTTCTGGATCTGACCCAGGCTGAGCACCGAAGGGGTCAGCTCCTCCACCACGACCGGATGGGTGCGCTTGACCATCTCGGTCAGCGCCCGGACGTCCTCGCGGCCGAGCAGCCGGCTCGCGTTGCTGCGGACCACCTCGGCCAGGTGCGTGATGATCACGCTGGCCCGGTCGACGACCGTCGCCCCGGAGAGCTCGGCCTGATAGTGCAGCTCGGCCGGCACCCATTTGCCGGGCAGGCCGAACACGGGCTCGATGCCGGCGCGGCCGGGCAACCCTTGCAGCCCCTCGCCGATCGCCAGCACCGTGCCGGGCGGAGCTTCGCCGGTTCCGGCGTCAACCCCGGAAATTCTGATCGCGTACGACGAAAGCGGCAGATCCAAGTCGTCGCGCGTCCGCACCGGCGGCATGATCACGCCGAGCTCCATCGCCATCTTGCGGCGCAGCGCGCGTACCCGATCGAGCAGGTCACCGCTGCTGGTGTCGACCAGGTCGACGAGGTCGGGCGAGAGCGCGAGCTCGAGCGGGTCGACCCGCATCTCGCCGAGCAGCTGCTCGGGCGAGTCGGGCGCGGGCATCTCGACGGCCTCGCTGACCGCCGCCTCGGCCTCCGGGACCGGGTCCTTGACCCGTTGCGCGATCACCAGCACCGCCACGCCGACCAGCAGGAACGGCACCTTGGGCAGGCCGGGGATGACGCAGAGGGCGAGCGCCGCGCCGCCGCCGATGCGCAGCGCCAGCTTGTTCTGGCTGAGCTGGGCGGTGACGCTGGAGCCCATGTCGCCGGAGGTGGCCGAGCGGGTCACGATCAGGCCGGTCGCGACCGACAGCAGCAGCGCGGGGACCTGGGAGACCAGGCCGTCGCCGACGCTCAGCAGGCTGTACTGGTTCATGGCGTCGGTGGCCGACAGCCCGTGCTGGGCGATGCCGACCGCGAAGCCGCCGACCAGGTTGATCAGCGTGATGATGATGGCCGCGATCGCGTCGCCCTTGACGAACTTGGAGCCACCGTCCATGGCGCCGTAGAAGTCGGCCTCGGCGGCCACCTCGGCCCGGCGCTTCTTGGCCTCGGACTCGTCGATCAGGCCGGCGTTGAGGTCGGCGTCGATCGCCATCTGCTTGCCGGGCATGGCGTCGAGGGTGAACCGGGCGCCCACCTCGGCGACCCGCTCGGCGCCCTTGGTCACCACGACCATCTGGACGATCACCAGGATCAGGAAGATGACCAGGCCGATGACGAGGTTGCCGCCGACCACGAAGCTGCCGAACGCATGGATGACCTTGCCGGCGTCGCCGTCGCGCAGCACGAGCCGGGTGGCGCTGATGTTGAGCGCCAGGCGGAAGAGGGTGGCGACCAGAAGCAGCGCCGGGAAGACCGAGAAGTCCAGTGGGCGCTGCACGAACATGCTGGTCAGCAGGATCAGCAGGGCACCGGTGATGTTGAACGCGATCAGCGTGTCCAGCAGGAAGGTCGGCAATGGTACGACCATCATGATGATGATGCCGATGACCCCGATGGGTACGGCAAGCCGGCTGATGTTGCGGTTCTTCACGGCACCTTCCCGAGAACAGGGTGTAGCTCACCCATCAGCCAGATCCTCCCTCGTTCGAGGGACGCATGTGAGGAAATCTCCTAAATTTTCGGTTATGCGGCCTGTGAGGCGGAGGAGGGGTTGCGGTGCAGACCAGCAGCCGAACCCTTCGCTTTCAGGCTCATCACGAACGCCAGCACCTTCGCCACCGCGCCGTAGAACTCGGCCGGGATCTCGGCACCCACGTCGCAGCCGCCGTGCAGCGCCCGGGCCAAGGGCACGTCCTGCACCATCGGCACGCGGTGCTCGGCCGCGATCTCGCGGATCTTGGTGGCGATCGGCCCCGATCCCTTGGCCACCACCCGCGGCGCGCCCTTGGTGGGCTCGTACCGCAGCGCCACTGCGACGTGGGTCGGGTTGACCAGCACCACGTCGGCCAGCGGCACGTCGGCCATCTGCCGGTTGCGGGCCATGGCCATCTGCCGCGCCCGGATCTGCGCCTTGATCAGCGGGTCACCCTCGGCGTTCTTGTTCTCCTGCTTGACCTCTTCCTTGGTCATCCGCAGTTGCTTGTTGGTGCGCCGGCGCACCACGAAGTAGTCGGCCGCGGCCATCACGATGCCGGCCACCGAGGCGGCCCGGATCAGCCCGATGGTGGCGTCCTTGACGGTGGACACGAGCGCGGCCAGCGGTAGTTGCCCGGCCGTCATCAGGGTCGGGATGAGGTCCTTGGTCGTGGTGTACAGCACGGCGGCCAGCACCGCGGTCTTGACCAGGGCTTTCGTGCCCTCCCAGAGGGCTTGCGGGCCCAGCATCTTCTTGATCCCGGGCAGCGGGTTGAGCCGGCTGAACTTTGGGATGAACAGCTTGGTGGCGACCCGGATGCCGCCCTGCGCGCCGGCCGCCGCGATGCCGACCGCCATGAGCGTGGCCGACAGCGGCAGCACGGCCCAGGCGGCGGCGAACCCGGCGTCCTTGAGCATGTGCAGCGCCAGCGCCGGTTCCGGGTTCTCGATCACCTGGGGCACCCGGGCCAGCAGCTCGCGGGCGTGGCCGAGCGCGGAGCCCATGGTCTTGGGCAGCATGATGCTGGCCGCCAGCATGCCGAACCACGCGCCGATGTCCTGGCTGCGGCCGATCTGACCCTCGCGCTTGGCCTTCTTGAGCCGCTGCTGGGTCGGTTGTTCGGTCTTCTCGCCTGGCATCTCACCTCCCTCTCCAACGGTTTTCCTGTTGTTTTCCGCCGCGGAGAAAGCTCAGTCAGCCGCCAGTGAGCTTGAGCACGGCGGTGACCGAGCGGTCCACCAGCGCCTCGATCACCTGCGGCAGGGTGGTGATGGCGATCCCGGAGAGGAGCAGCACCAGAAAGATCTTGGCCGGGAAACCGAGCTGGAACGCGTTGAGCGCGGGCGCCACCCGGTTGAGCAGGCCGAACGCCACGTCGGTGAGAAACAGCACGACCACCAGCGGCCCGGCGATCTGCAGCGCTGCCAGGAACATCTCCCCGATGCCCTTGAGCAGCAACTGGCTGTAGGTCGAGAGGTCGAAGGTGAGGTTCAGCGGCATCGTCTTGAACGACTGCAGGAAGCCGCGCAGGATCACCTGGTGGCCGTCGGTGGCGAACAGGATGGTGACCGCCACCAGGTTGTAGAAGCGGCCGAACACCGAGCTCTGGTTGAGCGACAGCGGGTCGTACCCCATGGCCAGGGTGAAGCCGCCGAACAGGTCGAGCAGGTCGCCGGCGGCCTGGATGGCCGCGAACAGCAGCGCGGTGATGAAGCCGAGCGCGGCGCCCACGAAGACCTGGAGCGCGGCGCTGGCCACGATGTCGGCGGTCGCCAGCGACGGGACGGTGCCTCTCAGGTACGGCGCGAGCGGCAGGGTGAGCGCGACCGACAGCAACGCCTTGACCGTGCCCGGGATGAACCGCGAGTTGAACGGCGGGCTGATCATCAGCCAGGCCCCGGTCCGGGCCGCGCCCAGCAGGATGGCGAGCAGGTCGGCGGTCGGGACGTCCCAGTTCATCGGTACGACGCCACGAGCGCGGTGAGAATCAGCCCCCACCCGTTGACCAGCACGAAGAGCAGCAGCTTGAACGGCAGGGAGACAGTCACCGGGGGCAGCATCATCATGCCCAGCGACATCAGCGAGGCCGACACCACCATGTCGATCAGCAGGAACGGGATGAAGATGACGAACCCGATGATGAAGGCGGCCCGCAGCTCGGACAGGATGAACGCGGGGATCAGCGTGGTGAGCTCGACGTCGTCTTTGTTGCGCGGCTTCGCCGATCCGGACAGCTTGATCATCAAGGCGACCTCGTCCTCGCGGGTCGTCTTCCACATGAAGTCGCGCAGCGGCTGCACGCCGTCGCGGAAGGCCACCGACTGAGTCTTGTCGCCCCGGAGGTAGGGCTGGACGCCCTGCTGGTTCATGGCGGAGACGGTCGGGCCCATGATGAACAGGCTGAGGAAGAGCGCCAGCCCGGCGAGCACCTGGTTGGGCGGCATGCTGGTGAGGCCGAGCGCGTTGCGGGTGATCCCGAGGACCATGAAGATCTTGGTGAACGAGGTGCACAGCAGGAGCAGGGCCGGCGCCACCGACAGCACGGTGAGGCCCAGCAGGATCACCAGCGACGAGGCCGGGCGGCTCCCGTCCGGGTTGGTGCCGTTGACGTTCAGGTTGATGCTCGGCGGGCTCGGCCGGGCCGGCGTGGTCGGGGCCGGCGCCTGCGGCACGCGATCCGGCAGGCCGACTTGAACCATTGCTGGGGGCGCGGGCGCCGGGCGGGGATCGGCCGAGGCCGTGCCGGGAAGCAGCACCAGCGCCAGCCCGGTGGCGGCCAGCAGGATCAGGATCGCGCGTCGCATCAGTCATCGCCTCGATGTCCGGTCGCGGAGGAAATCGAGCAAGGTCCGGTCGAGGCGGCTCGCGCCGCCGGACCGCGGATGGGCGCCCGGCAGATCGACGGTGTCGCGATGTTCCTCGGGGTGCGATTCGAAGTCGGCGATGTCGGCGTCGCCCAGGAAGCTGACCTGCTGCTCGGTGACGCCGAGGACCATCGCCCGGTCGGCCACCTTCACCACGGTGACGGCGGCGCCCCGGGTCAGCTGCTGCCGGTTCAGCACCGTGAGCTGACCGTGCGCCCGGCCCACGCCCAGCGGCCGGCGTACCACCCGCGCCAGCACCCACATCAGGCCCAGGACGACGAACAGCGAGAAGCCGATCCGCAGGACGAGCTCGAACAAGGCCGCTACCCCTACTCGGCGCCCGGCGCGACGATCTCGGTGATCCGGATGCCGAAGTTCTCGTCGACCACGACCACCTCGCCGCGGGCGATCAACCGGCCGTTGACCAGCAGGTCGGCCGGGCTGCCCGCGGCCCGGTCGAGCTCGACGATCGCCCCCGGCGTCAGCGACAGCAGCTCCCGCACGCTCATCCGGGTGCGGCCCAGCTCGGCGGAGACCTCCATCTCGACGTCGTGCAGCATGTCCAGGCCGCCACGCATCATCGACTGCGCGGGCGCCGCCGGGCGGGGCACGTCGACCTGTCCGGGCTCCTCGTCCGGCCAGGGGCTCAGCGCGAGCGCGATCACCGCCCGTACGTCCTCGCCCTCGACCAGCGGCACCAGCACGGCGTCGTCCTTGGCGGCCAGCGCGCTCAGCGCGACCCCGGGTTCCATGATCTGCCCGGGGTCGAGAACGACCGGCCCGAAGACCCGCGACGCCGCCTCCAGGGCCGGCCGGACGGCCGCGGTCAGGTCCAGCTCGCCGAGCGGGCTCTCCTTGAGCGCGTCCGCGAGGTCCTGGCCGACCACCACGACGACCTCGCCGCCGGCCGCGCCGCTGAACCTGGCCGTGACCGCCTGACCCGCGGGCAGGATGTCGGCCGTCGCGGCCATCGGCGCGGCGACGGCGAGCTCACGGCTGGTGGGCAGGACCGCGAGGGCGGCCTGTGCGGCGTTCCGGGCGAGCGCCAGCTGCGACGCGGTGATGGTGGGCGCGGTCATGGGCGGCCAGACTCCTTGGACGACTCCGGGGGCGACGGCACCACGAGGCACGCGAGGCGGGCGCCCTGATTACCGGGAACTGCGTGAGCGAAAACGGTCTCGTTGACGGTCACCTCGAGCGGCCGGGTGGTCGCGTGCGCCAGCGGCACGACGTCACCGGGACGCAGATCCACGATGTCATCGGTGCGCATGCGAATGGGCTGGAATCGCACCGCGACGTCGATCGGGGCCGAGAAAAGACCGGCCGTGAGGTTGCGCAGCGCCAGGTCGCGGCTGGCGCGCTCGCTGTCGCTGAGCACGACCGCCTCGGTGCGGGACAGCACCGGCAGGATCATGGTGAACGGCATGCAGATGCTGGCCAGGCACTCCTCGGCGCCGATCTTCATGTCGAAGGTGGCCACCACGCAGGCGTCGCCGGGCGCGTGCGCGCGCAGGAACTGGGCGTTGTACTCGATCTCTTTGAGCTTCGGGCGGATGTCGACCAGCGTCTCGAAGCCGTACCGCAGCTCGCCCAGCATGCGCTCCATCAGCCCGCGCAGCAGCGGCATCTCGACCTCGGTCAGCGGGCGTTCCGGCTGGGGGCCGCCGGGACCGCCGAGCATGTGGTCAATAGCGGTCATCACGGCCGAGGAGGACATCTCCATGAGCGCCGTGCCGGGCAGCGGGTCGAGGTTCACCACGGCGATCACCGTGGGGTTCGCGAGCGAGGCGACGTACTCGTCGTAGTTCAGCTGCTCGATGGCGGCGAGCGTGACGCTGCTGACCACGCGCAGGCGGGTGGTCAGCAGGGTGCCGCAGCTGCGCGCGTACGTCTCGAAGGCGATCTGCAGCGTGCGGATGTGTTCCCGGGAGAGCTTGATCGGGCGACGGAAGTCGTACGGCGCCGGCCCTCCGCCGTGGCCGCGACGCGACATCTTGCCCGGAGATCGAGTAGCGGAGGTCACGTCGTCCCCATCGGCTCATTTCCGGAGCCGCTGAGCGCGAGGGCCGTTTTCTCCCGAAGATCGGCGAATGGGCGGGTTCACCGGAGTGCGCCCGCCCATCCTGCTGGTCGATTACTGGGTCACGAACTGCGTGTAGTAGATCCCCATGACCATCTGCTTCTTGTCCTCGGTGTAGGCCTTCACGATCTTGGAGAGCAGCTCTTCCTTGATCGTCTCGCGGCCCTTCTCGGTGGAGAGCTCCGCGACGGTCTTGCCGGTGTACTCGTCGATCGCCAGCTCGATCGCCTCGCTGGTGTCCACCGACTCGGAGCCGGCGTCGGCCGTCTGCTGCAGGGCGAACTGAAGCTTGAGGTAGTGGCTGTCGGCCAGGTTGATGGTCAGCGCGTCCTCGATCGCGGTGACCGAGCCCTTCTCCGGCGTCTTCGCCTCGGCCTCGGCCGAGTCGCCCTTCATCATGAAGAACGCGCCGCCGCCACCACCGAGCAGCACGACGGCCGCCACGATGATGATCAGCATCTTCTTGCTGGACTTCTTCGACGCCTCGGCGCCATTCTTCTCGTCTGCCATCGCGGAATCCCCCCGTCAGTCGTGTGTGGTGGTGGTAGTGGTGGAACCGGTCGAGCCGGTCGAGCTGGTGATGCTGTTCGCCTCGCGGATCGCCTTCTCGATCGCCGCGGCCTGGGCCGTGGTCTGGCCCGTGTGCAGCTTGGCGTCGGGGCCCGCCGCGGCCGGCAGCAGCGCCGCCTGGTCGGCCGGCAGGGTGGTGAGGACGACGACGTCCACCCGGCGGTTCATGGTGATCGACCGGGGGTCGGCCGGGTCGATCAGCGGCTTGGTGTCCGAGAAGCCGACCGCGCTGAGCCGGTTCTTGGCGACACCGTGCCCGGAGAGGTACCGGACGGTGGTCGAGGCCCGGGCCGCGGAGAGCTCCCAGCCGCTCGGGTAGTACGTGGTGACCGCCTTGAGCTGGTTGGTGTTGCCGTCGACCTCGATGTTGTTCTTCAGCTTGGTCAGCGTCGGCGCCAGCGCGTCGAGGATCGCCCGGCCGCCGGGCTTGAGGTCGGCCCGGTTGCCGGCGAACACCACCTCGTTGGTGACGATGGTGACCACCAGGCCGCGCCGGTCGATCACGAATTGCACCGAGTCGAGGAGCTTGGCCTTCGCCAGCGCGTCGGCCAGCTTGTTCTCGATCTTCTTGAGGTTCTCCGCCTCCTTGGCCGCCGCCTGGGCGTTCCGGGAGGCCTTGAGCCGGTCCTCGGCCTGGATGGCGGCCTTGACCGCCGCCTTCTCCTTCTCGGTCATGTTCGAGGTGCCGGTCTTGCCGTCACCCGGGTTGGCGCCCGGGTCGATCTTCACGATCTCGGCCGCCTGACCGGCGCCGTCCAGCGTCGAGGTCTGGCCGGAGAAGGCCGCGCTCTGCGCGCCGAAGCCCGCGGACAGGCCGGCCGCCAGCTCGGCGAACTTCTTCATGTTGACGTCGGACATCGAGTAGAGCACCACGAACAGCACGAACAGGAGGGTGAGCATGTCGGCGTACGACACGAGCCAGCGCTCGTGGTTGACGTGCTCCTCGTGTTCCTCGTGCCGGCCCTTCCTGCGTTTGGCGCCCCCGCCGCCTGAGCTCATGGGTTACGCCGCCTTCTTGGTGTTCGCGGCCGCCTCGGCCTTCTTGGCCTCGTCCGGCGGGAGGAGGCTGCGGAGCTTCTGGGCGACCAGGCGCGGGTTGGAGCCGGCCTGGATGGCCAGCACACCGTCGACCACCAGCTCCATCTCCTCCGCCTCGACCGCGCTGAGGCGGGTCAGACGGGCGGCGATCGGCAGCCAGATCAGGTTGGCGCTGAGCACGCCCCAGAGGGTCGCCACGAACGCCGCCGAGATCGAGTGGCCGAGCGTCTCCGGCTTGTTCAGGTTCTCGAGCACGTGCACGAGGCCCATGACCGTGCCGATGATGCCGATCGTCGGGGCGTAACCGCCCATGTTCTCGAACAGCTTGGAGCCGGCCTTGTCGGCCTTCTTCTTGGCCGCGATCTCGGCGTGCAGGATGTCGTGCAGCTCCTCCGGGTCGGTGCCGTCGATCGCGAGCTGCAGGCCGCGCTTGAGGAACGGGTGCTCGACGGTCTTGACCGCGTCCTCGAGGGCCAGCAGGCCCTCGCGGCGGGCCCGCTCGGCCAGCTTGACGACGTTGTCGACCAGCTGGGTGGGCGGCGTGACCTTGGCCAGGAACGCCTTCTGCAGCTGCTTGCCGATGCCGGTCGCGTCCTTGAGCACGCCACCGGCCATACCGGCCATGAACGCGCCGCCGAACACCAGCAGCATCGACGGGATCAGGATGATCGAGGCCGGCGAGCCGCCCTCGAGGATCTGGACGGTGAAGACGATGGCAAGGGATGCGACTACACCGACGATGGTGGAGATGTCCATCAGCGTTCCTTCCGGTGCAGCGGAAGCACCTTGGCGTCGTGGTCTTGATCGTCGTCCGGGGACGACGGGGCGATGGCCGTGGGCTCGGCCTCCATGCGGCTCGCCTGGGCGATGAGCGAGGCGCGGTAGTGGCGTACCGAGTCGATGAACTCGGGCACGGACTCGGCGATGACGTACTTGGTGCCGTCCACCAGCGTGATGACCGTGTCGGGCGTGCACTCGGCGCGCTCGACCAGGTCCGGGTTCAGGGCGAACACGGCACCGTTGATGCGGGTTACGAGGATCACTTGCATCCGTCCTTGGGTGGTGGTGTGGTCCTGGGCTGGTGGGCCGTCCCTGGCCCGTCTTCACCTGTCAGATCGGCGACCTGACGGTTGCTCATGAGATCCGCCGGGTCGCATTGCGGGTGCAGCCGAACGGCTACACAGCGACGGCCGGGACAGGCACGTCAGTGCCCGTCCCGGCCGCCGGCCGGACGCTTGGTGCTAACTCACTAGCGCTTCATGCTGACGAGTTCCTGCAGGATCTCGTCGGAGGTGGTGATGACGCGGGAGTTGGCCTGGAAGCCGCGCTGGGCGATGACCAGGTTGGTGAACTCCTGGGCGAGGTCGACGTTCGACATCTCCAGCGCACCGCTGATGACCTGACCCATGCCGGCGCTGCCCGGCTGGCCGACCTGGGCGTAGCCCGAGTTGACCGTGGAGCGGTACATCGAGTCGCCGGTCTTCTCCAGGCCGTTGACGTTCTTGAAGGTCGCCATCGCGACCTGCCCGAGCACCTGCTTGAGCCCGTTGCTGTAGACGCCGATGATCTGCCCGGTGTCCGAGACCGTGTACGACAGCGAGGTGAGCGCGCCCGCTGCCTGCCCGTCCGTGTCGAACACCCGCGCGTCGGAGAGCCCGGAGAACGACGTGACGTCGGCGACGTCGACCTTGTAGATACCGAAGTCGAGCACGCCGTCCGGTGCGGTCCCAGCGTCGGGCTTGCCGCTGGCGAACGTCAGCGGGACGGCCGCGTTCGCGCCGGTGAGGGGCGTCGTCCCGTCCGCCTCGAAGAGGTCCACGGTCCAGTTGCCCGCGGTCGTCTCGTCGCGGGTGAACTTGGCGATGACCGAGCTGGTCGCGCCTTGGACGTCGTACACCTTGACCGGGATCGTGGTGGTGTAGGGAGTCGTGCTGTCGTAGACGCCGCCCGGGGGCGGGTTGTTCGGGTCCGGGATCGGGTCACTGCTCAGGTTGCCCTTGAGCGTGATGTTCTCGGTCGCCTTGGGCGGGATGGAGGTGCCCAGCGGCATCCGGATGTCGTCCGGCTTGCCGGCCGAGTTGACCACGCCGTCGGTGGCGGTCCAGCCCTGCACCGCCTCGCCGGTCGCGTTGACGAGCAGGCCGTTGGCGTCGAAGGTGAACGAGCCGGCCCGGGTGTACAGGTTCTCGTTGCCGCTGCGGACGACGAAGAAGCCGTCGCCCTGGATCATCATGTCGCCGGACCGGCCGGTGGTCTCCTGCGAGCCCTGCGCCCAGTTGGACAGGATGCCGGCGTTGCGCACGCCGAGCCCGACCTGCGCCGGGTTCGTGCCGCCCTGACCGTTCTGCGGGGCGCCGGCCGCTCCCATCATCTGGCTGAGCGTGTCCTGGAACTGCACGGTGCTGGCCTTGAAGCCGACGGTGTTGACGTTGGCGATGTTGTTGCCGGTGACATCCATCATCTGCTGGTGCGCATGCAGGCCGCTGATGCCGGAGTAGAGAGAACGCAGCATGAAACGAATTCCTTTACGGAGAGGGAACAGGCTTAGGCGGTCGCGGGACCGGTCGTCGGGCCGACCTGCTTGTCGTCCGACTGCGGGGCCGTCGCCGGACCGGTTGAGGTGCCGGTCGGCAGGGCCGTCGTGAGGACTTCCATGACCTTGGACAGCTGCACATCCGTGTTCCCGATCCGCAGAGTCGGTTCGCTGTCTCCGTTGAGCTTGGCGGCCGATATGACACCCGTCTGCCGGGCGCCGTTCTCGTCCATGTACGTGACGCTGTGCCCGACCAGCCCGCTCGCCCCGACGAGGCGCTGCGACTTGAGCAGATCGGCGATGTTGCCGAGCTTCTCGACCTGGGTGAACTGGGCGGTCTGCGCCAGGAACTGGGTCGAGTCGGCCGGGTTGCTGGGGTCCTGGTACTTCAGTTGTGCGACGAGCAACTTGAGGAAGGTGTCCTTGTCCCCGAGCTCCTTGCTCTTGTCCGCGATGCTCTTGGAAGACGAGGCGGCGCCCGCTCCCGAAGTGCCGGAAACTCCCGAGGTCGGCGAGGTCATGACTTCTCCTGTCCGTTTGCTTGCTCGACCTAAGCTTCGACCGCCCCCGGATTTTGCTTAGCCCAGAAAAATCGCGGGCCCGCCCGGAGGCGGACCCGCGATGGCGCTGCTGATGTGCTCGGTCAGGGCGCGAGGGACAGGCTGAACTTGCCCTTGCCGTACCGGTGGACGTCGACCTGCAGGTCGACCCGCCGGCCCAGGGCCATCAGGTGGGCCCGGGCGTCCTCGGGCAGCGGGTCGCCGGGGTAGACCACCTGGTACAGCTTGATATGCGGGCCGCCCTCGCGGTTGAGCAGGCTGGTCAGGACGTTGCACAGCTCGAAGACGTTCTCGGCGAGGTTCGGGAAGAGCTGCTTCTCGTCGATGCTGTCCTCGGCCGCGCCGGCCGGCAGCAGACCCAGCGCCGCGCCGGCGTTCGCCGCCAGCGGCAGGTCCATGCCGAGCACGCCGTAGACCTTCTGCGAGGCGTCGGTGAAAATCGCGACCGTCGAGGTGGCGATCTCCTCCGCGGAGATCGGATCGCCAGGGTGGACGGTCACCTCTCGGCCGAGCAGGTCCTCGAAGAGGTTGCGAACGGCCAAAGTGCCAGGAAGAACCGAGACATCGGACATGTCGTAATCATCCCAAAATAGGAGCGAATACCTCATCAAAACGCTCAGCTGAGAACGGCTTCACGATGAAAAAGAGCGCGCCGGCCGCCTCGGCCTGGTCCTTCATCTCGGGCGTGCTCTCCGAGGTGACGAACCCGAACTTGACGTCGTTGCCCGCCGCGCGCAGCTGTCGCAGCACCTCGATGCCGGTCATCTCGGGCATGTTCCAGTCCGAGAGGACCAGATCGGGGTTCTCCGACTTGGCCATGTCGAACGCCTCGCGCCCGTTCGACGCCTCGATCAGGTCGTGATCGCCGAAGCCGGCCTGCCGAAGGGTACGGACCACGATCTGCCGCATGACCCGGCTGTCGTCGGCGATGAGAATCTTCATGCGCCTTCCTCCTGATTGTTGTCCGCGCGGCTATGCCACATGGAAATCGACACGGGTTCGCCGTCCCAGATGCCGTACACGCCACTGATCCGCTCGGTGTTCGGGAAGCGGGCCATGGATTCCGGCGCCAGGACCACCTGGGGCAGGGAGAGAAAAGCGCCGGGCGGCAGCATGGCCTTCACGTTGCCGCCGACGATGTTGGCGAGCTCGCCCAGCACGTCCGAGAGGTCGTCCTCGCTGACCTCGTCCGGCTCCATGGCGAGAAAGGCCGCGGCGGCCCGGCGCGCGGCCTGGGTGGAGCACGCGTAGACGACATGTCCGGTCCAGGAGCCGGTGATGGAGACCGACGAGTGCACCTCGGACGGCTGGTTCTCGTCGTACGTGGGGATCAGCGGGTTGATCCCCTCCGGGTCCAGGTACGACTCCCAGACCTGTTCCACCATCTCGGCCAGGTCGTTCTCGTTGACCTCGACTTCGACGCTCATGAGTTGGCTCCGGTCGGAACGAGGCCCAGCAGGGCCAGCTTCTCGATCATGGCGCCCTCGGTGAAGGGCTTGATCACGTACTCGTGGGCGCCCGCGGCGAGCGCCCGTACGATCTGGCTCTGTTCGCTCTCGGTGGTGACCATGACCAGGGTCATCTCGCGCAGACGCGGGTCGGCCCGGACGTGGGTGACGAACTCGAGCCCGTTCATGTTGGGCATGTTCCAGTCGATGAGGGCCAGATCCGGCACCTCCGGCATCTCGGCGAGCAGGTCGAGAGCCTCCTGGCCGTCGCCCGCTTCCACCGCCTCGAAATCCAGCTTGGTGACGATGCGCTTGAGGATCATGCGCATCGCGCGGGAGTCATCGATCACCATGGCACGCATGCGACGTCATCCCCTTCTCGCGGCGCCCGCGGGCACCCCGGTACGAACTCGGTAGGCGGAGGTGCGGCCGGCGGCCACCCGCTCGTAGTTGTCGTCGATCCCGATCGTCGTCTCGGCCGCGCCGAGGAACAGCCAGCCGTCGGGACGGAGCAGTTTCGCCACGTTGTGCAGCACGGTCCGCTTGGTCGCCACGTCGAAATAGATCAGGACGTTGCGCAGGAAGATGATGTCGAACGGCTGCATCGCCGGCAGTGGCGCGGTCAGGTTCAACAGCTTGAACGAGACGTTCTTGCGTAGCTGTGAGGTGACCCGCCAGTGCGCGCCAGCCCGCTCGAAGTACTGCACGAGCTGGCTGGCCGGAAGTCCGCGGTTCACCTCCACCTGGCTGTACTCGGCGGTCTCCGCCCGCTTGACCATCTCGGTGGAGATGTCGGTGCCCACGATCTCGTAGGACCAGCCCGGCGGCAGCGTCTCCTGCAGCGTGATGGCCAGGCTGTACGCCTCCTGCCCGCTGGAGCTGGCGCCGGACCAGAGCCGGATCTTGCGAGTCGCCGAGCGTGCCTTGATCAGCTCGGGCAGCACCACGTCGGTCAGCGCGGCGAACGGCTCCCGGTCCCGGAACCACGAGGTCTCGTTGGTGGTCAGCGCGTCGATGATCTTGCGTTGGCACACCGGGTCGGGCCGGCGCTGAAGGTCGGCGAGGAACTCGTTGACGTTGGCCGCGCCCACCGCCCGGGCCACCGGGATCAAGCGCGCCTCCACCAGGTATTCCTTGCCCGGCGCCAGGACGATCGAGGCTTCCTTGCGGACGAGCGTCGAGACGAAGGCGAACTCGGTCTGGGAAAGCGTCATCGGGCCACCGCCGCCGACCGGCCGGTCTTGACCCGGTTGACCAGAAAGGCCGCGATCCGGTCCAGCGGCAGGATCTCGTCGGCCAGGCCGGCGCCGACCACGGCTCCCGGCATGCCCCAGACCACCGAGGTGGCCTCGTCCTGGGCCAGCACCTCGGCACCCGCGTCTCTCAGCACCTTCGCACCACCTCGTCCATCTTGTCCCATTCCTGTCAATACCGCGGCAAAAGCGGACGACCCGTAGAGGCCCGCGACCGACCGGAACATCACGTCCACGGCCGGTCGGCAGGAGTTCTCCGGGGGCGCTCCGCTGAGCTGCGTCAGCGTCGCCGTGCCCCGGCGGTGCAGCACCAGGTGCGAGTCGCCGGGAGCGATGTAGGCCCTGCCGGGCATCAGCTCCATCCCGTCGGTGGCCTCGACCACGCGCAGGGGGGTGCTGCGATCCAGCCGCTCGGCGAACATCCGGGTGAAGACCGGCGGCATGTGCTGAGTGATCACGATCGGCACCGGCAGGTCGGCCGGGATCGCGGTCAGCACCTTGGTGAGCGCGTCCGGCCCGCCGGTCGAGGAGCCGATCGCGATGATGTCGACCTTGCCGCCCGCACCGGCGCGCTTGACCGGCCGCGGCCCGGCGGCGGCCGCACCGGGCGGTGCGACGCCCGGCCGCCCGGGACCCGACGGCGGGAGGCCGGCCCGGGGCGGGGCGGGCGACGGCCGCGCGGGGCGAACCGGGGCCGCGGCCGGGCGGCTCGGGGCCGCCGGCACGCCGGGCGACACGCCGACCGGCCGGCGCCGGCCGCCGAGCGCGTAGATCTTGGGGACCAGCTCCTCGCGGACCGCGGCGATGGACTCGTTCACCGAGCCGACGTTGCTGGGCTTGGTGACGTAGTCGGTCGCGCCGGCGGCCAGCGCTTCCAGCGTCGCGCTGGCCCCGGCCGCGGAGAGCGTGCTGAACATGATCACCGGGGTCTGCTTGTGTCGCTTGCGCAGCTCCTTGACGGCGGCGATGCCGTCCATCTGCGGCATCTCGATGTCCATCGTGATCACGTCGGGCTTGAGCTGGTCGATTTTCGCCTGGGCCAGCAGACCGTTGGACGCGGTGCCGACCACCTCGATGTTCTCGGCCCCGCCGAGAGCGTCGACGATGAGCCGGCGGACCACCACGGAGTCGTCAACGACGAGGACCGAAATCATCCGACCACTCCCTTCACCCGAGCCACGCCGGGCCCAGAGCCGCGACCACCGGCGCGAGCAGCCGATGGGCGGTTGAGGTGTCCAAGAGGTCACGGACCACCAGCGCCTGCACGGCACCGCTGAGCATGTTCCAGACGCCGCCGGCCCGGTCGGCCAGTGGAATGTCGGCCGTGTCCACGGCCTGTACCAACAGCATCTGCGCGGCGGCGGCGGTGCGGACGCGATCGGAGAGATACGCGGCCCAGGAGGCCGAGTGCACGGCCGGCGACCAGCCGCCGGCGTTGCGCCGCGCGTCCTCCGCCGAGGACGAGAGCCGTTCGAGGTCCATCGACCGCAGCGAGCGGAGCCGGTCCAGCAGCGCCGACACCACATAGTGGTGCGGTCCCAGATCGATCGGGGCGCCGACCGGAAGCTTGCGCATGGCGGACACCCAGCCGGCGCCGAGGCGCCGGCGCGATTCGACGTCCAGCACCTCGCGCAGGTAGCTGCCCACCGCCGCGTCGCACAGCAGGGCGGTGGCGGCCGCCGCCGTGTCGCTCTGCTTGGCGTCGCGCCCCGTCCCGCTCCAGGTCCACGACATGACGTCGTAGCGCAGGCAGGTGAGCAGCGCGTCGACCGAGCCGATCGGCGCCCGCTCGACCAGCGCGAGGCTGCTCGCCGGGTCCTCCTTCGACAAGCCCTTGAGCGACGGCATCCGGCGGGCCGCGCTCTCCACCTCCACCCACAACGGGCCACGGACACCCTCGTCCGGCAGGCGCTCGGCGAGCACCGGCAGGTCGTCGCTCTGCAACCGCAGGCCGCGCAGCACCACCTCGGCCGTGGCCGACCCGCCGGCGAGGCGGGTCAGGTCGAAGCCGAGGACCGGGGCGCTGACGAGGCTGTACATCAGGTGGTGGCGCGGTACGTGTCGACGGCCTGGTTGACGTCGAGCGCCAGCATCAGACGCCCGTCGAGCTTGAACGTGCCCACCACCAGCTCCCGGGTCGGGCCGCTGAGCGTGTCCGGCGGCGGCTCGAACCGCTCGTCGTCCAGGTCGACCACCTCACCGATCTTGTCGACCAGCAGGCTGACCGGCTCGCCGTCGCCGCGCAGGATCACGTTCATGACCGGGCCCTGCAGCGCCTTGCGCGCCATGCCCAGCTGGACCCGCAGGTCCACCGCCGCGATCACCTGGCCACGGAGGTTGAACAGGCCGCCCACCGCGGGCGGCGCGAGCGGCACCGGGGTGTACTCGTTGTACGAGAGCACCTCCTGCACCGTGTGCACCTCGACCCCGAAGAGCTGACCGGCCACCTCGAACGTGGCGAACTGTCGGCTCGCCATTTACGCCTCCACCAGCATCTCGTCGGTCTCCAGGTCGGAGTAGAAGTTCGGGTCGGCGGCCAGGATCGCCCGGCGCACGTCGAGCAGCTCGGTCACGCGCTGCTGGATCACCGCGGTGCCGACCAGGCCGTCCTCCTCGGCGTCCCGGCGCGCGGTGGTCGAGTTCTCGGCGATGTCGACGATCCGGTCCACCACCAGCGCCACGCTCCGTCCGCCCTCGCTGTAGACGACCACCGACACGGTGTCGCCCTCCGGCTCCTCGCCGTACGCCCCGAGCAGGTGCGACAGGCGCACCAGCGGGAGGATCTGCCCGCGGTACTGGACGACCTCGCGGGAACCCGCGTGCTCGATCCGGTCGCGCGGGAACTCCTCGAGCCGGGTGACCGTGTCCAGCGGGATCGCGACCCGGCGCTCGCCGACCGCGGTGACCAGCAGCCGCTCCCCGGTTCCGGTGCCGGCGTTCGCCCGGGCCGAGGCGTCCATGCTCTGCCGGTCGGCGTCGGCGGCCAGGTGGCTGCGCCGGGCGAGCGAGGAGACGTCCAGGATCAGGCCGACCTTGCCGTCGCCCAGGATGGTGGCGCCGGCGTACAGGCCGATGTCCTTGAACCGGGTGTTCAGGGCCTTGACCACGACCTCTTCGGTGTTCAGCACCCGGTCCACGACCAGGCCGAACCGGCGCCCGTCGGCCTGCAGCACCATGATGTAGACGCCCTGGTCGCCGCCGACCTCGAGGCCGAGGGCACGGTCCAGCCGCACCAGCGGGAGCAGCTTGCCCCGCAGCCGGTAGACGGGCGCGCCGGAGGCGTACTCGATCTTGGTGGAGTTGCCGTCGATGAAGACCAGTTCGAGCACGGCGACCTGGGGCACGACGTAGCGCTGGTCACCGCAGTCCACCGTCAGCGCCTGGATGATGGCCAGGGTCAGCGGGATCGTGAGCCGCCAGACCGTGCCCTCGCCGGGCGTCGAGTCGACGCTGACCGCGCCGCCGATGTTCTCGATGTTGGTCTTCACCACGTCCATCCCCACGCCGCGGCCGGAGACGTTGGTGACCTTGGCGGCGGTGGAGAAGCCGGGCTGGAAGACCATGGCCATGATGTCGCGCTTGTCCATGTTCGGGATCTGCTCGGGTCGGAGCAGCCCGTTCTCGACCGCTTTCTGCGCGATCCGCTCGACGTCGAGTCCCGCGCCGTCGTCGGCCACCTCGACCGCGACGTGGCCGCCCTCGTGGTACGCGCGCAGGGTCAGCGTGCCCTCGGGACCCTTGCCGGCCGCCGTACGCCGATCGGGCACCTCGATGCCGTGGTCGACCGCGTTGCGTACCAGGTGGGTCAGCGGGTCCTTGACCGCCTCGAGCAGGCTCCGGTCGAGCTCGGTCTCCTTGCCCTCCATGACCAGCTGAACCTGTTTGCCGAGCGAGCTGCTCAGGTCGCGGATGACTCGGGGCAGCTTGGACCAGATGTGCTCGATGGGCTGCATCCGGGTCTTCATGATGCCCTCTTGCAGCTCACTGGTGATCATGCCGAGCCGCTGGGCGCTGCGCACCAGGGTCGCGTCGCCGGTCTCCATCACCCCGCGGACCAGCTGGTTACGGGCCAGCACCAGCTCGCCGACCATGTTCATCAGGGTGTCGAGCAGGTCGACGTCGACGCGGATCGCGCTGTCCGCGATGCTCCGCTTCGGCGCCTGCTGCTGCAGCGCCTCGTTGACCGCGGCCGGCTTGGCCTTGCCCTGGTCGAGCAGGATCGTGCCGAGCTTGCGCTCGTCGCCCTCGATCTGCTGCGCCAGCGCCGAGCCCACGTCGGCCGGCTGGGCCGCGCCCTGCTCCACCAGGATCTCGCCGAGCGGCTTGCGCTGGTTCTCCACCGGCTTGGGCGCCGGGCGTGCGGGCTTCTCGACGGGCTCGGGGGCCGGCTCGGCGGGCGCCTCGGCCGCGGGCGCCTTCGGCGCCGGGGTCGCCGGGGCTGCGGGCGCCTCCGCGGGCTGCTCGCCGGCCTTCATCTGCGCGTTGACCTGCGCGATGATGACGTCGACGTCGACATCGCCCTCGGCCTGCGTCTCCTCGATCGAGGACAGGATCGAGCGGACGCCGTCGATCGTCGCCAGCAGCGTCGTGATCGTGGCGGGCGTCACCGGCATCACGCCGTCACGCAGCTTGGACAGCAGCGACTCGCCGGCGTGGGCGAGCTTCTCCAGACGGCTGAACGCCAGGAAGCCACTCGTGCCCTTGATCGTGTGGATCGCCCGGAAGATCCGGGAGATCAGGTCGCGCGAGTCCGGCTCCTGCTCGAGAGACACCAGGTCGCGGTCGATCTGGTCCAGGTTCTCGTGGCTCTCCATGAGGAACTCGCCGACGATTTCACCAAGGTCTTCCACGCTCACGTACCTCCAACTCGGCTCCACAGCTCTCATCGACGGGCGGGCCAGTCATCTGAGAGCACCTGTGACCAAGACGACGAAAATCAGGACTCGCCGCCGGGCCGGCGGTAGCGGTAGCCGAATCCGCGCACGGACTCGATCGGCGACTCGTCGGGATCCGACCAGCCGAGCTTGCGGCGCAGCCGCAGAACCGCGAACTTCACCCGCTCCTGGCCGATGCCGGTGGGGTCGTCCCAGGCCTGGGTCAGCAGTTGATTCGGCGACAGCACCGCCCCGGCATGCCGGACCAGGGCGTTGAGCAGCCGGAACTCGGTGGGGGTCAGCCGCTTCTCGTCGCCCTTGACGTACACCCGGCGCTTGGTCGGGTCGAGGTGCACCAGCCCGTCGTCGTAGACCTGGCTGGCCCAGCTGTTCTGCCCGCTCGACGAGCGGCGCAGCAGGGCCTCGACCCGCGCCAGCAGCTCGTTGTTGGCGAACGGCTTGGTGAGGTAGTCGTCGGCGCCGCCGCGCAGGCCGCGCACCTTCTCGGCTTCTTGACCGTGCGCGGTGAGCACGAGCACCGGGACGTCCGAGACGTCGCGCAGCCGCTCGAGCACCTGCCAGCCGTCCATCTCGGGCAGGCCGACGTCGAGCACGACCAGGTCGGGATGCTCGGCGTACGCCTCCTTGAGGCCGGTGCGGCCGTCGCCGGCGTGCGCCACCTCGTAGCCCGCCCGGCTGAACAGCAGCCGGAGGGCGAGCGCGATGTCGGGGTCATCCTCGACGACGAGAAGGCGACTCATCGTGTGCTCACCCTGCCCCCAACCCCTCGCTCGTCCAGGTCCGGATCAGGCCGAGGCGGACGATTAACCGCGCAAAACCCACGATAGCGTGATGTCACGGCTTATTTACGGACAGTGACAGTCTAGCGAGCTATTCGCCGCGTGGGGGCCGTCCGCAGGGATCCGGAACGGGAACGAAGAGGCCGCTGAGGCTGGTGCGCCGGGCCATCCCACCAGCCTGACATTTTTGCGTGGGCCAATGCCGTTTTCGCGCAAAAAAGAGACGTACGTCCGAGAAACCGGTGCGATATCCCTGGAGGGCGATACGGTTCGCCCCGGACACCGGAGGCATTCCGTGCTACGACGTCTCGCCCTGCTCACGGCCGCACCCACGTTGCTGCTGCTGATCAGCTCGCCGGCGCGTGCGGGAGTGCCGGCCCCGCCGCTTCCGCCGGGCGCCCCGGCCGGCGCCGTCACCCCGGCCGAGCTCATGTCCGAGGTGGTCACCAAGACCAACCAGCGACGGCACGCGAACGGGTGCGGCCAGCTCGCGGTCGATCGGGAGCTGACCGTCGCGTCGATCCGGCAGAGCATCTACATGGCCCGCACCGGCCTGTTCAGCCACGTCTGGCGGGACGGGACCACGTTTGTGGCGCGCTCGCACGCGGCCGGGTATGCGCAGCCGTCCGGCGAGAACATCGCCTGGGGATATCGCACCGCCGATGAGGTGGTGGACGCCTGGATGGCCAGTCCCAGCCATCGCGAGAACATCCTGAACTGCGGGGCCCATTCGATCGGCACCGGGGTGGCGTACGGGGTCAACGGGTTGCCGTATTACACCCAGGTGTTCGGGTGGGATTGATTCGCAGCTTTTCAGAGAGTGCAGTTGACCAGTACCGGCTCGGGGTGGAGCTCGATGCCGAATCTGGCCTGTACGCCGTCCCGGATGGTGCGGGCCAGGGACAGCAGAGCCGCCGTGGTGCCGGCGCCACGATTGGTCAGGGCCAGCGTGTGCTTGGTGGAGATCGCTACCGTGCCCGCGCTGCCCGGATAGCCCTTGGGGAAGCCGGCCCGCTCGATCAGCCACGCCGCGGGAATCTTGACGGTGCCGTCGTCGGCGGGCCAGTGCGGGGCGTCCAGGGCCAGGGCGGTCCAGCGCTCCGCGGGGAGCACCGGGTTGGTGAAGAACGAGCCTACCGACCAGGTGTCCTTGTCGTCAGGATCCAGGACCATCCCCTTGCCGGCCCGCAGCTTCAGCACCGTGTCGCGGGCCTGGCGCAGCGCAACCCGGTCGCCCGGATTGGCGCCCAGGCTGCGGGCCAGCTCGGCGTAGCGGATGGGCGCGGACTCGTCGCTGACCTCGAGCCGGAAGTCGACGTGGGTCACCAGGTAGCGGTCGTTGTGCTTGAAGACGCTCGAACGGTAGGCGAAACCGCACTCGGCGGGGGTCATGGCCCGGATCGTGCCGTGCTCGCGGTCGTACGCGTGGACAGCCACGATGGTGTGGGCGACCTCCTGACCGTAGGCGCCCACGTTCTGGATCGGGGTGGCGCCGGTCGAGCCGGGGATCCCGGACAGGCACTCGACGCCGGACCAGCCGTTCGTCACCGCGTACTCGACAAAATCGTCCCAGACCTCGCCCGCGGCAACCCGCAGCACCACGCTCTCCGGCCGCGCCCGCACCACCTCGATGCCGCGCGTCCGCAGCAGCAACACCTCGCCGGCAAAGCCGGCGTCGCCGACGACCACGTTGCTGCCGCCGGCCAGGATCAGGAGCGGGCTTCCGGTCGCGTACGCGTTACGCACGGTAGCGACCGCTTCGTCCGTTTCGGTGGCGACGGTCAACGTGCCGGCCGGCCCGCCGAGGCGTAGCGTCGTGTACGTCCCGAGTGCCTCGTTACCCAAGGGGGAAGGCACTGGTGCGTCGAGTTGGCGTTCGCGACTAACGTCAGGCACGACGTTCACCCTAGGCTCATGGGGCCAAGGCACCTCATCGGCGGTCCGGTGGAGTGGAGAGAATCGCGATGAACAGGCTGCACGCGACAAAGGACTTCTGGCTCGCGGCATTGCGGGCCGACAGCCCCGCGTTGCAGGACGCGGTGGCACAGGCGGGAGCGGACGCCGAGGTGCCGTCCTGCCCGGGCTGGACCTGCGCCGACCTGGTCGAGCACGTGACCACGCTGCTGCACTGGGTGCGCGAGACGGTGCCGCGCGGCACGACCGACCCGCCGACCACCCGCCCCGATCGCGAGGGCGAGCGCCCGCCCTGGGAGGCGGCGCTGGACGAGTTGCGCCGCGAGCTCACCGGCACGATCGAGACGCTGGAGGCGATCGAGGCCGACTTCCGGGCGTGGAACTGGGCACCCCAGAGAAAACAGGCCGCCTTCTGGCACCGCCGGATGGCGCACGAGATCTCCCTGCACCGCTGGGACGCCGAGGCCGCGGCCGGGCGCCCGACGCCGATCGAGACCAAGCTGGCGGCCGACGGGATCAGCGAGGTGCTCGACACCTGGCTGCCGGCCGGCAAGCGCAAGGGCCCGACCGACCTGCACGGCGTGGTCCACCTGGTGGCCTCCGACGCCGGGCACGAGTGGTTCGTGCGGCTGCGCGGGGCCGGGGTGGCGCTGCTCGACACCGGCACGATCCTGGACTCCGACGACCACCACGCGCGCGCCCAGGCGACCGGCTCGGCGAGCGACCTGCTGCTCGCGCTGATGGGCCGGCAGCGGATGGATCGCCTGGTGGTGACCGGTGATCCTCGGCTGATTGGCGCCCTTCGGACGGGCTGACCCGTTTAAATTCGTCTTACCGGCACATCGCGGCTTCGCTCCGGCGCCTATGATTAACCGGTTAAGTTCGAGTGCAAACAGGGAAGCGGGGAACGCATGACGGCAACCGTCACGTCCACGTCGGCGCAGCCGGCCCTCGCCGGGATCACTTTCCCCGACGGCTTCGTCTGGGGCGCGGCGACCGCGTCGTACCAGATCGAGGGCGCGGCGCGGGAGGACGGTCGCGGCCCATCCATCTGGGACACGTTCAGCCGTACGCCGGGGCGGGTCCACGCCGGGCACACCGGCGACGTGGCCTGCGATCACTACCACCGCTACGTCGACGACGTGGCGCTCATGGCGGATCTGGGTCTCGCGTCGTACCGGTTCTCGGTCGCCTGGCCGCGGATCCAGCCGGACGGCACCGGCCCGGTGAACGTCAAGGGCCTGGACTTCTACGACCGGCTGACCGACGAGCTGCTCGGCAAGGGCATCGACCCGGTGGTCACGCTCTACCACTGGGACCTGCCGCAGACGCTGGAGGACCTGGGCGGCTGGGCCAACCGGCGGACCGCCGAGGCGTTCGCCGAGTACGCGCAGATCGTGCACGCCCGGCTCGGCGACCGCGTCGCGACGTGGACGACGCTCAACGAGCCTTGGTGCTCGGCCTACCTGGGATACGCCAGCGGCCGGCACGCGCCCGGCAAGCAGGACCCGGCGCTGGCCTTCGCGGCCGTGCACCACCTGCTGCTCGGGCACGGCCTGGCGACGCGGGCGCTCAAGGACGCGGGCGCGCGCTCGCTCAGCATCACGCTCAACCCGTCGGTCGCCTTCCCGGTCGACCCGCAGAGCGCCGCCGACCGCGAGGCCGTCCGGATCATCGACGGGCTGTCCAACCGGATGTTCCTCGACCCGCTGCTCAAGGGTCAGTACCCGGCCGACATGCTGCAGCACATGGCCCGGTTCACCGACCTGTCCTACATCCAGGACGGCGACCTGAAGGCCATCAACGCCCCGATCGACGTGCTGGGGATCAACTTCTACCAGCCGGCCTACGTGTCCGCGAAGCCCGGCACGCCCGCCGCGCCCGACCAGCCGGGCAGCGAGGGGATCGCGTTCCGCGACCCGGACGGGCCGGTGACCGAGATGAACTGGCTGATCGAGCCGTCCGGCCTGACCCGCCTGCTCCAGCGGATCCACGACGACTACGACGGCATCCCCATGATGATCACCGAGAACGGGGCGGCCTACCCGGAGGTGCCGGGCGAGGACGGCGCGGTGCACGACACCCGGCGCGTCCAGTATCTCGACGGCCACCTGCGAGCCTGCCATGATGCCTTGGCGGCCGGCGTCGATCTGCGCGGATATTTCGTCTGGTCGCTGATGGACAACTTCGAGTGGGCCGAGGGGTACGCGCAGCGCTTCGGGATCGTGCACGTCGACTACGCGACGCAGGCACGCGTCCTCAAGGACAGCGCGAAGTGGTACCGGGAGGTGATCCGCCGCAACGGCATCGCCGACCCGGGAGAGAGCGAGGGGTGACCTGGTGGTGACGCGGGAGCGGCCGACCCTGGAAGCGGTGGCGCGACGCGCCGGCGTGTCCAGGGCGACCGTCTCCCGCGTCGTCAACGGCTCGACGTCGGTGGCCGCCTCGATCCGCGAGGCGGTCAACCGGGCGGTCGAGGAGCTGGGCTACGTGCCCAACCAGGCCGCCCGCAGCCTGGTCACCCAGCGCACCGAGTCGATCGCGCTGATCCTGCCGGAGACCGCCAACCGGGTCTTCTCCGACGACCTCTTCTTCCCGGCGATCATCCGGGGCGTGGGCGGCGAGCTCGAGGCCGCCGACAAGCAGCTGGTGCTGATGATGGCCGGCTCGGCCAAGAGCCACGACCGGGTCGAGCGCTACGCGGTGGCCGGCCACGTGGACGGCGTCATGTTCGCCTCCATGCACGGCGCCGACCCGCTGCCCGGCACGCTGGTGCGGCTGGGCATCCCGGTGGTGTGCAGCGGCCGCCCGATCGGCGAGGCCGCGGTGCCGTACGTGGACGTCGACCATTTCGGCGGCGTCTGCTCGGCGGTGCGCCACCTCGTCGCCTCCGGCCGCCGCCGGATCGCCACCATCGCCGGCCCGCAGGACATGGTGGCCGGCATCGACCGCCTCGCCGGCTATCGCGCCACCCTGGATGAGGCCGGCCTCGCCCAGCACGTGGCGATCGGCGACTTCACCCGCGAGTCCGGGATCGCGGCGATGCGCGCCCTGCTGGCCGACGACCCGCAGCTGGACGCGGTCTTCGTGGCGTCCGACATGATGGCGCACGGCGCGCTGATCGCGCTCAAGGACGCGGGCCGCCGGGTCCCGGCCGACGTCGCGGTGGTCGGCTTCGACGACTTCGAGATCAGCCGGTACAGCGAGCCGCCGCTGACCACCGTGCGCCAGCCGATCGTCGAGATGGGCCGCACGATGGCCCGCCAGTTGCTCGGCCTGATCAACGGCGAGCCGCATCAGGCCGACGCCGTGGTCCTGCCGACCGAGCTGGTGATCCGCGAGTCGGCCTGATTTCCTACGCTGGGCGTCCGGTCGCGCTGCTTTATCGGGTACGCGTGACGCGCCCCGTCCACAGCCACAGTCAGCACCCGACCCGCAGTGCACCGCGAGCCCGCACACCCCCACACCCGGCACGCGCCCCACCGCGCGCCACCGCCACACCACGCGCACCGCCACACCGCGCGCACCGCCACACCACGCGCACCGCGGGCACCGCGCGCACCGCGGGCACCTCGCACCGCGGGCACCCCCCACACCGCGCGCACCCCCGCACCGCGCGCACCCCCGCACCCCCGCACCGCGCGCACTGCCACACCGCGCGCACCCCCGCACTGCCACACCGCGCGCACCTCGCACCGCGAGCACCCTCGCACCGCGCGCACCTCGCGCCGCGGGCACCCGCGCACCGCGGCACCTCGCACCGCGGGCACCCCGCACCGCGCGCACCCCGCACCGCGCGCACCCCCGCACGCGATCTTGATAAGTTGCCGTTTGCCGCTAACGGGAACTCACCACCGCTAGCGGCCTCGGATCAGCTACTGGTGGATATAAACCGATATGTCGGGCTCATGCGAGTCCAGGTTCCCATCGAATGGACTCATCGCCCAGGTACCGGGACGTCCGACCGGTAAGTGGGACCGCGTCCCGTGCGCTGAGAACGATCGCCACATAGCGAGACGACGGCCCGGCGTAACCGGCCGCTCCCACCGCCACCAAGCACGCCCCGGCCATGGCGAGCCATGCCCCGCCGCAGTCACCGCAAAATTTGTGGATCACCCGCCGCCCACAGACCTCCCCCACCCCCGTCCTGGGCGGGGCCGAGTAGAGCACGTGGGTCTGACAGGAATTTGGGGTTGTCCACAGGGGGTGCGCCGAGATGAGCTCTAGGTGTGTTCCAGCCGGCCGGATGGCTCGAGTCGTGGCGTGGAGTCGCTCAAAGGCAGGCCCAAGACCGTGCGGGCGAGCAGCGTCGCGCCGGTCACCGCGGCCGGCATGAGCAGGACGGCGCCGAGCGGGATCAGGAAGCAGCAGAACACCGCCACGCCGAAGCCGAGCACGAGCGGCCGCCGGGTGCGCAGCACGGCCCGCCGGTCGGCCAGGCGCTTGCCGCGCCGCTGGAACGGCACGCCGGTCAGCTCGACCGCGAGCAGCCAGCCGCCGACCAGCGCGCCGATCACCGGGATCACGGTCTGCCCGACGAACGGCAGGAAGCCCAGCAGGAACAGCGGTATGCCGACCAGGATCGACAACCCGATCAGCCGGAGCGAGTCGACCAGGCTGCGGCCCAGCGAGCGCCAGAAGCCGACCTCCACCTCGTCCGGCACGCCGCCGAAGCGGTCCTCGATCAGCTCGGAGATGCGCTCGTAGAACGGGTCGCCGATGAGCAGGGTCACCGCGGTGAAGGTGAGGATGCCGAGCAGCGCCGAGACGCCCAGCAGGCCAGCGCCGCCGAGCACGCGCATGAGGTCGCGCCAGCCCTCGGACCAGTCGTCGGCGAACCAGGTGACGCCCCGGGAGAGCTGGGGCAGGAAGTCGATCAGGAGGATCAGCGCCGTCCCGTAGAGGATGCCGGCGATCACCGCGGGCAGCAGGCCGAGCCCCAGCAGCTTGGGGCTGCGCAGGATCAGGCCGAGGCCACGGACGAGGAGGGAGGCGCCGGACAGGAACTGCCGAACTGCGGTCACGACCCGGCAGTTTAGGGCCCGGTCGCTAGCCGCCGGCGGACGGCGTCGCGCTCGGGTCGGCGGACGGCGCGTCGGAGGCGCTCGGGGTCACGGTGATCTCGGTGGGCGTGGGGACCGGCGGGTCGATCAGGGTCGGCAGCGGCGAGGCCGACGACTCGATCGGGGCCGAGCCGGACGGGATCGCGGTGGTCGGCGACGGCGCCGCGGACGGCGCCGAGGCGATCGGCGGGACCACCGAGCTGGGCGTCAGCGGGCGGGGCGAGAACTGGACCTCGATCAGCCGCTGCGAGCCGGCCCGCCGCGGGGCGGTGCCGATCCCGCCGCTGCCGCTGCCGGCGCCGAGTCCGCCGGTGCCGGCCGGCGCGCCGACGTGGAACGGCTTGCGCGCTGGCGTCGCCAGCGTCCAGCCGATCGCCACCGAGATCGGCAGCCCCAGCGCCACGAGTCCGAAAAAGATGGTTTTAGGGGATAGCCGCACGTGGAGAACACCGGACAAGGGCGGTCAAAAGTTACGGGGAGTTCAGAAACGATGAGATGCGTTCCCGGAGCTCCGCCCGATTTGTCCAGAGAACGGCGGGGCGGTCGTACACGTGCAGGGAAGCCCCCGGCAAGAGCGACGCCAACCGCTCGGCCCAGCCCACCGGATGCACCTCGTCGCCCTGGCAGCCGATCACCAGGGCCCGGCCCGGAAAGCTGCGCAGCGCCGACAGGTCGACGACCGCCGGCTCGTGCCACAGCGTGGTGAGCTCGGCCGCCAGGCCGTCCCGCTGCAGCTGCTCGACCCGTTGCCGCAGATAGCTCCAGCCCGTCGGCGTGTTGCGCACCGAGGCGGGCAGCTCATACTCCACGGCGGCGGCGATCGACGCGGCCTCGCCCGACTCCACCGCGGCCAGCAGGCGCTCGGCCCGCGCCTCGGCGGCGGCCGGCCGGGTGCCGTCGAGCGGCGCCGGCAGATAGCAGACCACCCGCTCGAACCGCTCCGGCGTCTGGCTCAGCAGCCGGCACAGCGCCGCGGCGCCCATGCTCACGCCGAGAGCCCGGGTGGCGCCGGCCAGATCGGCCACCGCACGCAGATCGTCGGCGAGGTCGCCGAACGTCCACGGCCCCACCGGCGCGTCGGAGCGGCCGTGCTCGCGGAAGTGGAAGAAGACCCGGCGGCCGGCGACCGCGCTGCCCATCGGGCGGGTGCCGGCGATGTCACCGCCGAGGCCGTGCGCGAAGACGGTGACCGGCTCACCGACCCCGGCGACCAGCTGCTCGAGCCGCACGCCGGAGGGGGTGGAGACCAGCTCGGTGGGCGGGCCGGGCAGCGTCGGCCGCCCGGAGCGCGGGCCGGTCGGCTCGCGGCGCTGCAGGCGGGGCCCGCCGTCGGGTGGCGGCGGGCCGAACCGCCTCACCAGGACCCTTTGCCGTCCGACAGGTCTTTGAGCCCGGGACGGACGTCGAGCAGGTAGATCAGGGCGGCGGCGATGCCGATCAGGCTGAAGATGCCGATGGCGCTGCTCACCAACAGCGTCAGCACGATGCAGACGGCCAGGATCGCCGCCCAGGCGCCCTTGGGCAGGGTTCCGATGGCCTGGAACCCGTCCCCGCGCTGGGTCAGGCAGTGAATCAGGGCGACCGCCTGCACGACCAGCGAAAAGATGAGGATGAGCAGCTCGATGTAGCTCTGCACATCGCGGTAGAAGATCGGCGCGGAAAGGGCCATGACGAAAAGTCTATGCCGCGGGCCCCAGCGTTCGCCGGGGCCCGCGGGTCAAGATTGATTACTCGGCGGCCGGCTTGGCGGCGCGCTTGCGGGGCTTCGGAGCTGCGCCGTTGGCGGCGGCCACGGACGGCGCGGCGGACCCGGTCGCCTGCGGGGCGGCCTCGACAGCCTTCGGCGCCTCGGTGGTCTCGATGTCGGCGTTCACCACGTCGGCGGTGCTGACGACACCGCTGCCTACGACCTTCTCACCGCGGGCGACCAGTGCGGTGTACGCCGCGACGGTGCGCTCCTGGGCCAACTGGGCGAGGGAGGTCGCCACGCTGGCCGCGTTGCCGCGGAGCGCGTCGAAGTCGGTGGTCTGCGCCTTCTCGCGGAGCTGGGCGGCCTTGACGTTGGCCTGCTCGTTGTACGTGCGCAGCGACGCCGCGGCCTTCTCGCTGAGCTCGGTCACCACGGCCGGCAGCTTGCGCAGCTGCTGGTAGGCCAGGTCGCCGGCGCCGGCGGCGGCGTACAGCGGGGCGGGGAATCGGGTCTTGGTCTGGTCGGTCATTTCGTCTCCTCGGCTTGCTCGGTCTCGGGCTCGGGCTCGCGCCGGGCGTTCTCGTTGCGGAACGTCTCGTAGATCTGCGACAGCGACTGCTTCTGGGCGATCGTCAGGTCGGGGTCGACCGCGATCGCGGCCAGCACCCCCTGCTGACCCTCGCCGTCCAGCAAACCCGCACGCAGGTACATCGCAGGGGTGGAAACCCGCAGCGCGCTGGCGATCTGCTGCAACACCTCGGCGCTCGGCTTGCGCAGGCCACGCTCGATCTGGCTCAGATACGGATTGCTCACGCCCGCCTTGTCGGCGAGCTGGCGCAGCGAGATCTTCGCATTTTCCCGCAGGTCACGGATGAAACTCCCGATGTCCTGCGGCAGATCCTTGGGCGTGGCCATGCATCCGACCGTAGCTCGGAGTGCTAGCTGTTGCAAGCAGAATGCTAACTCCAGCTAGCGTGAGGCCGCTCACCGCTGCTCGCGACGATCAGCGGCGAGGGATCCCGAGCAGGTCGCGGGCCGCGGCGGTGGTGAGCGGCGGGCGCTGCGCCAACTGGGCGAACCCGGCGGCCCGGGCCACGAGCTGCATGTTCGACTCGACCGGCTGGCCCTTCGCGTATGTGACCGTGTCCTCCATCCCGACGCGCAGGTGGCCGCCCGCCGACAGCGAGGCCAGCATCACCGGGATCGTGGTGCGGCCGATGCCGGTGGCCGAGAACGTGGTGCCCGCCGGCAGGTCGCGGATGGCGTGCTCGCAGGCGGCCAGCGCCGCGGTCGTGCCCGGCATCCCGCCCGGCACCCCCATCACCAGGTCGACGTGCACGTGGCCGCCGGCCGGCAGGTCGTACTGGCCGAGCAGCCGCTGCAGCGTGGTGAGCTGGCCCAGGTCGAAGATCTCGTACTCCGGCACGATGCCGCGCTCCTGCATGCGGACGTGCAGGTCGACGATGAACTCCCAGCGGTTCATGAACACGCCGTCGCCGAAGTTGACCGTGCCCATCGTGCAGGAGGCCATCTCGGGACCGGCGTCGAGCACGGCCAGCCGGCCGGCTTCGGGGTCGGTCACCGCGCCGCCCGACGAGAGCTGCACGATCAGGTCGGTGGCGTCGCGCAGCGCGGCCACGGTGGCGCGCAGGCGGCCCTGGTCGAGGGTGGGCTCGGCGGCAGCGTCGCGGATGTGCACGTGGATGATGGAGGCGCCGAGCGCCTCGCACTCCTTGGCGGTCTGCACCAGCTCGTCGAGGGTGACGGGCAGGGCGGGCACGGCCGCCTTGCTGACTTCCGCGCCGGTCGGAGCAACGGTGATCACGGTCCCGGTCATGCCGTGAACGTTAGTTCAGGCGGGATCTATGGAAGCCACCGAGTCGCCGATTTTCAGCTCGGCGTCGTCGGGGACGTTGCGCTTGATCACGGCCAGGGCGATCATGCCGAGCTCGTGGTGGCGCACCGCGGTGCCGACGAAGCCGACCTCGCGGTCGCCGCTGACCACCGGCGTGCCGTGGGCCGGTGGCTGGTCGGTGGCGATGCCGTCGAGGTGCAGCAGCACCAGCCGGCGCGGCGGGCGGCCCAGGTGGTGGACCCGGGCGACCGTTTCCTGACCGCGGTAGCAGCCCTTGTCGAGGTGCACGGCGTGCTGGAGGAACGAGGCCTCGGCCGGGATCGTGCGGTGGTCGGTCTCCCAGCCCAGGCGCGGCACGCGGTGCTCGACGCGGATGGCCTCGTAGGCCCACAGGCCGGCCATCGGGAGGCCGAGCTTCTCGATCACGGCCGTCTTCGCCGAGCGGGGCACCAGGAGGTCGACGCCGAGCGGCACCCGCCGGGCCAGGCCGCCCTCGTATGCCCGTACGGAATAGCGGCTGGTGGCCTGCGGCGGCACGGACCCGGCGGCGAATTTCGGGCCCGGCACCGCACCCACCCGGGGCTCTTCCAGGTCGGGGAAGAGATCGCCGGCGCCCGGCCCGACGAGCGACAGCACGGCCAGCTCGGCGGTCGCGTCCCGCGGCTCGACCCGGGTGAAGAAGCGCATCATCTCCAGGTATTTCAGGAGACCGGCGCCCGCGCCCGGCTCGGTGTCGAGCCACGCGGTCTCGCCGTCCTCGGTGACGAAAGCATGCTGCTCGACGTGCCCGTGCGGGGACAGCACCAGCAGCTCGGAGCCGGTGAACGCCGACAAATCAGATAGATGTTGCGTGGTCAGCGTGTGCAGCCAGGACGCCCGCTCCTCGCCCGGCACGGCGAGCACGTCGCGGTTCGAGCGGTCGACCAGGCCGACCGCGGTGGCCAAGGTGCGCTGCTCCCGCATCGGATCGCCGTAGTGGGCGGCCACCCCGGCGTCGGCGGACGAGGGATCGAGGTCCTCGACCATCACGACGGTCATCTCAACACTCCTTGCAGTCCTCGCAGACCCCGAAGAGCGAGACGTGGCCGACGTCGACCCGGAAGCCCCGCTCCGCGAGCAGCCGGTCGGTCACCGGCAGCATCACCGTCGGGTCTACCTCAGAAATCGATCCGCATCCACGACAGACCAGGTGAACGTGCTGATCCTCACCGGCGGCGTGATAGGTCGGCGAGCCGTGCGAGAGGTGGGTGTGGTTGACCAGGCCCAGCTCCTCGAGCAGCTCGAGGGTGCGATACACCGTGGTGATGTTGACCCCGGCCACGCGCTCGCGCACCGCGGTGTGCACCTGCTCGGGCGTGGCGTGCCCGAGATCGTGCACCGCTTCCAGGATCAGCTGGCGCTGCGGGGTGAGCCGCAGCCCGCGCTCCCGGAGCATCTCGGCTAGCGATGTGGCGGACACGTCACCAGGTTACGCTCCGGCGGTGACGCTCTCGGTCTCGCCGGACGAGCTGTTCGGCGACGGGGTCTTCGAGACCATTCACCTGCGCCCGGCCGGCCCGTTCCTGCTCCCCGCGCACCTGGCTCGGCTGGCCGGATCGGCCGCGTTGCTCGACATCGCCGTGCCGGAGATCACCGTGGACGCGCACGGATCGGACGGCGCCGAGGAAGCCCTGCGGATCATCTGCACGCGGCGGTCGCACCGGGTGACGGTCTCGCCGATCCCGCCGGAGACGCTGCGCGAGCGACGCGAGGGCGTGCGGGTGGTCAGCGCCGGCCTCGGCTTCGCCATCGGCGGCAAACCCCCGTGGTCGCTCTGGGGGGCCAAGACTTTGTCGTACGCGGAGAACTTCGCCGCCCGCCGCTGGGCCCGCGCCCGCGGCGCCGACGATCTGCTGTGGCTCTCGACCGAGGGGTACGCGCTGGAGGCCCCGACCGCCTCCCTGGTCTGGCTGGCCGGTTCCGACCTCTGCACCGTGCCGTACGCGGAAGCGCAGATCCTGCCCGGCACCACCGCCGGCCACCTGCTCTCGCTGGCGCCGTCGGTGGGCCTGCGCCCCTGCCACCGGATGGTGACCATCGACCAGTTGCGCGGGGCGGACGCGATCTGGCTCGCCTCCGCGCTGCGCGGCTTGGCCTTCGTCACCGAGCTGGACGGCGTCCCGCGGCGTCGCTCCCGCTGGACGCCGATCCTGCTCGACCTGCTCGGCTACTGACGGCGCGAGCCGGGCTAGCCGCCGATGCGCAGCAGGCGGGCCGACATGTGGTCGCGCAGCTCGCTGCCGTCCACCGCCATGCCGTGCGCGTAGAGCAGCGCCCCCTCGACGATGCCGAACAGCCGGTGCCCGCCCGTCACGTGCAGGCCGCCCGGCGTGTACGCCACCGCGTCGGCCTCCATCTCGAGCCGGGTCGGGCCGAGGGTCTTGCCCAGGTAGAGCTCCGCCGTGCCGTCGGGGGTGATGAAGGTCGCCTCCATCTCGTCGCCGGCCCGCCCGTCGACCAGCACCGGCCGCCAGAAGCCCGACTCGACGATCCACTCGCCGGCCGGTTTCGACTCTTCGTCGAGCAACCACGAGCGCGACTCGAAGCGCAGGAACGGCCGCCCGTCGTGGCTGATCCGCACCTCCTGCGCGAAGTTGTAGTCCTCGTCGGCCGGGAAGCCGCCCTGCCCGCGCCCGCGCCACAGCCCCACGAACGGCAGCAGGCCCAGCAGCGCGGGGTGCAGGTCGGCGCCCTGACGCAGGTCGTGCGTCTCCTCGTAGGGGTAGGGGTCGACCGGCGGCGCGTTCAGCCACGGCGGTGGGCCCAGTGGGTTGTCCGACTCGCCGCTCACCAGCGCCCCCTCGAAATCCGAATGGCCAGATAGCCGAAACCGCCCGCCAGCGCGCCCAACCCGGCGACCAGCAGGCTCACGAACCCGATCTCCGTAACCATGACCGGCCCATCTTATGCTGGCGCCCATGGCACGTTTGCTGGTCGTCAAGGCAACCGCCGGCGCGGACGCGCCCGAGCGCTGCTCCCAGGCTTTCACGGTGGCGTCGACGGCCGTCGCGTCCGGCGTGGACGTCAGCTTCTGGCTGACCGGCGAGTCGACCTGGTTCGCCCTGCCCGGCCGGGCCGCCGAGTTCCAGCTGCCGCACGCCGCGCCCCTGCCCGACCTGCTCGACCTGTTGCTGGCCGGCGGCAAGGTGACCGCGTGCACCCAGTGCGCCGCCCGCCGCGAGATCACCCCCGACGACGTCCTCCCCGGCATCCGCATCGCCGGGGCCGCGGTCTTCGTCGAGGAGGTCACCGCCGAGGGCGCGCAGGCCCTGGTCTACTGACAGCCGCCACTCACACCGACCCGCAACGTCTTGCCGTCGGAGACGACAACAACAGATTCCAGGCCTTTCCGGTACGCCCACACGCCCTCATCCGACCGCACGACCTCCGCCCCCGCGGCCGCCTCGCGCAGCCGCGCCGGCCAGTCCCGGGGCGCCGGAACCTCCACGGTGTAGCTTCCCGCCACCCCGCCCCCGGGACAGTCCACGGCCCGCGCCGCCGGCGTGCCACTTCCACCCAGCTTCCGGAGAAGCGCCGTCATCTCGGCCGGCACCGCGCCCGCCGCCGGGTCGCTCCGGTCGGTGCCGTCGAGCGGCCCCGGCCGGCACCCGCTGGTGAGCCGCAGCGTGAGCACCTTGGTCTCGGCGTCGGAGGCCGCGTCGATCCCGATGAAGTTGCCCGCGTCGGCGTGGAACGAGAGCCGCGTGCCGCCCCGGCTGACCGCGACCCCCGCCCGGTAGGCCGCCGGCAGCGCGTCGGCGATCCCCTTGAGCGCCGCCTCGGCCTCCCCCGGCCGCACGTAGAGCGTGAGATCCCGGGCCGCCACATACCCATGCCGCACCGGCGTGATCCGGCAGTCCCCGACCACGTCGAGCTCACCGATCACTACCGCCGCCTGCCGGCCCTGACCCGCGGCCGAGTAGACCACCCCCGCGGCCCGCTGCAACTCGCCCACGGCATCGGTGATGTCCCGCTGCTCGGGCACGGTAGGCGGCGAGTGCCACACCGACCAGGTCGCCAGGACGGTCAGCACCGCGATCCACCCCGCGACGATCCCTAATACCCACCAGCGCCGCCGTCCCGTCACGGCAGCCATGGTGACACGCCCGCGAAGGGAGCGGCGCCGGGCCATCAGCCGGACGATCAGCTCCTGGCCAGGCGCTGGAGGGCGCCGAGCGCGACGTCGGGGCGGGTGGTGTACCAGAACGGCGGCAGGGACTTGCGCAGGAAGCCGCCGTATCCGCGGGCCGTCTCGAGGCGGGAGTCGAGGACCGCCACCACGCCCTTGTCGCCGGTCGAGCGGATCAGCCGGCCCACGCCCTGGGCCAGGCGGATCGCGGCGATCGGGACGCTCACCGAGGCGAAGCCGGAACCGCCGGCCGCGTCGACGGCGGCCGAGCGGGCGGCGGCCAGCGGCTCGTCGGGGCGGGGGAACGGCAGGCGGTCGATCACCACGAGCTGACACGAGTCGCCGGGGACGTCGACGCCCTGCCACAGGGACATGACGCCGAACAGGCAGCTCGCCCGATCCTCCCGGAACTTGCGGACCAGCAGCGGCAGCGCCTCCTCGCCCTGGAGGAGGATCGGCACGTCGGTGCGGGCGCGCAGCAGCTCGGCGGCCTGGGTCGCGGCCCGGCGGGACGAGAACAGGCCCAGCGTGCGGCCGCCGAGGGCGGTGACCAGCTTGAGCAGTTCCTCGCCGGCGGCGTCCGGCAGGCCGGAGGCGGCGGGGCGGGGCAGGTGCGCGGCCACGTACAGGATGCCCTGCTTGGGATAGTCGAAGGGCGAGCCGACGTCGAGCGACGTCCAGCCGTCGCCGGAGGCGGCGGGCGCCTCCGGGGTGAGCGCGCCGGGAGCGGCCGTCTCGGCGACGGCGGTGCGGGGCGACGGCGCCGGGCCGCTGCCGGCGCCCGCGGCCGGCGCGGCGAGACCCGGACCCTTCGGAGCCGAGACCGGCAGGCCGAGCGAGCGGGCGACCGTGTCGAAGCGGCCGCCCAGGGTCAGCGTGGCCGAGGTGGCGACGACCGTGCGGTCGGTGTAGAGCCCGTTGGAGAGCGTGCCGGCCACCGAGAGCGGCGCGACCACCAGCGCGCGGCGGCCGCTGCCCAGGTCGGACTTCTCGACCCAGGCCACGTCGAAGTCGGACTCCTCCAGCAGCCGCTGGGCGGTCTCGCCCAGGTCACCGATGGCGGCCTTGGCCTGCTGTTTGCGTACCGGATCGGGATCGTCGCTCTTGATCTCGCCGATCGCGCTCAGCGCGGCGCGCGTGGCCGATTCCAGCAGGGTGACCGCCTGGTGCAGGGCCGGCGGCAGCCCGGTGGTGAGCCGGCCGGCCGGCACGTCGGCGAGGCCGACCGTCAGCGCGTCGGCCGCCTCGGCCAGGGCGTCGGTCGCGGCCTGCGGGATCAGCTTGCCGGCGCGGCGGGCCGAGCGCTCGATCGCGTCGGGCGTCAGCTCGGCCTGCGACGCCGAGGAGACCCGGTCGGCCAGCTCGTGGGCCTCGTCGATGATCAGCAGCCGGTGCGGCGGGACGATGTGCCGGTCGGCGAGCATGTCGACGGCGAGCAGGCTGTGGTTGGTGACCACCACGTCGGCATCGCGGGCGCGGGCGCGGGAGGCCTCGGCGAAGCACTCGGCGCCGTACGGGCATTTGGCGGCGCCGACGCAGTCGCGGGCCGGCATCGACACCTGGCGCCAGGCCGTGTCGTCGACGCCGGGGTCGAGCTCGTCGCGGTCGCCGGTCGTCGTCTTTTCCGACCAGGCGCGCAGCCGCTGGATCTGCTTGCCGAGCTTGCCCGCCTCGCCCAGCCACTGGGTGGCCCGGGGCGGCGCGTCGTCGAAGAGCGTGTCGGTGGGCGCCTCCTCGTCGGCGTGCTCCATCTTGGCCAGGCACAGGTAGTGGTGGCGGCCCTTGAGCACCGCGTACGTCGGGCGGCGGCCGAGGACCGGCTCGACCGCCTCGGCCAGGCGGGGCAGGTCGTGCTCGACGAGCTGATTTTGCAGGGCGAGCGTGGCGGTGGAGACCACCACCGGGCCGTCGACCAGCAGGGCGGGCGTCAGGTAGGCCAAACTCTTGCCGGTGCCCGTGCCGGCCTGGACGAGCAGGTGCTCGCGATCGCGCACGGCCCGGTCGATGGCGGCGGCCATGGCCTGCTGGCCGGGGCGGGCCGACCCACCCGGGACGGCGCCGACGGCGGCGGCGAGGAGGTCGTCGGCGGTGGCTTTCTTCCGAGTGGCTGCGGGCACGCACAGAAGGTACCCGCCACCACCGACAGAAGCCGACCACCGTTAGTGTTCTCGCATGCCGCACGACATGGTCCGGGTCGTCTACACGAAGTACGACGGCTCGGCCCACCGGGACTATCCGGCGCGCCGCTTCGACTCCGATGACCTGGGCGTCTGGGTCGGCGTGACGCGCGGGACGCCGTCGGTCTACCACGGCCGCCCGTCGGTCGAGCAGATCCCGTTCATCCTGCTGATCCCGCATCACGCGTGGTGGACGGGCATGTTCAACCCGCCGCCGCGCACCAGCGAGGTGTATTGCGACATCACCACGCCGGCCCGGTGGGAGGGCGACACGGTGCACATCATCGACCTCGACCTCGACGTGGTGCGCCGGCGCGGGACCGGCCTGGTGGAGCTGCGCGACGAGGACGAGTTCGACGAGCACCGGGTGCAGTTCGGCTACCCCGACTACCTGGTCGACGAGGCCCGCGCAGCGGCGAGCAGGCTGATAGGCGCGCTCGGCGACGGCAGCGAGCCGTTCGCGACGCAACACCGCAAGTACCTAAACGAGGTCGCGTAACTCCAGCTTGTTCGGGTTGAGCTGGTTGAAGAGGCCGGTGATCCGGCCGTCGTCGATCGCGACGGCCAGCACCGAGCGGACCATCCGCCCGTTGGCGAGGCGGCCGCGCGCGAGCAGGCCCAGGGAGCCGTTGACCAGCACCGTCTCGATCTCGACGTCGCCCAGCCCGGACATGATGCCGAGGAAGAAGCGGGCCACCTTGTCGGCGCCGAGGACCGGGCGGGTGCCGACGCCGGGCACCAGGCCGCCGCCGTCGCCGATCGACACCACGTCCGGCGCGAGCAGGGCCGCGAGCGCCGTCAGGTCGCCGCCGTCGGCCGCGTCGAGGAACGCGCCGAGCACCCGGCGCTGCTCGGCGAGGCCGGCCGTGTGCCGCACGCTGTCCTGCGCGACGGCCCGGCGGCCGCGGGAGGCGTGCTGGCGGGCGGCGGCCTCGGTCGTGTTGAGGACCGTGGCCACGTCCTCGAACGGCATGCCGAACGCGTCGTGCAGGACCAGCGCCACCCGCTGCTCCGGGGTCAGCTTTTCGAGGACCACCAGCAGCGCGAGGCCGACCTGGTCGCTCATCTCGGCGCGGGCCGCGGGCCCGGCGTCGGGCTCCACCACGTACGACGGAAGCCATTGTCCCGGATAGACCGCGCGGCTCACCCGTGCCGACTTGAGCACGTCGAGGCAGATGCGCCCGGTGACGGTGGTGAGCCAGCCGCGCACGTCGCGGATCTCGCCGCCGTCGCGTGCCTTGGCGTAGCGCAGCCACGCCTCCTGCACCGCGTCCTCCGCCTCGGCCCGGCTGCCGAGCATCCGGTACGCGACGGCCAGCAGGTGTGGTCGTTCGGCCTCGAATTCGGTGGCGATCAGGGACGGCATGAGGGAATTCTGCGCGACATTGCCCGGGCGCGGGTATCGGATGTGACACAGTAGTAAACACGCATTTCGGATGAATCGGATGGTGCGCGTGAACGGTGCGACTATCGCCGGTGGTCTGGCCGGCCTCGCCGGAGCGGCCGGGGTGATCTCGGCCGGGACCGTTCTGATCCGCCGGCCGCGGCCCTTCCAGCCGTCCGGGCACGCGATCGCCCCGCCCACGTCGATCGACCCGCTGCCCGAGGTGATCCGGCGAGGGCTGGGCGGCCTGACCGTCCCGGTCACCCCGGGGCCGCACGGCGAGTTGTTCCTCGGACCCGGCGGCCCGCAGCCCGGCCGTACGCTGCGGCGGCTCGTGCTCACCCCGCTCTTCGCCCGGATCGCCGGCCGCGGCGGCCGGCTCAGCCGCGAGCAACGCACGCCGTTCCGGCTCGCCGTCGAGTTCACCGGCGCCATCCGCGAGCCGGAGACGCTGCTGCGCGCGTTCCGGATGCTCGACCAGCAGCTGCGGGACCACGCCGGGCTGCTCAGCCACAGTGACGGCGAGACCCTCGTGCCGGGCGCGGTCACCGTCTCGGTGTGCGGCATCGTCGACGTACGCGAACTGCTCGCCACCCAGAGCGAGCGGTACGCCTTCGCCGACGGCACCTTCGACGACCTCGGCTCGCGGTCGTCGCCGCCGGCCCTGGTCCCCACGATCAGCGAGCCGTGGAGCCGCCGGTTCGGCTGGGACGGCCGCGAGCCGATCCCGGCCGAGGAGCGGCACCTGCTGCACGCGCTGGTCCGCCAGGCGCACGAGGACGGCCGGACGGTGCGGATCGCCGGGCTGCCGGAGGGCTCGCGGCTGGCGCGGCGGGCAATCTGGACCGAGCTGAGCGCCGCCGGGGTCGACGTGATCGCCGACCGTGACCAGCGTGGACTCGTACGTCACCTGCGCCGGCACCCGGTCGCGCGGCGGACGCCCGCCACGCCGCCGCCGGCCCGGGCGGTCCGCCGCTCGTCCCCCCGGCCGCATGCGCCCCGGCCCGATCGCCGCCACGAGCCGGTGTAGAAGCGGCTGTCACGGGGCACCATGGCGGGCGAACGCCAGGTGAACCGGGGAGGACCGCTAGCATTCCTGGAGATCCATCCCGCACGCCCGTCGATCGAGGTCCGCGCTGTGAAGTTCTCCTTCCGCCCCGTCGAGGGCGCTTTCTACGATCTCTTCACCAGCGCTGCGCTGAATCTGGTCAAGGGCACCGAGCTGCTCAACGAGCTGGCGCTGCCCGGCGTGGACGTGCAGTCGGTCAGCGATCGGCTGACCGATGTGGAGCACGACAGCGACCAGATCACCCACGACCTCTACAAGAAGATCAACTCCACCTTCATCACCCCGTTCGACCGGGCCGACATCTACTCGCTCGGCTCCCAGCTCGACGACGTGATGGACCACCTGGAGGCGGTCGGCAACCTGCTCTACCTGTACGGGCTCACCGAGCTGCCCTCGCTGCCGCGCGAGATGCACGAGCTGATCAACGTGCTCGACCAGCAGTCCAAGGTGACCGCCGAGGCGATGCCGCGGCTGCGCACGATGAAGGATCTCGAGGAGTACTGGATCGAGGTGAACCGGCTGGAGAACGACGGCGACCGGGCGTACCGGATGTTGCTGGTCCGGCTCTTCTCGGGCGAGTACGACGCGCTCACCGTGCTCAAGATGAAGGAGGTCGCCGACGAGCTGGAGGCCGCGTGCGACGCCTTCGAGCACGTGGCGAACACGGTCGAGACCATCGCCGTCAAGGAGTCGTAGACGTTGTCCGCCGAGCTCATCGCCGTCCTCGCGGTGATCGTGGTGGCGATGGTGTTCGACTACACCAACGGCTTCCACGACGCGGCCAACGCGATCGCCACCAGCGTCAGCACCCGCGCCCTCACCCCACGGGTGGCCCTGCTGATGGCGGCCGCCGGCAACTTCATCGGCACCCACTTCGGCGAGAACGTCGCCAGGACGGTCAGCGGCATCATCACCGTCCCGGCGTCGGTGGCCGGCCTCGGCGCGGTCTTCGCCGCCGTGCTGGGCGCCATCGCGTGGAACCTGATCACCTGGTACTTCGGCCTGCCGTCGTCCTCGTCGCACGCGCTGATCGGCGGCCTGGTCGGCGCCGCGCTGGTGGCCGGATACCGGGTGCAATGGGACGCGATCCTCGAGAAGGTGGTCATCCCGATGGTGGCCTCGCCGCTGGTCGGGTTCGTGGCCGGTTTCCTGTTCATGATCGCGATCGTGTGGATCTTCCGCAACGGCCGCCCGGCCAAGCTCAACCGCGGTTTCCGCTACGCGCAGACGGTGTCGGCCGCGGCGATGTCCATCGGGCACGGCCTGCAGGACGCGGCCAAGACGATCGGCGTGATCGTGCTGGCCCTGTACGTGGGCGGCTACCAGGACTCGACCGACCACATCCCGCAGTGGGCGTACTGGACGTCGGCGACGGTGCTGGCGCTCGGCACGTACGCCGGCGGCTGGCGCATCATCCGCACGCTGGGCCGGAAGATCATCGACCTGGGCCCGCCGGAGGGCTTCGCCGCCGAGACGGTCGCGAGCGTGCTGCTGTTCGTCTTCGGCATCAACCTGGGCGCGCCGATCAGCACGACCCACACCATCACCTCGGCCATCATGGGCGTCGGCGCCACCAAGAAGCTGTCCGCGGTCCGCTGGGGCGTGGCCGGCAACATCGTCGGCGCCTGGATCCTCACGTTTCCAGGCGCCGGCGCCATTGCCGCGGTCATGTACTTCGTGACCCGCCCGCTCTTCACCTGAAGACCAAGCGGGCCGGACGCCCGATCAGGTGGTGGGCCGGCCGAACCAGCGCGCCAGCCGGTCGTCCAGGTCCCGCTGGTTGTCGCCGACCCAGGCGACGTGGCCGTCGGGTCGCAGCAGGACGGCCACGACGTCCAGCGCCGCGGTGGGATCCGCGAGGTGGTCGACCCGGTCGGCCCAGCCGCCCACGGTCAGCCGCTCGGTGCGGTCCAGCAGCAGGCCGCGGCCGCGATGCAGCAGCCGGTAGAGGCGGCCCGATCGCACCTCGGTGTCGGGCAGTCGGCGGCCGACCAGGTCGGGGCCCGCGCCGAGGTCGTAGCGGACGCCGATCGCGCTGATCTTCTCGAGCAGGTGGCGGTTCACCTCGTCGAAGTCCATCAGCTCGGTGAGCAGCCGGCGCACGGCCTGCGGGCCCGGCCCGGGCGACAGCAGCTCCATCTGGGCCCGGGTGTTGTCGAGCACGTCGGCGGCGACCGGACGCCGTTCCGCGTGGTAGGAGTCGAGCAGCTGGTCCGGCGCCCAGCCGCGGATCTGGGCCGCCAGCTTCCAGCCGAGGTTGACCGCGTCCTGCACGCCGAGGTTGAGGCCCTGGCCGCCGGTGGGCGGATGGATGTGCGCGGCGTCGCCGGCCAGCAGCACGCGCCCGATCCGGTATCGCTCGGCCAGCCGGGTGGCGTCGCCGAAGCGGGACATCCAGCGCGGGGAGTGCACCCCGAAGTCGGTTCCGACGATGGCTCGCAACTGATTCCGGAAGTCCGCCAGGGTCGGCGGCTCGGCCCGATCGCTGACTTCCGCGGCGGGCACGATGACCTGATAGGCCCCGTCGCCGAACGGCCGGAGAGCGAGCCGCAAGCCGATTCCCCTCGTCCGGGCGGCGATCTCGGCCGGCGGCACGCCGACCTTCATCTCGCCCATCAGCGTGTCGTTCCGCGCGGGCTCGCCGGGGAAGCCGACACCGAGAAGCTTGCGCACCGTGCTGCGCGCGCCGTCGCAGCCGACGGCGTAGCGGGCGCGCAGCCGCTCGCCGTCGGCCAGCTCGACCGTCACACCCTCGTCGTCCTGCTCGAGGCCGGTCACCGCGCAGCCGTGCCGGACCTCGGCGCCCAGTGCGATCGCATGGTCCTCGAGAAGCTGCACGATGACCGGCTGCGGGATGCCCAACAGGTAGGCGTGCGCGGTGTCCAGGCCCGGGGGCGCGGGCTTGTCGATGGCAGCGAAGTACGCGCCGGCCGGACGCTTTCGTCCTCGTTCGAGCACGCGCTCCAGCAGCCCGCGCATCGCCATCAGCTCGATGCTGCGGATGTGCAGGCCGACGATGCGGACGAAGGATGCGGGCTCGGTGTCCTTCTCCAGGACGAGCACGCGCACGTCGTGCAGCCGCAACTCGCCGGCCAGCATCGCACCGGTCGGCCCGCAGCCGGCAATGATCACGTCAAACATAGGTGTTGCCTTTCGGGAGTGCCTCGCGCTCCCGGCGACACCTACCTCGATCGCCCAGCCGTGACAGCAAGGGGGAGCACCCACATCGGTACAGCGTTCATGGGTCTCACCTCCTCGGGCCGTGTCACGAGCAACTGCAAGCTACACCAGCGGACGCCGGAGTGACCACCAAACGGCGGTGTCCGGCGGGATCAGCACCGTCCCGTTCTCGATCGTGACCGGACCGCTGGGTTCTCCAGGATCTGGGCCAGCCGCTGCGGCAGCAGCAGCACGCCGATCGAGTTGGTGGTGCCGGCCTGCAGCATCCGGGCCAGCGTGTTGGGCGTGTAGCCGAGCTCGGCGGCCGCCGCGAGGATCCGCTCGCGGGTGGCCGCCGAGATGCGCTGGGGATTGTTGAACGCGAACGAGACGGCGGACCGGGAGACTCCCGCGGCGGCGGCCACATCGCTCGACGTCGGCTTGCCGCCGACCTTCCTCGACGGCATGCAGCAACTCTAGGGCAGCCCGGCTCTAGTTGTACGTCACGCCGATCTCCTCACGGATGGCGTCGAGCAGGGTCATGATCTCGAGCGTGGTGGTGTGCGGCATCAGCGGGCTCTCCAGCTCGCCGGCAAGCAGGCACCGCTGCACCTCGGCCGCCTCGAACTGGTAGCCGTTGCCCTCGAACGGGAACTGGAACGTCTCGGGCGCCTTGCCGGCCCTCGTCAGGGTGAACTCGCGCGGCACGTAGAAGCCCGGCGGGATGTCGATCCGGCCGTCGGTGCCGGTGATCGACGCGGCGTTGCGGCTCTCGCCGTTGATGCTGCAGGTCAGCGCCGCGACCGCGCCGGCCTGCCAGCCGAGCAGCACGCCGGTGTTCTCGTCGACGCCCTCCGGGGTCAGGTGGGCCCACGACTGCACGCTCGCCGGGCTGCCCATGATCAGGTGAGCCAGGTTGATCGGGTAGACGCCTAGGTCGAGCAGCGCGCCCCCGCCCAGCCGCGGGTTGCGCAGGCGGTGCTCGGCCGGGAACGGGCCCTGCAGGCCGAAGTCGGCGTGGATCGCGCTGACCCAGCCGATCGCGCCCTCCTCGACCAGCTCGGCGATCTTTCGGATGGCCGGGTTGAGGCGCATCCACATGGCCTCCATGAGGAAGACGTTGCGGCTGCGCGCGGCCTGCACGAGCTGGGCGGCCGACGCGAGGTCGAGCGTGATCGGCTTCTCCACCAGCACGGCCTTGCCCGCCTCGACGCAGAGCAGGGCGGCGGCGAGGTGCTGCGCGTGCGGGGTGGCCACGTAGACGACGTCCACGCCCGGGTCGGCGGCGAGCTCGGCGTAGGAGCCGTAGGAGCGGGCGAATCCGTGGCGCTCGGCGAACGCGGCGGCGGTCTCGGCGGACCGCGACCCGACGGCGGCCAGCTCGGCGCCGGGCGCCAGCGGGAGGTCGTTGGCGAACTGGGCGGCGATCCCGCCGGGGCCGACGATGCCCCAGCGGACCTTCTTGTCGGTCATGATCAGTACCGTATCCCTCTTGGTGGAAGAAAGATTTAGTCAGGTCAAGGGTGGTGGGCCGGGCGGTGGGATGGGGCAGGATCGAGCGGGTGACCGACCCGAACCCCGCCACCCTGACTTTTCCGATTCCGGAGGCCATGGTCCGCCGGGCCCGCGAGTTCCGTGGGGATCCGGCGCCGACCCGGCCCGCGGCCACCGTCGTACTGTTGCGCCCCGAGGGCGAGACATTCCAGGTGTACGTGTTGAAGCGCGCGGCCAGCATGGTTTTCGGCGGCCTTTATGCGTTTCCCGGCGGCGGCGTGGACCCCTCCGACCGTCCGGACACGATCCGTACCGATTGGGCCGAGCACCTCGGTGTGCCGGACGAGCGGGCCCGCGCCATCGTCGGCGCGGCGGCCCGGGAGCTGTTCGAGGAGGCGGGCATCCTGCTGGCCGGCCCGGTGGAACAACCGGATCGCACGGTCGCGGACGTCAGCACCGAGGACTGGGAGGCGGATCGGGCCCACCTGGCGGCCCGCCGGCTGACCATGACCGAGCTGCTGGAGCGGCGCGGGCTGCGGCTGCGCGACGACCTGCTGCTGCCGTGGGCGCGATGGATCACGCCGGAGTTCGAGCCCAAGCGCTTCGACACGTGGTTCTTCGTCGCTCTCCTGCCGGAAGGCCAGACGGCGCGCGACGTGTCCGGCGAGAGTGAGGTCGCCGCGTGGGTCAGCCCGAAGGCAGCCGAGGAGCTTGCCATGCTCCCGCCGACTCGGTCGACCGTGAACTCTCTGTACCCGTACCGGAAAATTGCGGACGTCATCGCGGCCTCGAGCCGCCGCAATGCCGCAAGCCCGGTCACGCCTCGCGTGGAGTGGAACGCGGACGGAAGCGCCGTCCTGCACGTGGCGCTCCCCTCCTGACCCGGGGATCAGCCGAAGCGGCCGGTGATGTAGTCCTCGGTCCGCTGCTGGGCCGGGTTGCTGAAGATCTTCTGGGTGTCGTCGTATTCGATCAGGCGGCCGGGCTCGCCGGTCCGGTCGATCGAGAAGAAGCCGGTCCGGTCGCTGACCCGGGCGGCCTGCTGCATGTTGTGCGTGACGATGATGATCGTGAAGCGGTCCGTCAGCTTGACCATCAGGTCCTCGATCGCCAGCGTCGAGATCGGGTCGAGCGCCGAGCACGGCTCGTCCATGAGCACGACCTCCGGCTCGACCGCGATGGTGCGGGCGATGCAGAGGCGCTGCTGCTGACCGCCGGAGAGGCCGGCGCCGGGGCGGCCGAGCCGGTCCTTGACCTCTTCCCAGAGGTTCGCGGAGCGCAACGATTGCTCGGCGGCGTCGTCCAGAATGGACTTCTTCTTGACGCCGTTGAGCCGCAGGCCGGCCACCACGTTCTCGTAGATCGACATGGTCGGGAACGGGTTGGGCCGCTGGAAGACCATGCCGATCAGGCGGCGGACCGCGGTGACGTCCACGTCCGGGTCGTAGATGTTCTGGTCGTCGATGGTCAGCCGGCCCTCGATGCGGGCGCCCGGCAGCACCTCGTGCATCCGGTTGATCGACCGGAGGAACGTGGACTTGCCGCAGCCGGACGGGCCGATCAGGGCGGTGATGGTCTTGGGCTCGACGGTCATCGAGATGCCGTCGATGGCCTTGAACGAGCCGTAGTACGAGGTGACGTCGCTCGCCTCGATGCGCTTGGCCATGGGATACCTCTCAACGGGTCGAGCTGCTGCGCCGGGCGAGCATCTTGGCGGCGACGGTCAGGATCAGCACGATCGCGACCAGGGTCAGCGCGGCGGTCCAGGCGCGCGCCGGGGCGTACTTCGAGGCGTCCCCGGCCTGCTGGTAGACGAAGAGCGCCAGCGCGGACTGGTTGCCGGTGAACGGGTCGAAGTTGATCGCCGCGGCGCCGCCGGCGACCAGCAGGACCGGTGCGGTCTCGCCGGCCGCGCGGGCGATCGCGAGCATGACGCCGGTGACGATGCCGGCCCGGGCGGCCGGGATGACGATCTTGAGGACGGTCTTCCACTGCGGGACGCCGAGCGCGTAGGCGGCCTCGCGCAGCGGGCCGGGCACCAGGCGGAGCATCTCCTCGGTGGACCGGACGATCGTGGGCAGCATCAGCACCGAGAGCGCCAGCGCGGCGGCGAAGCCGGAGAAGCGTGGCTGACCGTGGTTGACCCACGGGCTCACGATGAGCACCCAGAACGACAGGACGAACAGACCGGCCACGATGGACGGGACGCCGGTCATCACGTCGACGAAGAAGCGGACCGTGCCGGCGAACCGGCCGCGGCCGTACTCGACCAGGTAGATCGCGCCGAGCACGCCCAGCGGCACGGCGATGACGGTGGCGATGCCGACCTGCTCGAGGGTGCCGATGATGGCGTGATAGGCGCCGCCGTTCGGGTCACGGGCGCCGATGTTGTTCATCGAACTGCGGAAGAAGTCGCCGTCGAGCCGCCCGGCGCCCTTGGCGATCAGCGTCCAGACCACGCTCGCCAGCGGCAGGATGGCCAGCACGCAGGCCGAGTAGATCAGCGACCGCCAGGCCCGGTCGCGGGCCGCGCGGCGGCCCTCGACCCGGCCGGCGGCGACCAGGATGCCGAGCAGGTAGAGCGCCCAGCCGAGCACGACGACCAGCACCCCGTTGCCGATGCCGGCGCCGAGCACGATCGCCGCGGACAGGCCGAACGCGACGGCGGCGACCAGCAGGTTGACGGCCGGCGAGAGCCTCTTGACCCTCATGCGGCGGCGTCCCGGAACTCGCGGCGGCGGTGGATGATCGCCCGGGCCGCCATGTTGACCACCAGGGTGATGGCGAACAGCACCAGGCCGGAGGCGATCAGCGCGCCGCGGCCGACGTCGCCGGCCTCGCCGAAGGTGTTGGCGATGTTCGCGGCGATCGAGTTGCCGCCGGTCCGGATCAGGTTGACCGAGATGCCGAAGACCGTGCCGAGGGTCAGCGCCAGGGCGATGGTCTCGCCGAGCGCGCGGCCGAGGCCGAGCATCACGGCGGCGATCACGCCGGGCTTGCCGTACGGCAGGACCGCCGTGCGGATCATCTCCCACTTGGTGGCGCCCAGCGCGAGGGCGGCCTCCTCGTTCATCCGCGGGGTCTGCTGGAAGACCTCGCGGGAGAGCGAGGTGACGATCGGCAGCACCATGATCGCCAGAACCAGCGAGCCCAGCAGGATCGAGCGGCCGAACGGGCCGTCGCCGCCGAACAACGGGATCCAGCCGAAGTACGTGTTGAGCCAGACCGAGAAGTCCTGCACCGGCTGGGCGAAGACGTCCCGCCCCCACAGTCCGAAGACGACACTCGGCACGGCGGCGAGCAGGTCGATCGCGAAGCCGAGCGGGTCGGCCAGCCGCCTCGGCGCGTAGTGCGACAGGAACAGCGCGATGCCCAGCGCGATCGGCACCGCGACGATCAGCGCGATCACCGAGGAGAGCACGGTGCCGAACGCGATCGCCGCGATGCCGAATCTGGGCCGCGCGTCGTTCGGGAACCACTGCTCGTACGTGAAGAAGTTCGCCGTGTTGGCGCGCAGCGCCGGTACGGCCTTGGCGATCAGGAAGATCGCGATGGCCACGATGATGACCAGGACCATCGCGCCGGCCGCCACGGAGAGGCCGCGGAACCCGGTCTCCAGGGAGAACCGGGCCTTCCGCGGCAGGGCGTCCCCGCCGCCGATCGGCAGCTCCCGGTGGCGGCCCGGCGAAACGCCGGCGAGGTGGGCACTCATGGTCAGCCGATCGCGGCGACCGAGGTCGCGACCTTGGCGCGCACCGTCTCGGGCAGCGGGGCGTAGCCGAACTCGCCGAGCGCCGACTGGCCGCCGGTGCTGGCGGTGTAGTTCAGGAAGGCCTTGATGTCGGCGGCCTTCGCCGAGCCCTTTTCGCAGGCGATCTCGTAGGTGACCAGGACGATCGGGTACGCGCCGGCGGTGCTGGTGCGGTAGTCGATCGACAGCGTCAGATCGTTGCCGGTGCCGGTGATCTTGGCGCCCTCGATGGTCTTGCCGGCGCTCTCGCCGGTCAGCTCGGTGAACTCGCCGGCGCCGTTCTTGATCTTCGCCGTCGTCAGGTCGCTGTTCTCGGCGAACGAGAGCTCGACGTAGCCGATCGTGCCGACGGTGCTCTTCACCAGGGCGGCGATGCCGTCCGAGCCCTTGGCGCCGGTGCCGCCCGGCGCCTTCCACGCCTTGGCGTTGCCGAAGGCCCAGTCGGCCTCGGCGGCCTTGCTCAGGTACTTGGTGAAGTTGTCGGTGGTGCCGGACTCGTCCGAGCGGTGCACCGCCTGGATGGCGGCCGACGGCAGCTTGGCGCCGGAGTTGAGCGCGGCGATCGCCGGGTCGTCCCACTTGGTGATCTTGCCGGCGAAGATCTTGGCGATCGTGGGCGCGTCCAGTTGCAGGCTGTCGACACCGTCCACGTGGTAGGCCACCGCGATCGGTCCGACCACCATCGGCAGGTTCAGCGCCGCGCCGCCGCACTTGGCGTCGGCCTTGGTCTTGTCCTCGTCCTTGAGGGCCGAGTCGGAGCCGGCGAAGTCGGCCGTGCCGGCGATGAAGGCCTGGATGCCGGCGCCCGAGCCGGTGCCCTGGTAGTCGACCTTCGCATCCGAGCACTGCGCCTGGTAGTTCTTGATCCACTCGTCCATGGCGTTCTTCTGAGCCGTCGAGCCCTGCGCCGTCAGGCTGCCCGCGCCGCAGCTACCCGGGGCGGCCGAAGCGCCGGCGCTCCCGGAACCGCCGGCGGTGTTGTCCGAGCCGCAGGCGGCAAGCGCGAGCGTCGCAGTCAAGGCAATGCCGGCGAGGTGACCGGACCGGTGGAGCTTCACGATTGTCCCTTCGAGGTGAGGTGCACGGCCGATCTCGCATCGGCACACCCCGAAGCTAGGAGCGCCAGGTAGCCGGTGGACCGGTCGCGAATGAACGAGCGGTGAACACGTAGGTTCTCGGCCATGGGTTCCTTCGAACTCGGCACGGACGGCCCCGGCGCGATCGTGGTCGGCGTCGTCGGCTCCTCCGCCGGCTTCGGCCACCGCATCGCCGGCTCCCTGGCGGTCCGCCTGGTCCGCCTCGGCAAGTGGCCGGTCACCGTCGTCCCCTGAAGCAAATGGTTGCCATGTTTATGGTTGCCATGTTTAGCTTTGGTGGTGGAGACGGTAGGGGCGTTGTTGTGGCGGGTCACCAACCGGTGGCGGGCCGCCGTCGATCGGGCGCTGGCTCCGCTCGGGCTCACGCACGCCCAATACTCGCTGATGGCCACCCTCTACGGCATGGGCCGGGCGGGGATCACGCCCAGTCAGCGGGAGCTCGGCGAGCGCGCCGGGTTCGAGCCGATGTACGTCTCCAAGGTGGCTCGCCAGCTCGAGCAGGCCGGACTGCTCGCCCGGGCCCGCCATCCGAACGATCCGCGGGCCTTCGGGCTCGCCCTCACCGAGCGCGGCACCGAGGTCATCCAGCGGGCGATCCCGGTCGTCCGCGGGCTGCAGGCCGAGTTGACCGCGCCGATCGGCGGGCCCGACGGGGCGCGCGCCAAGGAGCTCGCCGACGTTCTTCGTGTGCTGCTGGGATTGGAGTGAATGTGCCTACCCTGACCGGACAGACCATCGCCGAGGCGCAGGGCGCGGTGCGCGCCCTGCTCGACCGGACGCTCGCGGGCAGCGGGCTGACGAGCAACGAGTACGTGGCCCTGCGCGTGGCGGACGCGCGCCGGGTGGACGACCTCGCGGGATTCCTCGCGGGGCAGCGGCAGCTGGGCCTCGGCCCGGCGGGCGCCGCCGAGCTGGTGGACGGTCTGCGCAAGCGCGGGCTGCTGTGCGAGGACGCGATCACGCCGGCCGGGACCGAGCTGTTCGCCCAGGTCGACGCCAGGGTGAACGCCACCACGGCACGGCTGTACGACGCCATGGACGCCGACGACCTGGCCACCGCCCAGCGGGTGCTGACCGACGTGATCGCCCGGGCGGCGGAGCTCAGCCGCGCTGGTAGTTGACGTCCGCCTGGTGGATCTCGAAGCCGAGCTTGCGGTAGAGGCCCACGGCGGCGGTGTTCGACTCGTCGACGTAGAGCAGGGCCTGGGTGAGGCCGGCGTCCGCGAGGTGGCGGAGGCCGGCCACGCTCAGCGCCACGCCCAGGCCGCGCCGATGGCCGCCGGGGTCGACACCGAGCACGTAGATCTCGCCCAGCGCGGGCTCGTCGCCGGCCGGCGGGTGCACCTTGGTCCAGTGGAAGCCGAGCAGCTTGTCGGAGATGTCCACGGCGAGCAGGAAGCCGGCCGGGTCGAACCACGGCTCGGCCTCGCGCAGCCGCAGGTCGTCGAGGGTCCACCGGCCCTGCTCGGGGTGGTGGGCGAAGGCCCGGGAGTTGACCTCGAGCCAGGCCTGCTCGTCGTGCCCGGGCCGGAAGTGCCGAAGGGTCACGCCTTCCGGAAGCACGCTTTCTTCCGAAAAATCAGCAAGCGACCGACGCATCTGCCACAGGACCCGAGCACGCTTGAATCCGGTTTTCTCGGCCAGAGCGGCGGCGGCCGGCAAGTCGCCATGCGCCCAGAAAGCCAACGGTCCCGCACCCGAGGCGGCCAGCAGGGCAGTGCCATGCCCCCGGCGCCGATGCGCGGGGTGAACGACCAGCTCACCGCCGCCGGCATAGCCGACCAGCGTGCCGTCCGAATAGGCCAGCAGCTGGGCGCCGCCGCCCCGGCGTACCAGAAAGACCGTGTCCTCGGAGAGCGGGTAGACCCCGTCAGCCTGCTCCGCAGCGGTGGCCAACGCCAGAACGTCGGCCGCCGCGGCGTCGCTCAACCGGTCGAAAGACCGGACCTCACTCATACCGGCAGCGCGACCGGCTCGTGGTCGGGCAGCTGGCGCCCGGTCGGCGGAACCACGAACTTGTAGCCCACCTGGCGGACCGTGCCGATCATCGACTCGTACTCGGAGCCGAGCTTGGCGCGCAGGCGACGGACGTGCACGTCGACCGTGCGGGTGCCGCCGAAGTAGTCGTAGCCCCAGACCTCGCGCAGCAGCTGGTCGCGGGTGAACACCCGGCCGGGGTGCTGCGCCAGGAACTTGAGCAGCTCGAACTCCTTGTACGTGAGGTCGAGCGGGCGGCCTTTGAGCTTCGCCGCGTACGTGTCGGGGTCGATGTTGAGCTCGCCGGCCCGGATGGAGCCACCGGCCCCGGCGGTCGCGTTGCTGAGCCGGCCGACGCCCAGGCGCAGCCGGGCCTCGACCTCGGCCGGGCCGGCGCTGGCCAGGATGACGTCGTCGACGCCCCAGTCGGCGTTGAGCGCGATCAGGCCCGCCTCGGTGACGACCGCGACGAGCGGGACGCCGATGCCGGTCGCGTGCAGCATTCGGCAGGTGGCGCGGGCCTCGGAAAGCTCGGAGCGGGCGTCCACCAGAACGGCGTCCGGACTGGGCCCGGACACCAGGGTGCGGACGTCGCGGGGGGCGGTGCGTACGGAGTGGGGAAGCAGATCCAGCGCGGGCAGCACCGCGGAAGGCTCACCGGCACGAGCTGTCACCAACAGAAGGATTTCCACACTCACCTCCGTCCTCGGCGGCGCGAACGGCCGCTCGGGTGACCCGGTTCGCAGCGGATGAAACCGCCGCTCCCGGAGGATGGTTTCCCCGGCGTCACCGACGGGTGGGCTGGCGTTACCTTAACCGATACGGACGCTCGATCGCCTCGATCGATCGTGCGAGTGATGTAGTAAACGCTCGTAAGGTGGCCTTTTAAGTCGCTCGTAACAAGCCTTTTACACGGCCGTGGCCAAGAGCGCGAAATTGGGTCCGGACGACGAATTCTGGCACCATCGCAGGGTGTTCCCCTCCATGCCGCAGGACGACGCCTGGGATGCCGACGCGTCGCGCGAGATCGCGCGCTCGGGCCCGGGCCGGCCGCCCGCCGGCTTTTACGGCGCCGTGCCCGACGACGAGGCCGCCCCGCACGACGAGCCGGACGACGCCGAGGAGGAGGACTTCGAGGAGGTCGCGGTCGTCCCGGTCCGCCGGCAGCTGTCGCTGGCGATCGCGGGCTTCGCGGGGCTGCTCGGCCTCGGGCTCGCGCTGGGCGCGCAGACCTCGGCGCCGGACAATCGCCTGCCGTACGTGATCGTGCTCTTCGGCGTGCAACTGCTCTATCTGCTCGCCTGGATCATGGCCCTGCACCCGCCGGCCCCGGGCGCGACGGCCGCGGTCTGCGCCGTGGTCGCGCTGGCCGCCGACTATTTCGCGGTCACCCGTACGCCGGCCGGGCTGTTCCCGCTGTTCTTCGTCGCGCTCGGCGGGTTCGTGGCGGCGATCGCCGGTCAGCTGTTCCGGGCGGAGGATCGCGCGCGGGTCAAGGATTCCTGGCGCGCGACCCTGTGGATCGTGCTCGGCGTGGTGGCGTACGCGATCCCCATGATCCTCACCCGCCAGCCGGTCGGCACCCAGACGATGATCGTCAGCGCCGCCGGCGCGGGGGCGGCCCTGTTCGTCGCCCGGCTGGCCGACGCCATCTTCCCCAAGCCGCGGATCGCGTTGCAGGTCCCGCGGGGCGCGACCGGCGTGGTGCTGGGCGCGATGCTCGGCACGCTCGCCTCGGCCGCGCTGGGCAGCGTGCTGGTGCTGCCCTTCACCCCGGCCAAGGGCGCGATCGTCGGCCTGGTCGCGGCGGTGGTGGCGTGCCTGGTCGACCTCGCGGTCAACTTCGGCGAGGCGGGCCGCCGGCTGGCCGGGGACGCCCCGACGTTCTGGGTGGCCCGGCACATGCAGGGCCCGCTGGGCGCGTTCGCGTTGGTCGCCCCGGCCGCGTACGCCCTGGCGCACTGGTATCTCGCTTAGCGGTTTCGCGGTCACCTGGAAAGGGGCATGTACCGTCCACCGCAGTCGATGTCGGGAGGACCGGTGAGCGAGACGTACCGCCCGCGGCGGCGCTGGGGACGACGCCTGTTCATCAGCTTCGTCGTGCTGCTGATCCTGGTGGCCGCGGCGCTCGCGGTCGGCGACCGGGTGGCCGCCTCCTACGCCGAGCGCCGGATCAGCGACCGGGTCGCGCAGGAGGTCGCCGAGCAGAAGGCGACCAGCGAGAAGCCCGACGTGACGATCGAGGGCTTCCCGTTCCTCACCCAGGTCGCCCGCGGCGTCTACCACGAGATCAAGATCGAGCTGGCCGACTTCACCGGCCCGGCCGTCGAGGGCCGCACGATCCGGATCAAGCTGCTCGACATCCGCGCCAACGACGTGACCGCGCCCCTCGACACGCTGCGCTCGGGCAGCGGGAAGGTCACCGCGGGCACGGTGACCGGCACCGGCCTCATCGACTACGCGCAGCTGACCGAGCTGATCGGGCAGCCCGGCGTGACCCTCGCCGAGAAGGACGGCAAGCTGGTCGCGTCGGCGCCGGTGACGGCGCTGGGCCAGACCGTCGACGTCAGCGGCAACGCCGAGCTCACCGTCAAGGGCGATGTGGTGCAGGTGCGTTTCAGCGATGTGAAGGCCGCGGGCCTGCCCGACAACGCGCTCGTCCGGGGGCTGATCAACTCGTACGTCCAGAAGCTGGCCTTCCAGCTCACCGTGCCGCCGCTGCCGCTGGATCTGCAGGTGAAGAAGGTCGAGCCGCAGGCCGACGGCCTGGAAATCACCGCGGCCGCCAGCAACGTGGATCTCAGCTCCGCGGGGCTGTGACCCCGGACTCGTTCCCGGATCGTGGTCGAGGCTGTCCGGGGTCTGGAACCGCTGGTAGGGTCGGTTTCCATGAGCCCGTTGCTCACCAAGAGGCGTGCGGTCGACCTGTGCCGCATGGCCGCCTGCCTGTGTCGCCCTGTCATCTGACGGGGCCACCTGTGCTGAGCACCTTCTAGCTCGCTCGCGAAGCAACGCGAAGCCCAAGCCCGGCAGTGGCGCCGTCGCACAAGCACGAGATCTGTAACCAGGGGTCCCGCGCGGGGTGCGACAAAAGACCTCCGTGCGCTGACTCTCCCCCGCCACCCATCAAGGGAGTGAACCGATGAGTCGCGACACCGCACTCGTCTCGGCCGACTGGGCCGAGAAGAACCTGGAAACCCCGGGCGTTGTCTTCGTCGAGGTCGACGAGGACACCACCGCCTACGACGGCGGCCACATCCCCGGCGCAGTCAAGATCGACTGGAAGAAGGACCTGCAGGACCCGGTCCGCCGGGACTTCGTCAACCAGGAGCAGTTCTCCGCCCTCCTCTCCGAGCGCGGCATCTCCAACGACGACAAGGTCGTCCTCTACGGCGGCAACAACAACTGGTTCGCGGCGTACGCGTACTGGTACTTCAAGCTCTACGGCCACGGCGACGTCGTGCTGCTCGACGGCGGCCGCAAGAAGTGGGAGCTCGACGCCCGGCCGTACACCAAGGACGTGCCCGCCCGCGCGAAGACCAACTACCAGGCCCAGGCGCCGGACCTGTCGATCCGCGCGTTCCGCGACGAGGTCGTGCAGGCCATCGGCGTGCAGAACCTGGTCGACGTGCGCAGCCCCGACGAGTTCGCGGGCCGGCTGCTCGCCCCCGCGCACCTGCCGCAGGAGCAGTCGCAGCGGGCCGGCCACATCCCGACCGCGCTGAACGTGCCGTGGAGCAAGGCGGCCAACGAGGATGGCACCTTCAAGTCCGACGACGAGCTCGCCAAGATCTACGGCGACGCCGGCCTCGACGGCAGCAAGGACACCATCGCGTACTGCCGGATCGGCGAGCGCTCCTCGCACACCTGGTTCGTGCTCAAGGAGCTGCTCGGCCAGCAGAACGTGAAGAACTACGACGGCTCCTGGACCGAGTACGGCTCGCTCATCGGCGTGCCGATCGCGCTCGGCGACGAGCCCGGGAAGGCGTGATCGTATGACTTCCCCGTCCAACGTCGCGGCCGGTTGCGCCGCTCCGGACCAGTCGGCGCCCCTCCCCGCCAGCGTCGACCTGGAAAAGGAAACCGTCATCACCGGCCTGGTCAACACCGCCGAGGGCGAGGTGGTCGGCGGCGCCTACGTGCGTCTGCTCGACTCCTCCGGCGAGTTCACCGCCGAGGTGGTCACCTCGCCCGAGGGCGTGTTCCGGTTCTTCGCCGCCCCCGGGTCGTGGACCCTGCGGGCGCTGAGCCGGGCCGGCAACGGCGAAGTGCTCGTCGACGCCACCCGCGGCGTCAACGAGGTCGCGATCGGCGTCGCTGCGGCCTAGCCGCCCACGCTCTGTCGTCGCCGCGGCGCTTCGTCGTCGCGGCGGTCTAGCCCACGCTCTGTCACCGGGCGGGATCCCCGTTGGGGGTCCCGCCCTTCGCCGTCACGACGACCGCGTTGGCCGGCACCGCGGGCAGCCGCCGGGACAGCCGCCGGATGCCGGTGTTGAGCACCGCGATCAGCGGCACCGCCACCAGGGCGCCGATGATGCCGGCCAGGGTCGCGCCGCAGGCGATCCCGATGATCACGACGAGCGGGTGGATCGCCACCGCCCGGCCCATGATCAGCGGCTGGAGGACGTGGCCCTCCACCTGCTGCACCAGGATCACCGCGCCCAGCACGATCAGCGCGATCACCCAGCCCTGGTCGACCAGCGCCACCAGCACCGCCACCGCGCCCGACACGCTCGCCCCGACGATCGGGATGAACGCGCCCAGGAACACCAGCGCGGCCAGCGGGAACGGGAACGGGATGTCCAGGATCACCAGCGCGGTGCCGATGCCGACCGCGTCGATGAACGCCACCAGCACGGTCGCCCGCACGTACGAGCCGAGCGTCGCCCACGAGGCGTCGCCGGCGTCGGCGAGCGACCACCGGGCCTGCACCGGGAACAGCCGCACGATGAACCGCCAGATCTTGCGGCCGTCCCGGAGGAAGAAGAAGGTCGAGAACAGCACCAGCAGCATGCCGGTGACCACCTCGAACAGGGTGGCGGCGGTGGCGATGCCGGTCGAGGTCAGCTGCGAGGTGTGCTCGTTGACCCACTGCTGCGCGTTGTCGATCGCCTGGTTCACCTGGGCGTCCGACAGGTGCAGCGGGCCGGTGCGCGCCCAGTTCTGGATCTGCCGGACGCCCTCGCTCGCCTTCTGGGTCAGCTCCCCGACGCCGTCGACGAACTGCGAGATGACCAGCGTGAGCGTGCCGGCCACCGCGGCGATGCCGCAGATCAGCACGAGGAACGTCGCCAGCGAGCGGGGCACCCGCATCTTGAGCAGCCAGCGGACCGCCGGGGCGAGCAGCGCCGAGAGCAGCAGCGAGATCGCCAGCGGGACCACCACGATGCTGACGATGCCGATGAAGTGCAGCAGCGCCCAGCCGACCACGCCCACCACGATCAGCCGCCAGCTCCAGGCGGCGGCGATCCGCAGCGAGTGCGGCACCTCGGCGTCGTCGCGGCTGTTCGTCGAGTCGTGCACCACCTCGGGCTCGGCGGGCGGCGGCGCGAACTCCTCGTCCTCCCGATCCGGCTCCACCACGGCCTCGTCGGCGCGTGCCTGGCGCACCGACTCCCGGCCCGAGTCGTAGGCACGACGCAAGTTGTCTCGGACACGCTGCATACGGCTCAACCGGTCAACCCCCTCGCCCGACTCCGCGCCGCGTCACGGCACGCGGTAACCACCGTAGTGGTCCCGTGCCGCAGTGTCCCCGCAGCCACCACCCGCAAAACCAAACCGGGCGGCGGCGTACCGTCTGCAATCGTGAGCGCCGACACCCGCACCGAGTCCGGACTGCCGATCCGGATGCTGCACGACCGTGTACTTGTCCGCCAGGACGGTGGCGAGGGAGAGCGGCGGTCGTCTGCCGGCATCGTGATTCCGGCCACCGCCTCCGTGGGACGCCGCCTCTCCTGGGCGACTGCGGTCGGCATCGGCCCCAACGTCCGCTCGATCATCGTGGGCGACCGCGTCCTCTTCGACCCCGACGACCGCTCCGAGGTCGAGCTCCACGGCCGCGAGTACGTTCTGCTGCGCGAGCGCGACGTGCATGCCGTAGCCGCCAGCCGCGTCGAATCCGACGGCACGGGGTTATATCTATAGTTCACCCTTGGCGGGTGGCGTCCGGGTCCGTCGGGGGCGCGCTTTCCGACGATGACACGTACGGCGGTGGCAGCGCATCGCGCTGCGTCGAAGGTACTGCGGTCCCCGCGTCCGGGGCGGGCGGTGGGAGCTCTGGGCTTGGCCGGCTCGGGTCAGATCCGGGAGATGGCGGCTGCGCGGAGGGTGACGGGCCGTAGGTGCCCGGGGCCGGCGGGCGGATGTAAGGGTCCGGGCCGTAGGAGGGCGCACCGTAGGCCGGCTGCCCGTAACCGGGCTGCGCCTGACCATAGCCGGGCTGCGCCTGACCATAGCCGGGCTGGGTCTGGCCATAGTGCGGCTGAGCGTCGCCGGGGTGGCCGTTGTTGGGCTGAGCCTGCCCGTAGCTGGGCTGGGCCTGGCCGTAGCCGGGCTGGGCCTGGCCGTAGCCGGGCTGGGCCGGGCCGTATCCGGGCTGGCCGTAGCTTGGTGGGCCGTAACCGGGCGGGCCGTAAGCCGGTGGTCCATAACTCGGCGGCGCGTAACTGGGCGAGGCGTAGCCCGGCGAGGCGTAACTGGGCGGGGCGTAACCGGGCGGGGCGTAAGCGGGTGGGCCGTAACCCGGTGGGGTGTAGGCGTAGGCCGGGTGGGCGGGGGCCAGGCGGATCGGGACGGGGACCACCGGGTCGGCGGGGGGCGGCAGGGTGCGCGGGACACCGTCGGGGAAGACGATGTGGTAGTTGATGCCGTCCCAGAAGGACTGGGGCGTGGTCGGGTCCTTCGCGGTGAAGGACTGGCGGTGGGTGTAGATCTCCTGGAGGAGGCGCTGCTCCTCGGCGGTCGTGCGGTACTGGTCGATGGGTTTGGTGTGCAGGCCCCGCTGCATGCCGTCGCGCAACAGGGCGAGCTGGGTGGCGGCGAGCTGGAAGTCGCGCATCGCCCTCTGGCCGGCGGCGCCGGCGACGCGCCGGGCCCACTGGCGGGCCGAGTGGCGGCGGCCGAGGCTGCCGAGCGACGCCACCTCGGGCGGCGAGAACCAGCCGGCGCGGACGTAGAGCGGCAGGATCCGCTCGGTGAGGCGGCCCTCCCAGGCGCGCAGCGCGATGGCGAAGCCGACCACGGCGAAGAACAGCGGCACCATGAAGCCGAGGTAGCCGTAGAGCATGATGAACGGCTTCTCGAGGCTGGCCGAGAGCGTGGGCAGCAGGTTGAACGTGCCGTGCAGGATCATCGCGAGCAGCAGGCCCGCGATGGGGGCGAGCCAGCGCACCCGGCGGTCGCCCGAGCGGGCCGAGATGCCCAGGCCGATGCCGGTCATCGAGGTGAACAGCGGGTGCGCGAAGCCGGTGAACAGGATGCGCACGATGAAGATCAGGAAGAGGTTCTGCAGGCCGGTGGCGGGGCCGTACTCCTCGACGCCGGTCGCGTAGCCGTGCTTGCCGAGGTAGAGCACGTTCTCCACCATCGCGAAGCCGAGCGCCGACAGGCCGCAGTAGACGATGCCGTCGGTGATGCCGGACCACTCGCCGCGCCGGCGCCACATCAGGAAGATCGGGCCCAGCGCCTTCATCGACTCCTCGATGAACGGGGCGACCAGCACGGCGACCAGCGCGTCCGGGAAGCCCCACCGGTCGAAGAGCTTGGACGCCTCGGTGTTGACCAGCAGGGCGGCGGCGGTGGCGATCGCGGCGCCCCAGGTGAAGCAGAAGGCCAGGTATCGAATCGGCTCGGGCTCGTAGCGGTCGAGCCAGAGGAACGCCGCCACCAGCAGCGGCACGGGCAGCACCGCGGCGATCAGGCCGACGGTCAGGCCGGTGAGGCCGATGTCGACGCCCAGGAAGAACAGCATGCCGACCGCGCCGGCCAGCAGGAACGCGACGACGCCGACCATGGGGAGCCAGCGGCGATAGCCCGTGCGGGCGACGGGCGGGCCCAGGACAGGCCCCCCGGCCGGGTATTGCCCGGGGTAGCGCGTGTCGGGCCCCGGAGGCTGCTCGAAGGCGCCGGCCGGAAAGGCGCCGACCGACGTGTCGGACGCCGGCGCCGGAGTGGGCAGCGCCGGGCTGGGCAGCCCCGTAGTCTGGTGCGGCGGGGTGGGTAGCGGCGGGGTGGGCAGCGCCGACGGATGCGGCCCCGCCGGAGTCGGGGCGCTCTGGTCGGGCGGCCCGCCCGGCGAAACGTCGGCCATGCCAGCCAGCGTAGTCACCCGGACGCGGCCGAGCGGCCCCGCGGGTTGCGCGCCCGCCCGAGCGGGCCGGCGCCACGAAGCGTCACGAAGCGGGCCGGCGTCACGAAGCGGGTCGGCGCCACGAAGCGGGCCGGCGCCCACCAAGCCGGGTATGGGCCCACCGAGCGAGCCGGCGCCTCACCAAGCGGGTACGGCGCTCGCCGAGCGGCGGCCTCAGGTGTGGCCCGGAGCCGGCGGGCGGCGGCCGGCTCGGCGGGCGCCGCGGGAGCGTTTGTGCCGGCCCGCCGCCCGGCGGACCAGGCGTGGCGCCTCGGCGAAGTCCACCCCGGTGGCGCGCAGCAGGTCGGTGGCGGCCGAGCGGATCTGGGCCACCACGACGCCGCCCGAGAAGCCGACCCCGTCGTCGTACGCCTTGGCGGCCTCGGACACCGCGCTCAGCACCCGCTGCCGGGCCGCCAGCGGCTCGGTCGCCTTGGCCCACTCCTGGCGCATCAGGTCGACCGCGTCGCCGAGCAGGGCGATCGCGGTGGACAGCACCTCGGGCATCTCCTCCTCGTCGCCCAGGCCGGTGCTCACCCGCCGGACCAGCACCCGGGTGTTGCGCAGCGCGTGGGTGACCTGCACGGCGCCGTCCATGTACAGCGCCAGCGCGCCCCGGGTGCGCCACCGCGCGGGCGCGAACGCCACGTTCTCCCGGGCCGCGGTGACCGCCGCCGAGAACGCGGCGAACGACGTCTCGGCGGCGCGCAGGTCGGTCAGCGCCGCGTCGACCCCGTCGCCGTCCCGCTCCCGCGACGCCGTCGCGACCCGGTGCAGGCCGTCGGCCAGGGCGCGCAGCGCCGGGTCGGCGGCCCGCTTCACCACGGTGAGCGGGTTCAGCGGCAGCAGCACGGTCATCACGACCAGGCCCACCCCGCCGCCGATCAGCGCGTCGAGGAACCTCGTCCACGGCAACCCGGTGGCCGAGGTCAGGGTGGCGACCAGCACCGCCGACGAGGCCGACTGCACCACCAGCGAGGGTCCGCCGCCGACCGCGGTGGCGACCAGGATGGCGAGCAGCACGATCAGGCCGATCTGCCCCGGGCCGGTGCCGATGAGCAGGATCAGCGCGTCGCCGATGCCGATCCCGATCGCCACGCCCAGCACCAGCTCGGCCGTGCGCCGGGCGCGCTGCCCGACCGAGGAGGCCAGCGTGATCACCGCCGCGATCGGGGCGAAGAACGGCTGCGGGCGGCCGATCACGTCGTGCGCGAGGAACCAGGCGATCGCGGCGCCCACCCCGGCCTGGACGGCCAGCGCGACGCCGACCCGCGCCCGGTGAGCGCCCGCCCGCAGGCCGGTGCGGACGCTGCCGGTCAGCCGGGGCGCGGCGGATGGGGTCACGATCTCTGACCATACTGGCGGATGTGACATCTCTCGTGGACGTGTTCGTGACGGCGGCTCGGCAGGCAGGCGCCACCGCCGACGACGCCGATCTGACCGCCGCCGGTGAGTACCTGTTGTCCCGGTGGTCGGAGCCGCAACGGCACTATCACACGGTGGCGCATCTGTCCGCCGTACTCGATGTGATCGACCGCCATGCCGGTCTCGCGGCACACGCGGAACGGGTCCGATTGGCCGCGTGGATGCACGACGCCGTCTACGACCCGCGTGCGCTGGGGGACGCGAACGAGCGGGACAGCGCCGAGTTCGCCGCCGGGCTGCTGACCACCCTGGGCGTGCCGGAGGCGGGCGCGGCCGAGGTGGCGCGACTGGTCGGGCTGACCGCCGGGCACGCCACCGGGGCGGACGATCCCGACGGCGAGCTGCTCTGCGACGCCGATCTGGCCATTCTGGCCAGCGACGAGGACAAGTACGCCGAGTACACCGCCGCCATCCGCCGGGAGTACGCGCACGTTCCCGAGGACGCCTTCCGCGACGGCCGTTCCCAGGTGCTCAAGGCGCTGCTGGAGCTGCCGTCGATCTACCGCCTGGAGCAGTTGCGCACGCGGTGGGAGGAGAAGGCTCGCGCGAACCTGCGGCGCGAGCTAGACGAGGTGCTTGGGGCGGCGTAGGCCGGCCGCGCGCAGGCGGAACGCCAGCTCCCGGGACGGCAGCAGGGTGGCGCCGAGCCAGAGCGCGCTGCGGAACCGCTCGACCGGGATGTCGTAGTGATCCCGGTCGAAGCCGCGTCGGGGCGCGCCCAGCATCTCGGCGAACACGTGCAGCTCGGCGTAGCACAGATCGCTGACGAGGTGGGACCAGAGCCGGCCCCGAGCCGGCCACAGCGGCTCATCGACGAGGATCAAAGATCGCCGATCGCGGGCAGATCGGCCAGGAGGTCGACCCCCCGGTCGGCCGCGAAGCCGCGCACGTCGGGCACCCCGACCCGGGCGGCGTCGGCGGTCAGGTCGTCGGGCATGGTCTGCGACTGCCGTTCGGCGGCCACCCGGGCCAGGTAGTGCTCGACCTCCCGCTCCCGGACCGCGTTGTCCCAGCCGAGCGCGTCCCCCATGATCGCGGCCGCGTGGGCGGCCGACTCGGTGCCGCGGTGCGGCGTTTCGATCGAGATCCGGGTACGCCTGGTCAGCACGTCGTCGAGGTGGAGGGCGCCCTCGGCCAGCGCCGCGTACGCCACCTCGGCCGCAAGGTATTCCGGTGCGCCGGTGAGCGGCGTCGCCAGCGCCGGATCGGCGGAGATCATGGCCAGGATGTGCACGGTCAGGGTGCCGTACCGCTCCAGGAGATGCTCGACCACCCCGGCGCTGACGCCGTGCCGCTTGGCCGCGTCCTGCCGGTCCCGCCACGCGGCGGCGTAGCCGTCCGCGCCGAGCAGCGGCAGCTGGTCGGTGCGCGACGGCCGTCCGGGCCCGCCCAGCCGGCGCACCGCCCGGTCGATGACGTCGGCCGCCATCACCCGGTACGTCGTGTACTTGCCGCCGGCCACCAGCAGGAGCCCGAGCATCGGCTCGACCACGGCGTGCTCGCGGGACAGCTTGGAGGTCGAGTCGGCCTCGCCGGAGAGCAGCGGCCGCAGCCCGGCGTAGACGCCCTCGATGTCGTCGGTGGTCAGCGGCCGGTCGAGCACCGTGTTGACCTGGTCGAGGATGTATCGGATGTCGCGGGCCGAGGCGGCCGGGTGGGCGCGGTCGAGCGTCCAGTCGGTGTCGGTGGTGCCGATGATCCAGTGGCCGCCCCACGGGATCACGAACAGCACCGAGGTGGGCGTGCGCAGGATCAGGCCGGCCTCGCCGGTGATCGCCGAGCGGGGCACCACGAGGTGCACGCCCTTGGAGGCGCGCACCCGCAGGCCGGGGCGGACGCCGACGTCGCTGAGCATCTGCGACATGTCGTCACTCCAGACGCCGGTGGCGGCGACCACCGTGCGCGCCCGCACCTCGAACTCGGGCTCGCCGGGCGCCTCGAGGTCGCGGACCCGCACGCCGACCACCTCGCGGGCCTCGCGCACGAAGCCGACCACCCGGGCGCTGGTGACCACGGCCGCGCCGAGGCTGGCCGCGGTGCGGGCCAGGGTGACCACCAGGCGGGCGTCGTCGACCTGGCCGTCGTAGTAGCGGATCGCGCCGCTCACCGCGTCGGCCCGCAGGCTCGGGAAGAGGTGGCGGGCGCCGTCGCGGGTGAGGTGCCGGTGCAGCGGCATGCCCCGGCCGGTGCCGAAGACACCGGCGAACGCGTCGTACGCGGCGACGCCGAGGCCGTAGTAGGCGCGATGCCAGACCCGGGCCGGCGGACTGCCCGGCGGCAGCGGCACCAGGATCGGCACCGGGCGCACCAGGTGCGGCGCGAGCCGGGTGGAGAGCAGGCCGCGCTCGGTCAGCGCCTCGTGCACCAGGTGCAGCTCGAGCTGCTCGAGGTAGCGCAGGCCGCCGTGGATCAGCTTGCTGGACCGGCTGGACGTGCCGGCCGCCAGGTCGCGCGACTCGACCAGGGCCACCTTGAGCCCGCGGGAGGCGGCGTCGAGTGCGGCGCCGGCGCCGGTGACCCCGCCGCCGATGACCAGGACGTCGAACTGCTCGTCGCGCAGGCGCCGCAGATCGGCCATGCGCCGGATCGGCGACAGGCGACCGGCCGCGTAGCGGGAAACGGAGGGATCACGCACCCGTCCCACGTTAGCGCTCGCGGGCGTCACCCTGGCGAGGGAAAAATGCGAACAATTGTGATCCCTTTTGTCCTAGCCTCGGGTGGTGGGGGTGCGCCGGACGTCCGCGGCCCTGGTCGTGGTCGTCGCCGTGCTGCTGGCCGCGGCGACGCTCATCACCGGACGCGCCGATGCCGGCGTCACGACGACCTCGTTCAACGCCCGGTTCGAGGTCAACACCAACGGGGCGATCCTGCTGCGCGGCAACACGGTGCTCACCTGCACCACCCTGGCGACCTGCCCGCAGGCGCAGAACGGCACCGCCACCGGCGGCAACGCCAACAACAACTCGTACCCGATGGCGTTCACGAACACCGACGCCGACCCGCTGACCTTCAACAGCAGCACGGCGACCCTCGACATGCCGCCGGGGAGCACGGTGCTGTTCGCCGGCCTGTACTGGGCCGCCTCCTCGAGCCTGGCGAGCCGCAACCAGGTGCGGTTCAGCACCACCGGCGGCGCGTCGTACCTCCCGGTCACCGCGAGCACCCTGCACGTCAACGGCGCGATCTACCAGGGCTTCGCCGACGTGACCGCACAGGTGGCCGGCGTCGGCAACGGGGTGTACGGGGTGGCGAACATCCAGGCGTCCACGGCCGCCGGCATGTTCGCGGGATGGGCCCTGGTGGTCGCCTACCGCAACCCGGCCGAGGATCTGCGCGCCCTGCGCGTCTACGACGGCTTCGCCCAGGTCAGTCCGGACGAGGCGCAGATCTCGGTGACCGGCTTCGAGACCCCGCACTCCGGCACCGTGCACGCCAAGATCGGCGCGGTCGCGTACGAGGGTGACCGCGGCACCACCGGGGACAGCTTCGAGGTCGATGGGCAGCGACTGAGCGACGCCCAGAATCCGGCGAACAACTTCTTCAACAGCACGGTGAGCGACTCGGCCGCGATGGTGGGCGGGCGCAACCCGGGCTACGTGAACACGCTCGGCTTCGACGTCGATCAGGTGGACGCGACCGGGATGTTCGCGAACGCCGCCACCTCGTCGACGCTCAACCTGACCACCAACGGCGACCAGTACTTCGCGGGCGTCATCACGTTCACCATCGACCTCTACGCCCCCAACATCACCACCACCCTCGCCGGCACCGACGTCAACGGCGGCGACCTGCAGCCCGGTGACGTGATCGAGTACCGGATCACGGCGCAGAACGTCGGCAAGGACATCGCCGACGGGGTGAAGCTCGCCGACGCGATCCCGCCCTACACCACGTACGTCCCCGGCTCGCTCACCCTGCAGGGCGTCCCGCTGACCGACGCTGCCGACGGCGACGGCGGCTCCTACGCGTCCGACGCCGCCGGCTTCAGCCTGGGCAGCATCCCGTACCTGGGCGGCACCTGGGTCACGCTCCGCGTCGTGGTCCAGGGCGGCGCGCCGATCGGGTACGCCATCACCAATGTCGTGAACGTCAGCTACACCGGGCGCACGACCAGCGTCAACGTCGCCACGAGCGGCGGCTCGGTGGCCACCACCGTGCAGCCCCCGCACGTGGATCTGGCGGCCGTGCTCGCCGTCGCCCCGGCGTACGTGCAACGGGCCGGCACCCCGGTCACCGTGAGCTACACGGCCACCGTGACCAATGTTTCCGGGGCCACCGAGCCGGCCGCGGTCGCCACCTTCACCCTGCCGCCCGGCGTCTCACCCGGCACCGCGCCGGCCGGCTGTTCGATCGCCGGTCAGGTGGTCACCTGCGCGGTCGGCCCGCTGGTCGCCGGCAGTTCGGCGAGCGCCACGATCCCGGCGACCGTCGACAACACCGCGGCGGCCGGCTCGATCGCCTCGGTGCGGGCGAGCGGCAGCGGCGCGGACGCCGACCCGGCCAACGACACCGCCACCGCCGCGCTCGCCGTCAACCGCCCGCCGCAGCCCGGCGACGACACCGCCACGACGCCGCCCGCAACTTCGGTCACCATCGCGGTGCAGGCCAACGACACGGACCCGGACGACGCGCCGGGCACCCTGGTGTACTCGGTGGTGGGCGGCGGTCCGGCGCACGGCGTCGCGGTGGCCAACGCCGACCGGACCATCACCTACACGCCGGCCGCGGGCTGGGCCGGCGTCGACACGTTCACCTACCGGGTGGACGACCCGCACGGCGGCTCGGCCACCGCCACGGTCACCGTGACCACGCAGAACGCGCCGCCGGTAGCCCACGACGACATGGTCAACACGCCCGGGACGGTTGCGGTCACGTTGGACGTGCGGCAGAACGACGCGGATCCCAACGGCGACGTGCTCACCGTCGTCGCGGTCACCCCGCCAACGTCTTCGGACACCGGCACGGTGACCTTCACCGGCACCAGCGTCACCTTCACCCCGGATCCCACCTTCGGCGGGGTGGCGACCTTCACGTACACGGTGCGCGACCCGGGCGGCCTGACCGCCACCGCCACGGTCTTCGTCGACGTCGCGAACCTGGCGCCCACGGCCGCCGACGACGTGCTGAGCGTGGCATACGCGGCGGTCCGGGCCGGCGTGACGGTGCCGGTGACCGCCAACGACACCGACCCGAACCACGACACTCTCGCCGTGATCGCCGTAGGCCCGGCCGCACCAGGGTCGGTCGCGCTCACCGCCGGTGTCATCACCTACACCGCGCCGGACGGCTTCCGCGGGGACGCGTCGTTCTGGTACACGATCAGCGACGGCCACGGCGGCACGGACATCGGCACGGCCACGGTCACCGTGGCTGACGCCCCGCCGGTCGCGCTGCCGGTCGCGACGACCACCGGCTACCGGGCGCCGCTCGTGCTGAACGTGCTGGCCGTGGCGACCGACCCGAACGGCGACCCGCTGACCGTCTCCGGCGTCACCGCTCCCGCGCACGGCGTGGTCACCCGCGACCCGTCCGGCACGATCACCTATCTGCCGGACGTCGGATACTCCGGAATCGACTCGTTCACGTACACGATCGACGACGGCTACGGCGGGACCGGCACCGCGACCGTGACGGTGACGGTCGCCAACGGGGTCGCGGTGGCCCGCGCCGACTCGGCCACCGGCCCGGGCGGCGGGCCGGTGACGATCGACGTGCTCGCCAACGACGACCCCGACCCCAACGGCGACCCCATCGCGTACGCGATCGACGGCGCCCCCGGCCACGGCCTCGCCGCCTTCGGCCCGGGCAACCGGATCGTCTACACCCCGAACGCCGGCTTTCTCGGCGTCGACATGCTGCACTACACCACCGACGACGGCCGCGGCGGCCTGGCCGGCGCGACCGTGACGATCACCGTGATCAACACCGCGCCGGTGGCCCGGCCGGACACGGTGGCCACCGACACCAACACCGGCGTGACCGTGCCGGTGCTCGCCAACGACGACGACCCGAACGGCGACCCGGTCACGCTCACGGCGGCCGCGGCGGGCGGCCACGGCACGGTCACCGCCGACCCGGTGACCGGCACGATCGCGTACGTGCCGGAGACCGGGTTCTACGGCGACGACTCCTTCGTCTACTCGATCCGGGATCCGTCCGGCCGCACCGACTCGGCGCTCGTGACGGTCACCGTGCGCAACGCCCCGCCGGTGGCGAACGACGACATCTTCGCCGCCCGGCCGGGCGTGCCCGTCGTGCTACCGGTGCTGGCGAACGACGCCGACCCCAACACCGGGCAGGCGATCCAGATCGTCTCGGCCACCGCGCCGGCGAAGGGCACGCTGACGTTCTCCGGCGGGGTGCTGACCTACCGGGCCGACCCGGGCACCGCCGGGACCGACGGCTTCGACTACGTGCTCACCGACGACCTGGGCAAGACCGGCACGGCGCACGTCACGATCGTCATCAACGGGTCGCCGTCCGCGGTCGACGACGCGCAGTCCGTCCCCGCGGACACCATGGTCGACGTTCCGGTCCTGGCGAACGACACCGATCCCGAGTCGCGGCCGCTCGCCGTGACCTCGGCCGGGCCGGCCGGGCACGGCGCGATCCGGATCAACGCGAACGGGACGGTGGAGTACCGGCCGGATCCCGGGTTCTTCGGGACGGACGTCTTCCCGTACACGATCGCCGACGACGTCGGGAACTCCGCGTCCGCGCAGGTCACCGTGCAGGTGGCCAATGCCGTGCCGGTGGCGCGGGCGGACACCGCGGCGCTGCTCTCGGACCGGACGGTGGTGGTGGACGTGCTCGCCAACGACACCGACGCCAACCCGGGCCAGACTCTCACCATCGTCTCGGCGAGCGCGCCGGGACACGGCACGGCCGCCATCGTCTCCGGCCGGATCCGGTACGCCCCGGCGATCGGCTACGTGGGTCCGGACGCCTTCACGTACGTGATCAGCGACGGCAACGGCGGCGTCGCGACTGGGACGGTCGCGATCAGCGTGTCCAACGGCGTGCCGGTGGCGGTGCCGGATTCCGGCCGGACGCCCTATCAGCACGCGGTCGTCGTCGACGTGCTCACCAACGACCTCGACCCGGCCGGCACGCTGACCCTCACCGCGGTCACCACGCCGGCCCACGGCTCTCTGACCTTCACCGCGAGCGCGATCACCTACACGCCGCCGGCCGGTTTCGCCGGGGTCACCACGTTCGGCTACACGGCGGTCGACGACGCCGGGCACCACACCGGCGCCGACGTCGAGATCGTGGTGGGCGTGCCGCCGACGGTGCCGAACAAGCAGGTCACCGTGCTGGACGGCCGGTCGGTGCGGATCGGCCTGCCGGACACCGGCCAGGACGGGCGGGTGGTCAGCCCGCTCCGGATCGGACGGGCGGCGCACGGCACCGCCGTGCTGAACGCGGACGGGACGGTCACCTACGTGCCCGACCCGGGTTTCGCCGGGATCGACAGCTTCACCTTCGAGATGGTCGACGCCGACGGCAACGTGGCGCAGGGCACGGTCTACGCGATCGTGCCGCCGGTGCCGGTGGTCGCGCCACCTGCCGCCACGCCGCCGACAACGCCGCCCGGCACGCCGCCGGTCACGCCGTCCCCGTCGCTCCCCGGCTCACCCACGCCCGCGCCGGGGCACAGCACGCGGCCCGGGCCCGGCGCGCCTCCCGGGCCCGGCACGCCGCCGCGGCGCAACCGGCCGCCGGTGGCGGTGGACGACCGGGTCACGGTGGCGGCCGGGGACCGCGTGGTGATCCGGCCGCTGCTCAACGACCGGGATCCGGACGGCGACCCGCTGCGGATCCTGACCATCCGCAAGCCCCGGCGCGGCACGGCGACGATGACGGCCACGACCGTCACCTACACCGCCGACGGCCGAACGAACACCGAGTTCGCCACGGCCGCGGCGGATACCCTCGGCTACACGGTCGGCGACGGGCGCGGCGGCCGGTCGACCGGCGGCGTGACGATCCGGGTCGTGGCGGTCGCCGACCTGCCGGCCACCGGCCACGACCTGCTGGCCGTGATCCTGGCCGGCCTGCTCGCCGTCGCCGCCGGCGCGACGCTGTGGTGGCTCGCGGAGCGCCCCGGCCCGCGCCGGCCGCGCCGCCGCCCCGGCCGCCGCTGACCCCGACGCCGCGCCGACCGCCCGGCCGCCGCTGACCCCGGGCTGTCGCGCTCACCGCGGCTGGGCATGCGAAAGGCGGGCCGCTGAAGCGACCCGCCTTCCGGATGTTGCTGTGGGGCTGGACTCAGAAGTCCATGTCCCCGCCGCCCGGGGCACCGGCCGGGGCCGGGGTCTTCTCGGGCTTGTCGGCCACGACGGCCTCGGTGGTGAGGAACAGCGCGGCGATCGACGCGGCGTTCTGCAGCGCCGAGCGGGTGACCTTGGCCGGGTCGATGATGCCCGCGGCCAGCAGGTCGACGTACTCGCCGTTCGCGGCGTTGAGGCCGTGACCGGCGTCGAGGTTGCGCACCTTCTCCACCACGACGCCGCCCTCGAGGCCGGCGTTCACGGCGATCTGGCGCAGCGGGGCGTCGAGCGCGAGCTTCACGATCTGCGCGCCGGTCGCCTCGTCACCCTGCAGGTCGAGCTTGTCGAACGCGGTCTTGCCGGCCTGCACGAGCGCGACGCCACCACCGGGGACGATGCCCTCCTCGACGGCCGCCTTCGCGTTGCGAACGGCGTCCTCGATGCGGTGCTTGCGCTCCTTCAGCTCGACCTCGGTGGCCGCGCCGACCTTGATCACCGCAACACCGCCGGCCAGCTTGGCCAGGCGCTCCTGCAGCTTCTCACGGTCGTAGTCGGAGTCCGACTTCTCGATCTCGGCCCGGATCTGGTTGACCCGGCCCTGGATCTGCTCGGCGTTGCCGCCACCGTCGACGATCGTGGTCTCGTCCTTGGTGATGACCACCTTGCGGGCGGTGCCCAGCAGGCTCAGGTCGGCGTTGTCGAGCTTGAGACCGACCTCCTCGCTGATCACGGCGCCACCGGTCAGGATCGCGATGTCCTCCAGCATGGCCTTGCGGCGGTCGCCGAAGCCCGGCGCCTTGACCGCGACCGACTTGAAGGTGCCGCGCACCTTGTTGACCACCAGGGTCGCCAGGGCCTCGCCCTCGACGTCCTCGGCGATGATGATCAGCGGCTTGCCGCCCTGCATGACCTTCTCCAGGACCGGCAGCAGGTCCTTGACCGCGGAGATCTTGCTGTTGGCGATCAGGATGTACGGGTCGTCGAAGACGGCCTCCATCCGCTCGGCGTCGGTCATGAAGTACGCCGAGATGTAACCCTTGTCGAAGCGCATGCCCTCGGTCAGCTCGAGCTCGAGACCGAAGGTGTTGCTCTCCTCGACCGTGATGACGCCTTCCTTGCCGACCTTGTCCATGGCCTCGGCGATGATCTCGCCGACCGTGGAGTCACCGGCGGAGATGGACGCGGTGGAGGCGATCTGCTCCTTGGTCTCCACGTCCTTGGCGATCTGCGAGAGGCCCTCGGACACGCTCGCGACGGCGGCCTCGATGCCCCGCTTCAGGGCCATCGGGTTGGCGCCCGCGGCGACGTTGCGCAGACCCTCACGAACCAGCGCCTGGGCGAGGACGGTCGCCGTCGTCGTGCCGTCACCGGCGACGTCGTCGGTCTTCTTCGCGACCTCCTTGACCAGCTCGGCGCCGATCTTCTCGTAGGAGTCCTCGAGCTCGATCTCCTTGGCGATGGATACCCCATCGTTGGTGATCGTGGGCGCGCCCCACTTCTTCTCAAGGACGACGTTGCGGCCCTTGGGGCCGAGCGTCACCTTGACGGCGTCGGCGAGCTGGTTCATGCCCCGCTCGAGGCCCCGACGAGCTTCCTCGTCGAATGCGATGATCTTGGCCATTCGGCTGTGTCCTCCTGGACATTCGCGGTGCGGGGCCCGCATGGACCCTGCTCTCCGCACGTTGCGAACTCTGCGGACGTCACCACCTGGCGATGTGACGTCCTCAGGCCGAGCCGGATAGCCCGCGACGACCGGTCCCGTGCCCCGGCGCCGATGGCGGCACCGCGACCGGAACCCCACCGTCCCGACCTGCTTGGCACTCAGCAGTCGTGAGTGCCAATGACCTGTTTAGCACTCCCGGGGGTCGAGTGCAAGAAAACCCGGGGGTAACGGCGATCGGGCGACGACCGCGCCGCCCCGGTCCGGTTCCCGCCATCCGGGTTGCCGGGGACCCCGGCACAGGGTAGGGAGAACAGCGTGAACAGCTGGCGCGTGCACCGGGTGACCGTCGAGGACGCGGCACGGATGCGCGCGCTGCGGCTGGAGATGCTGGCCGACAATCCGCTGGCGTTCCTCGAGACGCTCGCCCAGGCCGCCGCCCGCCCGCACGAGGCGTACCGGCAGCGCATCGCCCAGGCGGCACGCGGCGGACGGCTGGCCCAGTTCGTGGCCGACCCGGGCGGCCGGTCGCGGCTGATCGGGCACGCGGGCGGCACGGTCCTGCCCGAGGAGCCGGACGTGACGGTGATCTTCGCGGTCTACGTGACTCCCGAGCAGCGCGGCGGCAAGGTGCTGGCCGACCTGGTCGAGGCGGTCGGCGAGTGGTCCCGGGCGAATGGGCGGGACCGGCTGATGCTCGAGGTGGTGGCCGGCAACGCACGCGCCGTCCGGGCGTACGAGAAACTGGGTTTCGAGGACACCGGCGAGCGCGTGCCGCACCCGGTGCTGCCGGTGCTCACCGAGCTGCGGATGCGCCGCGGGATCTGAGAGGCCGCCGGACCTGAGCGGCCGCCGGACCTGAGCGGCCGCCAGATCTGAGAAGCCGCCGGATCTGGGGGTCAGACGGTCAGCTGCCAGAAGGTCACCGAGTCGAGCGCCCGGAAGCCCAGCGCCCGGTTGATCCGCAGCATGTGCTCGTTGGTAGCCGCGTTGAGCGTGTCGATCGCCTCGAGGCCGGGGCGCAGCTCCCGGACGTGGGCGAGGTTCGCCAGCTTCACCAGCATGCCGAGCCGGTGGCCGCGGTGCTCCGGATCGACCAGCGTGATGTTCTGCCAGGCGTGCGCCGGGTCGGTGGCGTCGCCGGCGATCCTGGTCCACGCGACCAGCCGGTCGCCGTGCAGCGCGCCGGCGTGATAGCTGGACCGGCCGCGCCGGGCCGCCCGCAGCTCGCCCTCGCGGACCTTGGCGGCATCCACCTTCTCGGGCTCCCAGGCCAGCTCGCCGGTCGGGGCGTCGGCGTTGAGACGGCCGTCCAGGTAGGCCACGTCGTCGATGATCTCGTCGGGCGCCACCCCGGTCCACAGGATCAGCCGGTATCCCGCAGCGTGCTCCCAGGCGTCGGCCAGCAGGACGGCGTGCCGGGCCTGGTCGACCGTGCCGAGATCGAGCCGGCTGCGCACCTCTTCGAGCGCGGGTTTGGCGTCGACCGCGGTGGCGAACAGCGCGCCGTCGGGGTGGCGGGACATCGCCGGGGCGATCACGTGCTTGCGGCCCAGCTCCCGGACCCGCCGGACGGCCAGGTCGAGCAACGCCCGGCCGGCTCCCCGCCGCCGCCACGACGGCAGGACCGTGAGGTCGACGTTCGCATTGTCCAGATTGTCGAGCAGGGGCAGCTCGATGCTCAGATAGCCGACGGCGCGTCCGTCCAGCCAGGCCAGATAGTGCTCGTTGTCCGCGCCCGGAAACGGATTCGCGAGCCGCGCGACGAAGCTCTCCAGCGACAGCGGCGGAATGTCCGGCGTGTCGCGCTCCGCGCAGACCCGATAGATCTCGTACGCGTCGGCCGGGTCGTCCAGCCGGCCCATAGAAAGATTCATGGCCGCAACCCTGCCGGGCTGACGGCCATGAACGCTAACGATTTTGGTCGGGAGGGCGGACGCACAGCGCCTCCGGCACTGGGTCGTTGGGCACCTCGAGAGATTGTCGCCAAGCTCGAAGGTGAGGGGCCACGTACGGCGTCGGCCCTCCCGCAGAGAGCATCCTGCCGAGACTGTGACCGGTTCGCAAGTCCTCCGGGGGTGGAAACTTCAACTAATGGCAGACTCGCGATTACCGACCGTCATCCCAGCAGGCCAGCATCGCGGGCCCCGCGCAGCGACGGCTTGATCCGGTGGGTCGGCCCGACGAGGGCGGCAACCGCGTCCAGCGTCTTGAGGCCCTCGCCGGTGTTGTAGAAGACGGTCTCCTTCTCGGGGTCGAGCTTGCCGCTCGCCACCAGCTTCTTGAGGACCGCGACCGTGGTGCCGCCGGCCGTCTCGGCGAAGACGCCGGTCGTCTCGGCCAGCAGCCGGATGCCCTCGCGGATCTCCTCGTCGTCGGCGTAGTCCATCCAGCCGCCGGTGCGGCGCACCGACTCGATCGCGTACGCCCCGGCGGCCGGGTCGCCGATGTTCAGCGACTTCGCGATGCCGGTCGGCTTCACCGGGACGATCTCGCCGGTCCCGTCGTGCAGCGCCACCGCGATCGGGTTGCAGCCGGCCGACTGGGCGCCGAAGACTCGCCAGCCGCCCTCGGGCGCGGTGGCCAGGCCGATCTCGACCAGCTCCTGGAACGCCTTGTCCACCTTGGTGAGCAGCTCGCCGGAGGCCATCGGGATGACCACCTGGGCGGGGATGCGCCAGCCGAGCTGCTCGGCCACCTCGTAGCCGAGCGTCTTGGAGCCCTCGGCGTAGAACGGCCGCACGTTCACGTTGACGAACGCGGTGTCCTCGAACTCGTCGGTCTCGACCAGCTCGCCGCAGAGGCGGTTCACGTCGTCGTACGACCCCTCGATGGCGACCAGCTCCCCGCCGTAGACCGCAGTCGTGATGACCTTGCCCAGCTCCAGGTCGTACGGGATGAAGACGATGCTCGGCACGCCGGCCCGGGCCGCGTGGGCGGCGACCGAGTTGGCCAGGTTGCCGGTCGAGGCGCAGGCGAAGCGGCGGAAGCCGAGACCGCGGGCGGCGGTGAGCGCCACCGAGACGACCCGGTCCTTGAACGAGTGGGTCGGATTGGCCGAATCGTCCTTGACGTACAGCGGCGCGCGCAGCCCGACGGCGGCGGCCAGGGCGGGGGCGCTGACCAGCGGGGTCAGGCCGGGGTCGAGGGTGACCCGGGTAGCCGGGTCCTGGCCGGCCGGCAGCAGGCCGGCGTAACGCCAGATGTTCTGCGGACCGGCCTCGATCTGCTCCCGGGTCACCCGCGCGAGCGCGGCCTGGTCGTAGGCCACCTCGAGCGGGCCGAAACACTCGTAACAGGCGTGCTGGGCGATCAGCGGGTACTCCGCGCCGCACGCGCGGCAGGCGAGCCCGCGGGCGGGCGAGTCGGTGGTCGAGGGTGTGCTGACGGCAGACGTCATCGAGGCCTTCCTCTCATCTTTCCCCGCCGGCGACCTGCCGGGCCGGGGACGGAATTAGCACCTGCCACGCGTGAGGCCTCTTCATCGAGACATGCGTAGTGGTTGCCGGGGCTTCATCGGGCCGTTCCCTCTGCCCCTCTGGATGAGGTATTCAGTTGTGTTTCCCACACCCTACGTCGCGGTCCGGCCAACCCGGAGTCGGTATCCCAGGGTGTGAGCCAGGACCTACGACGTGATGTCCTTGCGGGTGAACCGCCAGAACGCCAGCGACCAGAACAGCGTCGCGTAGCAGACCGCCGCGATCGCGCCCTTGACCAGGTCGTCGACCTGCGCAGGGGTGGAGAGCAGGCCGAGCCAGGCGTCGCTGTAGTGGGTGGGCAGGCCGACCCGGAGGCTGCCGAGCGCGGTGATCTGGTCGAGGATGCTGGACAGGATCCAGAGCAGCACCGCGCCGCCCACCGCGCCCAGCGCCGCGTCGGTCAGCACCGAGAGCAGGAACGCCAGGCCCGCCACGACGAGCAGGATCACCGCCAGGTAGGCGACCACGCCGAGCAGCCGCAGCAGGCCCTCGCCGGCCGGAATGGCGGCGGCCACGGTGCTGCCGAGCGGGTGCCAGCCGTACCGCAGCGTGCCGATCAGCAGGGCGGTGGTAACCAAGATCAAGAGCGCCAGCAACGAGTACGCCAGCGCGACCACCAGCTTGACCGCGAGCAGCCGGGCCCGGGGCACCGGGATCGCCAGCAGGTAGCGCAAACTCCCCCAGCTGGCCTCGCTCGCGATCGGGTCGCCGCAGAACAGCGCCACCACCACGACCAGCAGGAAGCCGGCCGAGACCGCGAGGCAGAACAGCGCGAAGTTGAGCCCGCCCGAGGTGGCCAGGTCGACCAGGCTGCCGAACGCGCCGCCACCGTTGCGGTCGTCGTCCCCGCCGCTCCCGCCGAACTCGAAGGCGACCAGGATGATGATCGGAAGCAGAACCATGAAACCCAAGGCCAATTGGGTACGCCTGCGCGTGGCCTGCCGCCGCACCTCGGCCCACAGGGGCAGCGTCGCCGACGACGAATACCCCGTCACCGCGCTCATCGGTCCCCACTTCCCCGCGAGTTGTCGCCCACCAGGGCCAGGAACGCGTCTTCGAGCCGCCGCCGCGGCACCACCCGGTCGACGTCGACGCCCGCCCGCACCAGCGACGCCACCACCTCGGCGCGCGGCGTGCCGTTCATGTCCACGATCAGGCCGGTCGCGCCGTCCGGCGTCACCGACCGCACGCCGAGGTCCTCGAGCACCCGCGACGCGGCCGGCACGTCGGAGACGTCGAGCAGCACCGACGGCGACTCGCCGACGATCTCGTCGACCGGGCCGGACGCCACGATCCGCCCCTTGTTGACCACCACCGCGTGCGTGCAGGTCTGCTCCACCTCGGCGAGCAGGTGGCTGGAGACCAGCACGGCCCGGCCGTCGGTCGCGTACCGCTTGAGGACCCGGCGCATCTCGGCGATCTGCGGCGGGTCGAGCCCGTCGGTCGGCTCGTCGAGCACCAGCAGCTCGGGCAGGCCCAGCATGGCCTGGGCGATCGCCAGCCGCTGCCGCATGCCGTGGCTGTACTTGCGGGTCTTGCGGTGCACCGAGTCGCCCAGACCGGCGATCTCGAGCGCCTCTGCGAAGTGGGCGTCCTCCTCCGGCCGTCCGGTCGCCCGCCAGTACGCCCGGAGGTTGTCGTAGCCGCTGAGGTGCGGCAGGAAGCCCGGCCCCTCGACCAGCGCGCCGACCCGGGACAGGACCGGCGCGCCCGGCGTGAGCCGGTGGCCGAAGACCAGGGCGTCGCCGCCGGTCGGCATGGTCAGGCCCATCAGCACCCGCAGCGTGGTGGTCTTGCCGGCGCCGTTCGGGCCGAGCAGGCCGACGACCTGACCCCGCCGCACGGTGAAGCTGATCTCCTCGACGGCCACGAACCCGTCCGCGTACGCCTTGCGCAGATCGCGCACGACCAGCGGCGTGTCGGCGTACTCGCCGATCACCTCGTCGTGCCGGCGCCGCCGCAGCCGCCGGCGCACGAGCAGCACCACCGCCAGGCCCAGCACGATCGCCACCACCAGGCCGGCGAGCACGTAACGCCAGATCGTCTGCGGATTCGCGATCGGGGTGCCGACCACGGTCGGCAGGGTGATCTCTCCGCCCGCCCGCACGGTGTAGACGGCCGGCCGCGCCGGGGTGAGGAAGGCCTGGTCGCTGGTGGCGACCACGACGCGTACGGTGTGGCCCGCGTCGATCCGCCGCACGATCGCCGGCAGCGTGACCGGCACCTCGCTCGCCTGCTCGATCGAGGCCGGCAGGCCGGTCAGCCGCACCGGGGCGACCAGGCCGGCGCTCAGCGTCTCGGCGCCCGCCTCGTCGACGTCGTAGAGCTTGACGAACAGCGTCGCCTCCCCGGTCGGCGAGGCCGCGCGCAGCCGCACGACCGGCGCGCCGGCCACCTCGATCGCGCTGGTCAGCGGCGTGGACTCGAACGTCGCGAACTGGCCCGGGATGTCGCCCGCGATGCCGCCGAGCAGCTGGCTGAGCCGACCGCCGGCGCCGGGCAGCGAGGAGAGGGCGGCCGGGTTGCCGTTGGGCGGGTTGGCGATCGGCTGCGCCGATCCGGCGAGGGAGACCTGGGTGCTTCCGGTGCCGCTCAGGCCGGGGTACGACTTCGTCGAGTACCCGTTCGTGACCAGGTCGCGGTCGAGCGCGCTGAAGCCGGCCACCCGGGAGTAGGTGAAGCTGTTCTCGGGGGCGTCGCCGGCACCCTTCACGTAGTGGTCGAGCCATTGGACGGTCAGGAACTTGAGCCTGTCCTGGTCGGTCTGCGGCCCGGCGCCGCCGTCGTGGCCGCCGGTGAACCAGGCCACCCGCACCGGGGTGCCGTTGGCGGCGATGCCGCGCGCGTTCGCGTCGCCCTCGGAGAGCGGGAACAGCGTGTCCACCTCGCCCTGGATCAGCAACGTCGGCGCCTTGATCCGGTCGAGCACGGTGGCCGGGCTCGACCTCGTCAGCAGGGCGGTGGTCGCCGCGTCCGGCGTGCCGGTGGTGGCGAGCTGCAAATACGCCTGGCAGACATCGGCGGCGAACCGCCCGCACGCGGGATCGCTGTGGCCCGTCGCCGGGGCGTCCGGCTGCCCCACTGCGGCGCCGTTGCCGAAATACAGGCCGGCCCAGCCCTTCTTGAACACGCCGGTCGCGGCGGTGCCGGCGGACTGCGGCAGGAAGACCTTGGTCAGGTCGTTCCAGGTGATCGACGGGACGATCGCGTCGACCCGCTGGTCCTGGCCGGCCAGCAGCAGCGCGAGGCCGCCGCCGTAGGAGCCGCCGACCACGCCCACCCGCGGGTCGCCGGCCGCGTCGAGCCGCACCTCGGGGCGCGCGGCCAGCCAGTCGAGCAGCCGCTGCGCGTCCTTGACCTCGTAGTCGGGGCTGTCCAGGTGGATCTGGCCGCCGCTGCGGCCGAAGCCCTGGGCGGTCCAGGTCAGCACCGCGTAGCCGCGCTCGGCCAGCGACTCGGCGTCGTCGCGCACCGACTCCTTGGTGCCGCCGAAGCCGTGCGCGAGCAGCACCGCCGGCACCCTCTGGTCGCGGTCGCGGGGCAGGTAGAAGCGCGTGTCGAGCTGGACCGTCTCGGCGTCGGCCGGGCCGGTGCGCACGGTGATCCGCTGGTCGGTGGCCCGCCAGCCGGGCGTGTCGGGCCAGACCGCCCAGCCGACGAGCCCGGCCACCAGCACGAGAACGGCGGAGCCGGCGATGACGCGGCGACGAGTGACCGCTTTGCGCAGGCGGCCCGACAATGACATGCGCCAAAGCTATCCGGCGCGATCTGAGCCTCGGCTGTGAGCGCTACTTTGTATGCCGTGGCCGATGAACTGACTCTGACCGTGACCCTTCGGCCTGCGGCCCTCGACGCCCGGCGCGGCATCGTCCGGCTCCACCCCGAGGTGATGGCCGCCCTCGCGATCAACCCCGGCGATCCGGTACGCCTGGCCGGCGCCCGCACGACCGCGGGCGTGGCCGCCCGGGCCGAGGCGACCGCGAGCCGGGCCCTGCTGTACGCCGACGACCTGACGATCGGCAACCTCGGCATGCGCGACGGCGGCCAGGTCACGATCGCGCCGCTGCCGGTGGTCGAGGCGCGCCGGGTCACGCTCACCGGCCCGCCCGAGATCGTCGCCGTGGTCTCCCCCGAGATGCTGCGGCTCGCTCTGCTCGGCAAGGTGGTCAGCGCCGGCGACGACGTCTCGCTGCTGCCGCAGGACGTGCTGCCCGACGCCGGCAACCGCTCGCTGGTCGAGGCGGCCCGGCGCAGCCTCGCCAACCGGGTCGGGTACGGCTGGACCAGCGCCCTGCTCACCGTGGCGGCCGTCGACGACATCGACGCGGCCCTGGTGACCATGGACACCGTGGTCGGCTGGACCGACGGGTACCACACCACCGGCGGCACCGCCGCCACCCCGGCGGTCCGCGCCGGCGCGCCGGCCGCCACCGACCCCGAGGTGCCGCCGCCCAGCCTCGACGACCTGCCCGGCCTGCGCGCCCAGGCCAAGGAGCTGGAGGAGCTGCTCGACCTCGGCTTCCACCACGGCGAGGTGCTGGCCCGGCTCGGCACCAAGGTGTCGCTCGGCGTGCTGATCTCCGGGCCGTCCGGCTCGGGCAAGTCGGCGCTGGTCCGGGCGGTCGCCGCCAAGGTCGGGGCCCGGGTGCTGCCGGCCTGGGCGCCGGCGCTGGCCGCGCTCACCAACGACGCCGCCGCCCACCAGCTGCGCGCCCTCGCCCGCGAGGCGCGCGGTTCGGCCCCGGCGCGTCCCGGGTCCGCCACGCCCGCCGCCGGGCCGGACGCCGGCGGCCCGGCGGTGCTGCTGCTCTCCGACGTCGAGGCGCTCGCCCCGCGCGCGGATCCGGGCCCGCTCGCCACCGTCTTCCGGCAAATGCTCGAGGAAACCGTGCGGGCCGGCGTCGCCGTGGTCTGCACCACCAGCCGGCCCGAGTCGGTCGATCCGTCGCTGCGCGCGCCCGACCTGCTCGCCGTCCAGCTGGCCGTGCCGCTGCCGGACGCGGCCATGCGCCGCGAGCAGCTCGGCGTGCTCACCCGGGGCATGCCGCTCGCCGAGGACGTACGCCTGGACGAGGTCTCCGGCCGTACCCCCGGATTTGTCGCCGCCGACCTCGGCGCGCTCGCCCGCGAGGCCGGTGTCCGTGCCGCCTTGCGGCAGAAGGACGCCGAGTCACCCACCGTGACCATGGCCGACTTCGAGGCCGCGCTCGACGTCGTGCGCCCCACCTCGATGGCCGAGTCCACGCTCGAGGTCGCCGCGGTGACCCTCGACGACGTGGGCGCCCTCACGGACGTCAAGCAGGTGCTCACCGAGTCGGTGCTGTGGCCGCTCACCTACCCCGACACGTTCGCCCGCCTCGGCGTCTCCCCGCCGCGCGGCGTGCTGCTCTACGGCCCGCCCGGCTGCGGCAAGACGTACCTGGTCAAGGCGATCGCCGGCACCGGCAAGGCCAACGTGCTCTCGGTCAAGGGCGCCGAGCTGCTCAGCAAGTGGGTCGGCGACAGCGAGCGGGCCGTACGCGAACTGTTCCGCCGGGCCCGCGAGGCCGCACCGACGCTGGTCTTCCTGGACGAGGTGGACGCGCTCGCGCCCACCCGCGGGCAGTCCACCGACGGCGGCACGGCCGACCGGGTGGTGGCGGCGCTGCTCACCGAGCTCGACGGGGTGGAGGAGCTGCGCAACGTCGTGGTGATCGGCGCGACCAACCGGCCCGACCTGATCGACCCGGCGCTGCTGCGGCCGGGGCGGCTCGAGCGTCTGGTCTACGTGCCGCCGCCGGACGGTTCGGCCCGCGCCGCGATCCTGCGCGCCTCGGCCAAGAGCGTGCCGCTCGACGAGTCGGTCGACCTGGACGAGCTCGGCGCCGATCTCGACGGCTTCTCGGCGGCCGACTGCGCGGCGCTGATCCGCGAGTCGGCGCTGGCCGCGATGCGCGACTCACTTGAGGCGACCATCGTGACGGCCGCGAATGTGGCGACCGCCCGCGAGCGGGTGCGGGCCTCCCTCGACCCGGCGCAGGTCGCCTGGCTGGCGACGTACGCGAAAGCCCATCAGCCCGGCTGACGGCCACCGGCCGGCGCAACCTTCGGCCGGCCGTGCGCCGCCCGGCGGAAGGTCAACGACGGCGCGTGCGGGCCCGGGTGGCCCGGAGGCGCCGCAGGCGGCCGACCAGAACCGGATCGTGCTCGGTGGCCTCGGGCTTGTCGAGAAGCGCGTTGAGCAGCTGGTAGTAGCGGGTCGAGGAGAGCGCGAAGGTGTCGCGGATCGCCTGCTCCTTGGCGCCGGCGTGCTTCCACCAGCGGGCCTCGAAGGCGAGGATCTCGCGCTCGCGATCGGTGAGGGCGGGCTTGTCCCCGGCCGCCTCCCCGGTTGCTCGCTGGGCCGGAATCTGCTGCGGCGCGCCGGACTCGTCGGGCGAGCCGTCGCTCGGGTCAGGGGCGGGGCGATCCGACGAGGGGTCCGCGGCGGCGGGCTGCATGCTGCTCCAAACACGAGGGCGGGGGCCGCCAGCAGCATAAATCGCCGGCGGCCCCGGTGCACGGGCAGCTCGACGTTACCTCACGTTATGTCCCGCCTACGCATTGTCCAAATTGCGCCGCCCACCACGAGCAGGAACAGCGCCGCCATGGCGCCGCCCGCCAGCTGCCAGGTGATGGTCAGCGTCTCGGGCTGACAGCCGCCGAGCGGCGAGACGTCGCAGGAGGTGTAGTCCTGGGCGACGTACTCCTTGTTCAGCCAAGCGAAGATCCAGAACGGCGCCAGATAGAGCTCCGGGAACTTCACGTTGGCCAGGCTGAGCACGGTGAGCAGGCCGAACTGGAGCACGACGATCACGCCGATGGCCACGCCCAGGGCCATCGCGGTGTGCCGGCCCAGCGAGGCCAGGCCGAAGCCGAGCGCGCCGGCCAGCAGCACGAGCACCAGGCCGCGCACCTCCATCAGCCCGATCGACTGCCAGGCGCCGCCGGTCATGCTCTCGGTCGAGCCGCGCGCCTGCGCGATGAGATAGAAGCCGACCGTCCACAGCACGCCGAGCACCGCCGTCAGGGCGGCCGCGCTGGTCAGCAGCACCAGCAGCTTGGTGCCGAGGACCTGCAGCCGCCGGGGACGCCAGAGCAGCAGGTTCATCATGCCGCCGCTGCTCCATTCGGCCCCCACGAACGAGGCGCCGACGATGTACGCGACGAGCGCCAGCACCGCCGCGAACGTGGTCACCATCTCGGGGAACTTGTCCCGGAAGTCGAAGGTGGCCGGCATGTACCACTCCGGGTCGAAATCGGACTGCTGCGGCGCCGAGATCTCGCAGTTCGGCGGGAAGTTGCCGGCGTCGGCCGTACCCTGCGCCGCCTGGCACTCCTGCACGATCCGGTTCGTCTCCTGCACCGACTCCTGGTAGTTCCGCTGGGCCTCGGCCTTGGCCCGCGCGACCGTCTCCGGGCCGACCCGCTGGTTGCTGAGGAAGACGCCGGCCGCCACGGCGGCCAGCACCAGCAGGCCGCAGAGCACGAAGAGCTTGGTGAAACGGCGCTTGACCAGCCGCCGGGTCTCGGCTTTGTACAGGCTCACTGACCCCACCCACCCGGCGCGCTCACCTGGTCGACCTGACGGTTCTGCCCCTCGACCGGTGCGGTGCCGGTGAGCTCCAGGAAGACGCTCTCCAGGTCGGCCGCGATCGGGGCGAGCTCGCTGACATAGATCTGCTTCTCGGCGAGGATCCGGGTGATCTGCGCCGGGTTGCCGGCGTTGCCCACCACGAAGTGATCGTCCCGCAGGGTCACCTCGGCGCCGTTGCCGCGCAGCAGCTCGGCCGCGCCCAGCAGGTCGACGCCCGGCTCCAGCCGCACCTTCACGCTGCTCGAGGAATGGCGGGCCAGCACGTCGGCGACCGAGCCGGCCGCCACCCGCCTCCCGGCCGAGATGATCGTGACCTGGTCGCAGATCAGCTGGATCTCGCCGAGGATGTGGCTGGACAGCAGCACGGTCATCCCCGACTCGGCGAGGTTGCGCATCAGCGTGCGCATCTCCCGGATGCCGCCCGGGTCGAGCCCGTTCGCCGGCTCGTCGAGAATCAGCAGCTTGGGCTCCTTGAGCAGCGCCGAGGCGACCGCGAGCCGCTGCTTCATGCCGAGCGAGTAGGTGCGCACCCGCTCCCGGGCCCGATCACGCAGGCCGACCAGCTCCAGCACGGCGGTGACCCGCTCCTTCTTCAGCCCGCCGGCGTCGGCCAGGAGCGAGAGCGTGTCCCGCGCCGTGAAGTTGCCGAAGAACTGCGGGCTCTCCACGATCGCCCCGACGCTCCCGGCCACCTCGGGCAGCCGTCGCGGCACCTCCTGCCCGAACAACGCCATGCGCCCGCCGTTGGGCCGGATCAGCCCGAGCAGCGTACGCAGCGTGGTCGTCTTGCCGGACCCGTTCGGCCCCAGGAACCCATGCACCTGCCCGGCCCCGACCACCATGTCGAAGCCATCGAGAGCGCGGCGCACGCCCTTCCGGCTGCGATAGGTTTTCCGCAGCCCAGCTATCTCGAGTACGGCATCCATGCCGCGAGACTCTAGGCAGCCTCGTCAATATCCGGCAGCCCGGAACGCGGAAATCTCCCCCGGCAGCGCATCGTCGTTCACCTCGCCCACGTCGACCGCTCGCAGCCTCGCCGCCAGAGATCGCTCGATCAGGCGTCGACGTTCACGCGGTGATGACGTGGACGCCGGCCTCGCGGAAGGCGGCGACCGTCGCCGGCGGGGCGCCGGAGTCGGTGACCAGGGTTTCGATCTTGGTGATGGGGCAGATGCGGGCGAACGCGTGCCCGCCCAGCTTCGACGAGTCGGCGATGACCACGACCCGCTTCGCGCGGGCGACCATCAGGCTGTTCATCGCGGCCTCGCCCTCGTGGTGCGAGGCGGCGCCCAGCTCCACGTCGAGGGCGTCCACGCCCAGCAGCACGATGTCGAGGGTGACCTCCTTCAGCAGGGCGCCGCCGAGCGGGCCCACCACCTCGAAGGACTGCGGGCGGACCACGCCGCCGGCGACCACGATCTTCATGCGGGAGCGGACCAGCAGCTCGTTGGCGATGTTCAGGGCGTTGGTCACCACCGTGAGCTGGCTGCCCTCGCCGCCGGCGTTGAGGTCGGGGCGCACGGCCAGCGCCCGCGCGACCTCGGTGACCGTGGTGCCGCCGTTGAGGCCGACGACCGTGCCGGGGGTGACCAGGCCGGCCGCGGCCTCGCCGATGCGCTGCTTCTCGGCGCTGTGCTTGGCGCTCTTGTAGCGCAGCGGCAGGTCGTAGGAGACGCCGTTGGCGACCGCGCCGCCCCGGGTGCGGGTGATCATCTGCTGCTGGGCCAGCTGGTCGAAGTCGCGCCTGATGGTGGCCTGCGAGACGGCCAGGCGCTCGGACGCGTCCTCGACGCTGACCCGGCCGTTCTCGGCGAGTAGCTCGAGCAGGGCATTCCACCGCGCGTACCGGTCCACCACCACACTCCCGATGCACGTTCTGTGATAAGTGTGTGCACATTAGTGCGCGAAAGGCCGGGAAGCAAAGCTCCGCGCTGCGCGGTCCAGCGACGACGGTTGCGTCGGTGCGTCCGTTCCGCGCAGAATGGCGCTCGAAAAAGCCGGGAACCGAGCGCTTATGCGCATCCGCGACGGTGTGAAGGGTGGCCCATGACGCACGTCAAGGCGGAGATCGCGAGCCAGCCGGACTGCTGGCGTCTCGCCGCCAAGCTGGCCGGCTCTCCGGGCCTTCCGGCCCGCGGCGAGCGGGTCGCGGTGGTCGGTTGCGGCACGTCGTGGTTCATGGCGATGGCGTACGCGTCGTTGCGCGAGCGCGCCGGCGAGGGCGAGACCGACGCGTTCCAGGCCTCCGAGTTCCCGCACGGCCGGCGCTACGACCGGGTCGTGGCGATCACCCGCTCGGGCACCACCACCGAGATCGTCGACCTGCTGAACGCCCTGGACGGCCACATCCCGACGACGGTGCTGACCGCGGCCGCCGAGCAGCCCGCCGGCCGGACGGCCACCAGCGCGATCGTGCTCGACTTCGCCGACGAGGAGTCGGTGGTGCAGACCCGCTTCGCCACCAGCGCCCTCGCGCTGCTGCGCGCCCACCTCGGCGAGGAGATCGACCCGGTGGCCGCGGACGCCGAGGTCGCGGTGCGCCTGCCGCTGCCGGTGCACCCGGCGCTGGCCGAGCAGATCACGTTCCTGGGCCGGGGCTGGACCATCGGCCTGGCCCACGAGGCGGCGCTCAAGTGCCGCGAGGCCGCGTCGTACTGGGCCGAGGCGTACCCGGCCATGGACTACCGGCACGGGCCGATCTCGATCGCCGGGCCGCGCCGCGTGGTGTGGGCGTTCGGCGACGTCCCGGTGGGCCTGGCCGACGACGTGGAGGCGACCGGCGCCGCGTTCGTGCACAGCCGCTACCACGGCGGGTACGCCGCGCTGGGCCGCTGGTGCGGCGGCCGCGCCCCGCTCGACCCGATGGCCGACCTGGTGCTGGCCCAGCGGGTGGCGGTGCTGCTGGCCACCAGCCAGGGCCTCGACCCGGACAGCCCGCGCCACCTGACCCGCTCCGTCGTCCTCGGGTGAGAGCCAAGTGAGCGACCACGTCGTCGTTGCCCTCGATGTCGGCGGCACCGGAATGAAGTGCGCCCTGGTCCGCCCGGACGGCACGGTCCACCACGAGGAGCGGCACCCCACCCTGGCCAGCCGCGGCCCCGAGGCGGTCACCGAGAACATCCTGCAGATCGCGGCCGGCCTGGCCGCGAAGGCCCGTGCCGACGGGCTCGAACCGGTGGCCGTCGGCATCGCCGTGCCCGGCGTGGTCGACGAGGAGAACGGCGTCGCGGTCTGGTCCGCCAACGTCGGCTTCCGCGATGTGCCGATCAAGCAGCGCCTGGAGGAGCGGCTCGGCCTCCCGGCGGCGCTCGGTCATGACGTACGCGTCGGCGGCATCGCCGAAGCCCGCCTCGGCGCCGGTCGGGGCGAGCGCCACGTCCTTTTCGCGGCGATCGGCACGGGGATCGCCGCCGCCCTGGTGATCAACGGTGTCGGCTACCACGGCGCCCATGGCGCGGCCGGCGAGCTCGGCCACATCGTCGTCCGTCCCGGCGGCCCGGAATGTCCCTGCGGGGCGAGGGGCTGCCTGGAGGCGATCGCCTCGGCCCGCGCGATCGGCGCCAGATATGCCGAGTTATCCGGCAAAAGCGATGCGACGGCGTTCACGGTGGTCAGCAGCATAAATACCGACAAAGTGGCGCGACTCGTGTGGCACGAGGCCATCGAGGCGCTCGCCGACGGTCTCATCACCGCTCAGGCATTGTTCGACGTGAGCGTTCTCGTCCTCGGCGGGGGCCTGGCGGAGGCGGGCGACACCCTGATAACGCCGCTGACCAGGGAGATGGAGAAGCGGCTCACCTTCCACCGCATGCCCAGGATCGTCACCGCCGCCCTGGGCGACACCGCCGGCTGCAAGGGCGCCGCCCTGCTCGCCCTCGACCACCTGGAGCAGACCAAGTGACCCGGATCAGCGGCCGCATCGTCCGCCCCGGCGCGGTCGTCCCCGGCCACGTCGAGATCGACGGCCCCACCATCGTCGACGTGGCGGCCGACAACCGGGCCGGCGACGACATCATCGTGCCCGGCTTCGTCGACCTGCACTGCCACGGCGGCGGTGGCCACACGTTCACCACCGGCGACGCCGCCGACGCCCGCGCCGCGGCCGCGTTCCACCTGGCGCACGGCACCACGACGATGCTCGCCAGCCTGGTCAGCTCGCCGTTCGAGCTGATGCGCGACGCCACCCGCGACTATCTGCCGCTGGTCGCCGACCGCACGCTCGCCGGCGTGCACTACGAGGGCCCGTACCTGTCGGGCGCCCGCTGCGGCGCGCAGAACCCGGAGTTCCTGCGCGACCCGTCCGTCCCCGAGCTCGCCGAGCTGATCAGGGTGGGCGAGAGCCGGGCGGTGCGCATGGTGACCCTCGCCCCCGAGCTGCCGGGCGCCACCGAAGCCATCGCCTTCCTGCGCGAGCACGGGGTGCTGGCGGCCGTGGGACACACCGATGCGACGTACGCGGAAACCAAAGCCGGCCTGGCGGCCGGCGCGACCGTCGGCACCCACCTGTTCAACGGCATGCGTCCGCCGCACCACCGCGAGCCCGGACCGGTGATCGGGTTGCTCGACTCGATCGCGGTGTGCGAGCTGATCGCGGACAACATCCACCTGCACCCCGGGATGCTGGCATTCGCCGCCCGCAGCGCCGGCCCGGACCGCGCCGCCCTGGTCACCGACGCGATGGACGCCGCCGGCATGCCGGACGGCAAATACGAGCTGGGCGGCCAGGAGGTCGTCGTGGCCGACCGGGTGGCCCGGCTGGCCCGCAACGGCTCGATCGCCGGCAGCACGCTGACCATGGACGCGGCGCTGCGCAACGCGGTCGCCGCCGGGATCCCGCTCGAGGACGCGGCCGCGATGGCCTCTACCACCCCGGCCCGGGCGCTGGGCCTGGACGACGAGGTCGGCGCCCTGGAGGCGGGTCTGCGGGCCGACCTGGTCGTGCTCGACGCCGGCCTCACCGTCCAGCGCGTGATGCGGGCAGGAACCTGGGTACCGACCGGGTGATGAGGCGCGCCAGGACGAGGCCCAGCAGCACCCCGGCGACCGAGTCGGTCAGCCAGTGGAATCCGGTGTAGACGGTGGTTCCGAAGAGGATCACCACCGGAACGACGCGGATGGTCCAGAACTCCCAACCAACGAGTGGCCGGCGCAGGATGAAGGCGACAAGGATCGCGATCACCGCATACCACGCGAGCGAGTTGCCCATGTGCCCCGAGGGATAGCTCATCGCCTCGGCGCCGGACGCATACGGGTTGAACATCACCACGGCGTCGGGGCCGTCGAAGCGGGGCGCGGCCCGATCGGCCCAGATCTTGAGCGGGCCGATGGTGATGTAGGTCAGCACGAACGCGGCCACGAACGGCAGCACCGCCCGCCACGACCGCGTGCGGTAGGCCAGGATGCCGGTCAGGATCAGCGCGACCGGCATCAGCACCTGGCCGCCCTGCCCGAGGTAGTTGAGGACCCGGGCGGTCCAGTAGACCGGCGCCGGCTGGTGCGCGAGGGCCCAGTCGGCCACCCGCTGATCGAGCGTCAGCAGGTGGCCTCTCGCCAGCGCGAACGTGAGCCCGGCGAACGCCGCGACCAGCACGAGGTCGAACCACCAGCCCAGGATCGGGCGGGTGCGCACGGGCGTCGGGATCGTCTGGGTCACGCCCTCAAAGTTAGAGGTACGCGCGCAACCGGCTCGCCAGCAGGTCGCCGCGCACCCCCGAGTTGGGGCAGCCGCCGAAGTGGTGCAGGGCGACGACCCGGTTGGTGGCGCGGGACAGCACCGGCGAGCCGGACGACCCGCCCTCGGTGTCGCAGTAGTACGCGACGTCGGAGTTCGCGGCGTACCCGGTGTAGCTCGGGTCCGCCACGGAGCAGTTGCCGGCCCGCTCGCCCAGCGAGCCGGCGATCCGGGTGGGCTCGCCGGCCGGGTGCTGCGGCACGTAGAGCTCCTGGTTCTTGGCCGGGCGGGTGGAGTCGAGCAGGAGGTACCCGAACTTCTTCACGGCGTTGAAGTCGCCGACGCTGAACAGCGTGTAGTCGTACACGTGGTCGGTGGAGAGCACCTTCTCCCCCCAGACCTTGGTGGGCCGGAAGACGTCGTACCCGCCGCAGCTCGCGCACTGGTAGTTGAACCAGACCTCGGTGTCGTAGGCCTCGCTCGACGTGGTGAAGCAGTGGTTGTTGGTGAGCATGCGGTTGTTGGGGCCGACCCGCCAGCCGGTGCACAGCTCGGTTCCGTTGATCAGCAGCCGGGCGATCGCCTTGGACTTGGTGTAGGCGACCGGGTCGGCCGAGCGGTAGCAGACCGCGTCGGCCGAGGTGTCGCTGCCGCAGACCGACTCCTCGCGTCCGGTGCTCCCCGGCGCGGTGAGCTGCTCGTCGGGCTGCCGGGCCTGCTCGGTACGGCTGAAGCCGCGGGCCACCTTGTCGATGTCGACGCCGAGCCGGCCGAGCACCGCGCCGAGGCCCAGGGCGTCGGCGGTGCGATGCATCTCGACCACCGCGGTGTCGCCGGTGACCGACATCGCCCACTTGTCCACCGCGCCGGTCTCGAGCAGCTTCGGCGCGTCGTACCGGTAGGACTCCTTGCCGTCCGGGCTGGAGACGGTGAGATAGTCGCCGGGCAGCATCGCCATCTTGCGGAAATGCAGCTTGACGTAGGAGGCGCCGGGGTAGCGGAAGGTCTCCTTCCGCGGCCCCCGGCCCAGGTATCCGAGCAGCCGGTCGACGCGGAGCAGCTCGCCGACGCGCTGCCGGCCGTCGGCCGCGACGGCGGACTCGAGCGGCCGCTGCCGGCCCTTCTCGGTCCGGTCCGGGGTCGCGGTGGCCGGGCCGGCGGTCGCGGCGGGTGAGACCGTCTGGCCGGCGGCTGCCTGCGGCGCCGCGGAGGTCGGTGGTCCGGCCAGTCGTTGCTGTTCAGCGGCTACTTGCGTACGGGTGACAGCAGGCGCCTCGTGCCAGGTGCCGACCGGGCCCTTCGCGGTCGGCCACGCCGTCGCGCCGGCCACCCCGGCCAGCGCCAGGGCCGCGCACGCCCCGAGGGCTAAGCCTGACTTCCGTCGCATCCTCAACCGCCATTCACGTCATACCAGGGGACATATGTGCTATTCCGGCGTTCTCGCACTTGTGTAACGAGACACCCGCGCCCACGACGCGCGGCCGAGACGGGCACACTTAGTCGGTGCGCATCACGTCCGCCCTCATCGACCCGGCGCTGCTGGACCTGCCGTGGGGCGTCCCGCTCGAGGAGTGGCCGGCCGATCACCTGGTCGCCCTGCCGCAGGGCATCTCCCGGCACATCGTCCGGTTCGTCAAGCTCAACGAGACGGTCTACGCCCTGAAGGAGACCCGCGAGCGGATCGCCGAAAAGGAGTACGACCTCCTGCGCGCGCTCGAGCGGATCGACTTCCCCGCGGTCGAGGCGGTCGCGACCGTCACCGACCGGCACGACGCGAACGGCGAGCCGCTCGAGACCATCCTGATCACCCGGCACCTGCAGTTCTCGCTGCCGTACCGCGCGCTCTTCTCCCACGTGCTCCGCCCCGAGACGCTCAACCGGCTGCTCGACGCGCTGGTCGCGCTGATCGTCCGGATGCACCTGACCGGCTTCTCCTGGGGCGACTGCTCGCTGTCCAACACGCTGTTCCGGCGGGACGCGGGCGCGTTCGCGGCGTACCTGGTGGACGCCGAGACCGGCAACCTCTACCCGAAGCTCTCCGAGGGCCAGCGCAGCGAGGACATCGAGATCGCGCGGCTGAACATCTTCGGCGAGTGCCTCGACCTGCAGGCCGCCGAGCTGCTGCACGAGTCGATCGACCCGGAGATGGTGGTCGACGACATCGTGGCCCGCTACGAGCGGCTGTGGCACGAGGTCACCTACGAACAGAAGGTCGCGCGGCCGGCCGCGCGGCACGACATCGAGCGCCGGATCCGGCGGCTCAACGAGCTCGGCTTCGACGTCGCCGAGGTGGACATGTCCACGGTGGACGAGGGCTATCGGGTACGCCCGAAGGTGGTCGACGCCGGCTATCACACCCGCCGCCTGCTGCGCCTGACCGGCCTCGACGCCGAGGAGAACCAGGCGCGTCAGCTGCTCAACGACCTGGACACGTACCGGGCGGAGAGCGACCTGACCGACGAGCAGCAGGCCGCGCACCGCTGGCTCACCGAGGTCTTCGAGCCGGTGGTGCGGGCGGTGCCGGCCGGCATGCGCCGCAAGCTCGAGCCACAGGAGATCTTCACCCAGGTCATCCAGCACAAGTGGCTGATGTCGGAAAAAGCCGGCCGCGACGTCGGCATGGCGGCGGCGGTGCAGTCGTACCTGGCCGACGTCCTGTCCCGCAAGCCCGATGAGCAGGCCATCCTGGGCGTCGAGGTCAGCTCACTGGCCGGCGGACTCTAGCGCCGGGGTCGCCTCCTGGAGGAGGGCCCGCAGGCCGGCCCGGCGGGCCACCACCACGACCTCGTCACCGGCCGCCAGCACCCGCCGCCGGTCGGGCGACCAGTCGACCCACTCCTCGCCGGCCGCCCGCATGCTGATCACCCGGGCGCTCCGCGGGCGGTCGAGGCTGGCCAGCGGCGCGCCGTCCAGGGCCGACCCGGCCAGCACCTGCACCGTCGCCACGAGCACCGCGTGCCGGTCGACCGGGATCGTCGCCAGCACCTCGCGGTCGAGCATCGCGGCCGCGAAGATCGGCGCGCACAGCCGGGAGACGCTGCGCGAGATGTTGATGTTGAAGGCGTCGCCGACCCGGCGGGCGAAGTCGTCGTCGAACAGGCGCAGCACCAGCCGGATGTCCGGGCGGGCGGCCCGGGCGTGCAGCGCGGCCTGCAGGTTGACCGCGTCGTCGGTGGAGAGCACGAGCAGCGCCCGGCACGTGTCGATCGAGGCGGCCCGCAGGATCTCTTCGCGGGACGCGTCGCCGACGATCAGCGGCACGCCCAGCTCGTCGGCGACCCGGGCGCCGCGCGCGTCCGGCGCGCGGTCGATCGCCACCACGTCGATGCCGAGGTCGTCGAGCTGGCGCAGCACCCGGGTGCCGACGTTGCCGAGGCCGACCAGCACCACGTGGTCGGCGTGCAGGCCGAGCACCTCGCCGCGGTCGCGGGCCAGCCGGGCCTTGACCACCCCGTCGACGATCGCCGCGGTGATCAACGGGATCAGCGCGACGCCGGCGATGGTGAGCACGACCTGGGCGGCCTGCGCCACCGGGTTGCGGTCGGGCTCCACATCGGACGAGCCGACCACGGTGAGCAGCGTCAGGTAGACCGACTCCCAGAAGCCGTGCACGCCGGTGCGGCCGGCCAGGACCGCACCGGCGGCCACCATCACCACCAGGGCGATGAGCACCGGGATCAGCAGCTTGCGGGTCACCCCGACGCGCAGCACGCGGCGCAGCGACAGCCAGGGACGATACCGCCGGCCCGCGCGGGCCAGCCGGCGGGTGGCCGCGTCCTCGCCGGCCGAGCGGCCCACCGCCTCGGCCAGCACCAGGTCGCTCGGGATCCGCTCGCCGGGACCGGGCTCGGCCGGCAGCACCGCGATCTCCGCCTCGCCGGCCGGGGCGGTCAGCGTGAGCACCACCGAGCTCTCGGCCACCTCGCCGCGGCGGGCGACGTAGAGCGTGCGGCCGGCATACCGGAAATGGGTGGGCGCGACGCCGCCGAGGGCCGAGGCGACGAACGCGGGCGCAGCCATCCCGGCATCGGAAAGCACGGCGCAGTCGGTGAACAGACGGCGCACACCTTGTGCGAGACCGGTGGTGAACATGCGGATCACGAGACGCAGATCGCCCTCGACCGCGCGGGCACACAACGCCGCATGCAAATTGACCATATCGTCCGGCATAACTAGGGCGAGCGCGGCGGCGCCGGCCAGACCGGCGTCGCGGAAGGTGGGCTCGTCGAGGCGGGCGGCGGTGATGACGCGTACGCCCCGGGCCTGCAGATCGTCGAATCCGGGCACGTCGGGCCGCAGATCGGGCGGGACGATCACGGTGAGGCGCAGCGGGCGGCCGGAACTGATCAGCTCCTCGGCGAGTGTCCAGACCAGAGCGTCGGCGCCGCACACCAGATAGTGCGGCCGGTCGTCGCCGGTGCGGTCGCGCAGCCGGGACACCAGCGACCGGCGCGGGATCTCTTTTGCCGGTTCGAGCGCCACGCCCGCGATCGTAGCCAGCCGGAACCCGTTCGCGGGGCCGCTCGTTGCCCCTTCCGACGCTATTCGTCCGAGTTTGCACAGTTACCGCAATCCCGAATTGCCAGGAGGAGATCAGTGCGCAAGTGGTGGTATGCCGGGGCCGTGGTCGCGAGCGGGGTGTTCCTGTTCGGCGGCGCCGGGCCCGCGCAGGCCGACCTGCTGCCCGGAACCGGAACAGCCGAGCAGCAGGCGGACGAGCAACTAGCCCGAATCCTCGGTCAGAGCAACGGGATCAACGTGGAGAACCCGCTCCGCTACAGCACGATGGGCGCCACGCCGGTGGGTTCGACGCCGGTGCTCCAGTTCAAGGCCGGGCAGAACACGCCCGACCTCAACCCGGTGCTGCCGGGCGAGTCCACTCAGGACACCCGGCCCGACGGGGTCCTGCCGGCCGCCGACGTGGTCGGCCGGCCGCACCGGCTCGGCGACCGGCTGGGCGTGCGGAACCTCAACATGCCGCAGACGTCGGTGGCCAACATGCGGTTGTTCCGCGCGTGGTTCGCCGGGCTGCTGCCGGACGGCGACCTGTCCGGCGCGATGCGGTGGCCGACGCCGCGCCAGGCCGAGACCTTCGACGGCGGGATGCCGCTGCTCGGCGGGCTGGGCGGGCTGCTGCCGGTGAACGGGCGGCCCGCGGCCGGCAACGGACCGGACACCGGGAGCCTGCCGGCGGGTGGCATCGCCATCGTCCCGGGCGCCGCGGCCACGACGCCGCCGACGTTCGGCCAGACCGCCGCCAACCCGGGCGCCGCCGCCAATGCCGGTGCCGCCGACCTCGGTGCCGCCACCACCGGTGCGAACTCCAGTGCGGCCGACCCGGGTGCCGCCACCACCGGCGCGACCAACCCTGGTGCCACCACCGCCGGCGCGGCCAACCCAACCGGCACCAACCTGACCGGCACCAACCCCGCCGGTGTCGCCAACCCGGTCGGGCTGGCCAACCCGGTTGGCTTGATCAACCCAGGGGGCCTGACCAACCCCGCCGGCGCCGGCGTGCAACTGCCGGCGGCCCAGCAGAACAAGCCGGCCGCCGCCGGGCAGAAGCCGGCCCAGCACAAGCCTGCCCAGCAGAAGCCCGCCCAGCACAAGCCCGCCGCGAGCCCCGCCGACCCGCGCTTGCACGAGGAGCCCGTCGACAACGACGCGTCGGCTCGCCGGGCGTTCTCACCCGGCGGCCGCCCGGTCGCGGGCGTCGACGAGCAGTATCGCTAAGAGAACCACGCAGAATGCCCGCCGCAACCGGCGGGCATTCTGCGTTCTATGAGCGTCCGCCGCAACCACAGCGGGGGACGCTCAGCGTCCGGCGGCGTCCGCGGCCGGTGGGAGGCCGGTCAGGCGGCTCAGTGCCGCGAAGCCCTCGTCGGTGCCGGGCCAATGCCGGCGGACGGCGTCGAGGCCGGCGCGGCGGACGGTGGAGCGCAGGACGGCGACCACGATGATGGCGTCGTCGGCGTGGCCGAGGACCGGGATGAAGTCCGGGATCAGGTCGAACGGGACCGCCAGGTAGGCGAGCAGCAGCCCGAGGCGTACCCGCACGCCGCGCGGCAGGCTGCGGTCGGCGGCGAGCCGGCTCAGCAGCCGCAGCAGGTCGGGCAGGAGCCGCAGCGCCTCCCTCAGCTGCGCGCGACCGGGCTTGGCGACCAGCAGGGCGATCAGGAGCGCGAGCCAGACGATCAGCAGCGCCGCGGCGACGCCGATCAGCGTCCGCCACCACCAGGCCATGACCGCACGTTAGCCGACCCGGTCGGGGACGCGGCGGCCAAGCGTCACGTTGATGGCGACCAGAACGGTCAGCAGGACGGCCAGCAGCTCCAGCGTGGCCGGGGCCAGTGGGGTCAGCAGGGCCAGCACCGCGGCGACCGGGAAGGCTGCCAGCATCGGGCCGCTCTGGTGCGGGCGGATGTGCAGCAACCAGACGAAGAACAGGTAGACCGCGACCGGTACGGCGATCGCGTAGCCGGCCAGCACCGAGGAGATCTCGGCGTGGTGGGTCACGTGGTCGATCGAGACGCCCAGGCCGGCGCCAACCGCGGCGGCCGACGCGAAGATGAAGTAGTGGCCGTAGCCCCACAGCATCGAGGCGCGCAGCGAGCTGAGCAGGTGGTGGGCCGAGCGATCGAAGTACAGCCACCAGAGGCCGAAGACGACCACCAGGCCGGACACGGCCAGTTGGATCAGCCCGGCCACGTGCTCGCCCTCGTCGAGCGCGCCGCGGAAGGCGACGGTGGCGGCCGCGACCGACTCGCCGAGCACGATGATGGTGAACAGGCCGTACCGCTCGGTGACGTGGTGCGGGTGGTAGGTGGTCGGGCCGCCGGGCGCGCGCTCGGCCCAGATCGGCACCGCCAGCTCGAGGATGACGAGCAGGACAAAGACGGGTACGACCGGCCACGACTCGGGCACGGCCAGGCGCAGCAGCCAGAACACCTGGAGGGCGCCCACGCCGATGGCGTAGCGCAGCGCGGTGGCCCTGCGCCGCGGGTCGGACCGGGCGGCGCGCAGCCATTGGAAGACCAGGGCGAGCCGCATCACCACGTACCCGATGGTGATGACCCGGAAGTCGCTCTCCTCGAACGCCGGGCTCACCCCGGCCGCGAGCACCAGCGCGCCGGCGATCTGGACGAACGTGGTGATCCGGTAGACGTCGTCGTCGGTGTCGTAGGCCGAGGCGAACCAGGTGAAGTTCATCCAGGCCCACCAGATGGCGAAGAAGACCATCAGGAAGCCGCGGAGACCGTGCAGCACGTGGTGCTCGGCGATGCTGTGGTGCAGGGGCGCGGCGGCCTGGGCGACGGCCACCACGAAACAGAGGTCGAAAAAGAGCTCGAGTGGGGTGGAGACGCGGAACTGCTCGTCGGACGACCGGCCCACCATCGGCGTGAGGAAACGCCGCTCGCGCTGCTCAGACATCGATCCCTCCGTCGATCAGATCCCAGTTGAGCAGCCGGAACGGCGCCTCGTCGGTGGCGCCGGCGCGGCGGTACGTGGCCAGGGCCGCGTCGTTGTCGACCTCGGTGCCGACCCACATGCCGTAGCAGCCGTTGCGGCGGGCGATCGCGGCGAGCTCGGCCACGAGCCGCGCCCCGATGCCCTGGAGGCGGGCGGCCGGTGCGACACCGAGCTCGTAGATGAACATCTCGGTGCCCTTGTCGGGATGGATCATCTCCACACCCGAGATCATGCCCACGGCACGACCGCTTTCGTCGTACGCGAAAAGCAGATGATGCCCGGGGTGCGCGAGAAATCGCTCGGTCGCCGCCGGGATCGGCGGCGCATCGAAGAGGTCCGCCGCCGCTGCCACCGCGTCGGAGCTCAAGATCCGTTCGATCCGCATGCGGAGCACTTTAGGCAGCGATTATCACGGCCGGGTCATGCTCCCATCGCCTGGGCGATCGCCTGGGTGTCCTGATACTCCCGCCAGTGGACGACCTTGCCGTCGCGGACCCGGAGCACGCAGATCAGGTCGGTCGCGCCGCGCTCGCCGGTCGCGAGCCGCACGCCGCCCAGCGTGTACTCCACCACGATGACCTCGGGGTCGGAGGTCTCGTGCACGGCGCCGACCGAGCACCGGTCGATGCGGAACGGCATCGCCTCGCGAGCCGCGGCGGCCATCGCCAGGAACGCGGACTTTCCCTCGATCCGGCGCGGGCGGCCGGGCGCGGCGAACGGCCACTCGACCACGACGTCGTCGGCCAGATGGTCCCCGGTCACCTCGCCGGTCAGAGCCTCCGGTCGCATCGCCCTCTCGAACACCTCGCGCGGTTCCATGACGCCTCCTAAGATGAGTCACGACTCAGGTAAATTATGAGTCTCGACTCACTTTGTCAACGGAGCTGCCATGTCGCCACGCGCCGACGCCGTCCGCAACCGCGCGAAGATCCTGGAGGTCGCCACGCGGGTCTTCGCCGAGCAGGGCGCGGCCGCCTCCACCGAGCAGGTCGCGGCCGAGGCCGGGGTCGCGATCGGCACGATCTTCCGGCACTTCCCGACCAAGGCCGACCTGCTCGCCGCGATCATGAAGGACACGCTGGCCGGGCTGGCCGAGCGGATGGCCGCCCCGGACGCCACGCTGTTCGGCGTCTTCACCGCGCTGGTCGCCGAGGCCGCCGCCAAGCGCTCGGTGATCGACCTGCTCCCCGGGCTGGAGGTGGACGAGGCGATCGCCCGGTTCCGGGAGGTCGTGGCCGGGCTGCTCGCCCGCGCGCGGGAGCGGGGCGAGGTCAGTCCGGAGATCGAAGCCGACGAGGTGATGGCGCTGCTCGTCGCCGTCTGCCAGGGTGCGTTGCGTGGCGGGTGGCCGCCCGCGCTGCAGCGCCGCACCCTGTCGATCGTCTTCGACGGCCTGCGGCCCGCGCCGGCGGCCGGAGTGCGGCCCGCACCGGGCACGGGAGTGTCGTAGGCGGGTCGTAGCATGACGGGGCCGAGGCGGGCAGCTGAAGGGCCGCGTGACCGGAAGGACGCCAGCGTGACCGAGATCCACGGCTTCGTGCTCGGTGTCGACCTGGGCACCTCGCACACGGTCGCCATGCTGCGCCACCCCGACGGGCGCACCCGGCCGCTGCTGTTCGACGGCAAACCGCTGCTGCCTTCGGCGGTCTATCTCGACGCGACCGGCCGCCTGCACGTCGGCGCCGACGCGCTGCGCCTCGGCCAGGCCGAGCCCGGCCGGCTCGAGCCCAACCCCAAGCGCCACGTCGACGCCGGCTCGGTGCAGCTCGGCGATACCACGATCGGGGTCGCCGACCTCTTCGCCGCCCTGCTGGACGCGGTCGCCCGCGAGGCGGTCGCCACGGCCGGCCAGCTGCCGGCGGCCATCCTGACCTATCCGGCGGCGTGGGGCGCTCCCCGCCGCGCGGTGCTCACCGAGGCGCTCGGCAAAGCCGGGTGGCCGCCCGGCGCGCGGTTGGTCGCCGAGCCGGTCGCCGCCGCGCGATACTTCGCCGGGGTGCTGCGCCGCCCGGTGCCGTCCGGGGCGTCGCTCGCGGTCTTCGACTTCGGCGGCGGCACGCTCGACGTGGCCGTGGTGCGCAACGACGGCCCCGGCGAGGGCGGCCGCCCCAGCTTCTCGGTGACCGCCTCGGGTGGCGCCGACGACCTCGGCGGTCTCGATCTCGACGCGGCGCTCGTCGAGCACCTGGGCAAGACGCTGGCCGGGGCCGAGCCCGAGGCGTGGCAGCGACTCACCCAACCGGCCACGCTCGCCGCTTGGCGCGCCCGCCGCCAGTTCTGGGAGGACGTGCGCGGCGCCAAGGAGATGCTGTCCCGCGGCTCGTTCGCCCCGGTCCCGGTGCCCGGGGTCGAGCACGCGGTGCACCTGACCCGCGACGAGCTCGAGGCCGCGATCGACCCGCTGGTGCGCCGCGGCGTGGCCGAGGCCGCCGCGGTGCTCGACGCGGCCGGCCTGCGCCCGTCCGACCTGGCCGGCTTGTTCCTGGTGGGCGGCTCGTCGCGGGTTCCGCTGGTGGCCCGGCGGCTGCACGCCGAGCTGGGCATCGCCCCGACCGTGCTGGAGCAGCCCGAGCTCCCGGTCGCCGAGGGCGCCATCCTCGCGGCCAGCTACGCGACAGCAGCCGCACCGTCGGCAGTCACGCCGTCGGCTGCCCCCGCTTCCGGTGGCCCCGCCGGCGCGGGCGGCTCGGCGACGCCGGAGCCCACCGCGTCGGGCTCGCCGACGTCCCACCCGCCGACGCTGCCCGACGCCACGCCGCCGATCACCGACACCCGGGCGGAGCCGGCACCCGTCCCGGAGCCGCCGACTCCGGTGCCGGCTCCAGCGGCGGCATTCCAGTCCGAGCTGGTTCCCCCGGCCTTGCGCACACCGCCCGAGGAGGTCACCGACGAGCGGCTCAAGTCCGAGCCCGTCGACCCCTGGGCCACCGGCGAGGCGGCCGCCCTTGCCGCCGCGGGCCACATCGCGCCGCCGCCCATGACCCCCGTCTCACCACCGCCCGGCCCCATCTCGGCGCCGCCACCCGGCTCGGTCTCCCCGTCGCCACCCGGCTCGGTCTCCCCGTCGCCACCCGGCCCGGTCTCCGCGTCGCCGTCCGGCCCGGTCTCGGCGCCGCACCCGGGAGCGACCTCACCGCCACCGTTCGGCGCCCACCAGCCAGGCGTGCAGCAACAATCCGGCGGTCGGAACGGCGGCTACCCACAGCCGGGCAGCCAGCAAAACGGCGTCCACCAAACCGGCGGGTATCAGCACGGCGGCGGCTGGGCACCACCCCACCAGCAGCGCATCGCCCGCCCGGGTCAGCACGATGCCGGTTCGCACGCCCGTCCGGGTCCGCATGGCCCGGGCCCGCACGCTCAGCCCGGCGGCTGGGTCCCGGGCGCGACCACCCCCGATGCGGCCCCTGCGCGCCGGGGACTCCGGAAAAGCTCGTACGCGTTAATCGCCGCGGCCGTCACTCTCATGCTTGCCGCCGGCACCGCCCTGGCCTGGTATTTGTGGGCCGGCGACCGGGCCATCGGCTATCGGCCGCTCAGCGAGCCCACCCGGATCCCGGCCCTCGCGCCGGTCAGCTCGGACTGGTCGGACGCGGAGATCCTCGGGGATCGGGTCTACTTTGCCAGCTCCGACAGCTCGGCCGGGACGGTTGGCGTCGTCGCGGTGCGGGTGGGCGGCACGAAACCGCTGTGGAGCAACTACGTGCCGGGCAGTGCCAAGGGTGGCTGGAAGTCGATGGTCGCGCTGCCGGTCGGCATCGCACTCTTCAGCGAGACGAACTCCGACACCAGCAGCCGGCGGGTTGTGGTGCTCGGCGCCGACGGCGGGTCGGTGCTGTGGGATCGCAGCATCGGCAGCCAGGACCTGGTGCTTTTCGCCGGCGACACCGCCGTCGTCGCCGACCGGGCCGGGCGCAAGCTGGTCGGCCTGCGGCTCTCCGACGGCAAGCAGCGCTGGTCGCTGGACGACCCGAAGCTCACCTACCCGGCCGACACCACCGTGCTCGCGGTGACCACGCCCGCCGACCTGGACGGGCCGGCCACCGTCTTCGGCCGCCCGTACCAGCCCGACCTCACCGACGACCGGCGCATCGTGCAGATCGCCGCCGACAAGTCGGCCCGGGTCATCGACGCCGACACCGGCAAGGTCCTGGCCACGCGGCAGAACGTGGCCGAGCCGGACGACGCGATGATCGCGCACAACGGACGCCTCATCGTGCTGCAACCGGACGACAAGCAGATCGTCGCCCACGACCTCGGCAAGTTCGGCAGCACGCAGCCGCGGGTCCTCTATACCGTGCAGACGCCGAACAGCCAGATGAAGTACGTCGCGCCCTGCGGTGACGACCGGGTCTGCTTCGACGAGGAGGTCGGCTACGACGGCAAGACCGCCACCGTCGTGGCGCTCGACGTGGCCGACGGCGGGCAGGTGTGGGACTACCCGCTGCCGAACGTCGACACCATCGTGCCGGTCGGCGAATCCGTGCTGGTCACCACGACCAACTCGGAGATGACGCTGCTCGACCCGGCCGGCAAGAAGGTTTGGACGCACACCGGCGAGGCGGCGCGGCTGGACGGCGGCAACATCCTCGAGTTCTCCAAGCCGCTCAGCCGTTCGCCCGGGGAGACCGCGCTCTACGGCCGGCACATCGGCGACGACGCCGTCCCGCTCGGATCGCTCGCCGACACCCGCTCGGACACCTGCTCCTGGGACAAATCGACCCTGGCTTGCGTCGCGGACAAGGACTTCGTCCTGCAGACCTTCGCCAAGTAGGGCGGAACACGAAACGGGCGGCCCTCCCCTCGGAGGACCGCCCGCCGTGCGATCAACTTCAGATGCGCTTGCCGCTCTCGGCGTTGAAGACGTGGATGCCGTTGACCTGCGGCTTCACGAACACCGTCTCACCCATCGACGGCATGTGCCGCCGGTCGGTGCGGACCACGAACCGCTCCGAGCCACCGTCGAGCTCGGCGTGACCGTAGACGTTCGCGTCCGAGCCGAGGTCCTCGACCAGGTCGACCACGATCGGGAAGCCGCCCTCGCCCTCGGACACCAGGTCGGCGGCCTCCGGACGGAAGCCGATGGTGACCTTGCCGCCGCCGCTCTGCGCGCCCGCGACCTGCTCGCGGGTCAGCGGAACGGCCAGCGTGCCGAAGTGGCCGCCCGCCTCGGTCAGCGGGACGGTCTTCAGGTTCATCGCCGGGGAGCCCATGAAGCCGGCGACGAAGACGTTGCCGGGGGTGTCGTAGAGCGCCCGCGGGGTGTCCACCTGCTGCAGCACGCCGTCGAGCATGACGGCCACGCGGTGGCCCATCGTCATGGCCTCGACCTGGTCGTGCGTGACGTAGACGGTGGTGACGCCCAGCTTGGCCTGCAGCGTGGCGATCTGCGAACGGGTCTGGACGCGGAGCTTGGCGTCGAGGTTCGACAGCGGCTCGTCCATGAGGAACACCTGCGGCTCGCGGACGATCGCCCGGCCCATCGCGACACGCTGGCGCTGGCCACCGGAAAGCGCCTTCGGCTTGCGGGACAGGTACTCGTCGAGCTGCAGGAGGGCCGCCGCCTCCTTGACGCGCCGGTCGATCTCGGCCTTCGAGGTCTTGCGGAGCTTCAGGGCGAACGCCATGTTCTCGTACACCGACATGTGCGGGTAGAGAGCGTAGTTCTGGAAGACCATCGCGATGTCGCGGGACTTCGGCGGGAGGTTGGTGACGTCCTTGCCCTCGATGAGGATGCGACCCTTGTCGACGTCCTCGAGGCCGGCCAGCATGCGCAGGCTCGTGGACTTGCCGCAACCGGAGGGGCCGACCAGGACCAGGAACTCGCCGTCGCCGATCTCGAGGGTCAGCTCGTTGACGGCGGGACGGTCCGACCCGGGATAGATCCGGGAGGCGTGGTCATACGTAACGGTGGCCATGGTGAACCAGACTTCCTTTCCACCGGCAGGAACGTGCCGGACGATCCGAGTGGAGGAACAGCGCTGTAAACGTAAAGCTTTTTCAGCCAAGTGCCAAGCAAGTCCCAAAGTCACAAGACGTTATGCTGGCCCCCACGCCCCTGTAGCTCAGCTGGCCAGAGCACCCGTCTTGTAAACGGGAGGTCGTCGGTTCGATCCCGACCGGGGGCTCGTCTTTCCCGTGCCGTGCCCGCGGAGAGCGCGGGCCTTGGCGCCTCGCATGCTGGCCGGGGGGCCGAGCCCCCCGAACCCCCACGTTTCTGTGGTTGCGCTTTGCCTGGTGGTTGCGGTTGGTGGGGGGTTACAGGGCTTATTCCGCGTACGTGCGGCGGCGGGCTACCTCGGCCAGGGTTACGGCTGCTGCTACTGAGGCGTTGAGGGACTCGACCTCCGAGGCCATGGGGATGCTCACCCGCAGGTCGCAGGTTTCGCCGACCAGGCGGGAGAGGCCGCGGCCCTCGGAGCCGACCACCACGATGAGCGGGCCGATGGCGGCCTCGAGCTGGTAGAGGTCGGTCTCGCCGTCGGCGTCGAGGCCGATCGCGGTGAAGCCGGCCTTCTGGGCGGCCTTGATGGCTCGGGTCAGGTTGACCACCTGGGAGACCGGGACCCGGGCGGCCGCGCCGGCGCTGGTGCGCCACGCGGTGGCGGTGATGCCGGCGGCCCGGCGCTCGGTCATGAACACGCCGTGCCCGCCGAACGCGGCGACCGAGCGGATCACCGCGCCCACGTTGCGCGGGTCGGTCACCCCGTCCAGCGCCACCAGCAGCGGGGCGGTCTGCTCGAGCGCCGCGGCGACGAGGTCGTCGAAGTCCTCGTACGCGAACGGCGGCACCTGCAGCCCGATGCCCTGATGCAGCACGCCGCCGGTCATCCGGTCGAGCTCGTGCCGGCCGATCTCCAGGATCGGAATGCCGCGGTCGCCCGCGGTGCGCACGATCTCGGCGATCCGCTCGTCGATGTCGATGCCCTGCGCCACGTACAGCGCGGTCGCGGGCACCGCCGCGCGCAGCGCCTCGACCACCGGGTTGCGGCCGAGCAGCAGCTCCGGCCCCTCCCTGGTGGGGTTGGAGCGGCGGCCCGGGGCGACCCGCGGCCCGCCGCGGCCGGGCAGCTTGCCGCCCCGCTGCGGCATCGGCCGGCCGGTGTTGCGGCCGCCGCGACCCCAGGTCGTGTCCTTGGTGCCGGGAATGCCGACCTTGGGCGCGCGGCCCTCGGCGGCCGCGGCCCGGCGCTCTTTCTCCTGCTTGCGGGCGGTCTTCTCGGGCAGCTTCTCGGTGCCCGAATACCCCTTGTGCCAGGGGCGCTCGTCGGCGGGCAGGGTCTTGCCGCGGCCCTTGAGGCTCGCCCTGTTCTTGCCGCCCGAGCCCGAGGTCGCGCCCTTCTTGGACACGACCCGCTTGCTCACGTTGCGGGAGTTACCCGGCATCAGTGCTCTCCTACCGTCCAGCGCGGCCCGGCCGGAGTGTCCTCCACCTGAATTCCCGCGTTCTTGAGCTGATCACGGACCGAGTCGGCGGCCGACCAGTCCTTGCGTGCCCGCGCCTGCGACCGCTGCTCGAGCGCGAGCTTGACGAGCGAGTCGACCACCGGCTTGAGGTCGCTCTTGGTCTCCTCGCCGGACCACGCGGGGTCGAGCGGGTCGAGGCCGAGCACGCCGAGCATGGCCCGCACCTCGGTGAGCGCGCCGCGGATGCCGGTCTCGTCGCCGGCCGCGAGCGCCGTGTTGCCCTCGCGGATCGTGTCGTGCACGACGGCGAGCGCGGCCGACGTGTTGAGGTCGTCGTTCATCGCCGCGGCGAACGCGGGCGGCACGTCCTTGGGCCGGCCCGGGCCGACCACCTCGGCCGCCCGCTGCACGAACCCCTCGATCCGCCGGTACGCCACCGCGGCCTCGCGCAGCGCCTCGTCGGAGTAGTCGATGCGCGAGCGGTAGTGCGGGGTGCCCAGGTAGTACCGCAGCTCGACCATGCGGATGCCCATGGCCTGCACCGACGCCGCGTCGATCACGTTGCCCAGCGACTTGCTCATCTTGGCCTCGCCGAGGTTGAGCAGCGCGTGGTGCACCCAGTAGCGCGCGAACGGCAGGCCGGCCGAGCGGGACTGGGCGATCTCGTTCTCGTGGTGCGGGAAGGTCAGGTCGAGGCCGCCGCCGTGGATGTCGAACTCGTCGCCGAGGTAGCGCCGGGCCATCGCCGAGCACTCGATGTGCCAGCCGGGACGGCCCCGGCCCCAGGGTGAGGGCCAATTGGCGTCCTCGGGCTCGTCGGCCTTGACGCCCTTCCATAGGGCGAAGTCGCGGTAATCCCGTTTGTCCGGCTCGCCGCCGTCGGTCGGCGGGCGCATTTCATCCGGGTTCTGGCCGGACAGCGCCCCATAGTCCGCATACGACGGCACATCGAAATACACGTCGCCGTTTCCGCCCGTGGCCGGATACGCGTGCCCGAGTTCGATCAGCGCCGAGATCAGCTCGTGCATCTCGGGGATGTGCGCGGTCGCGAGCGGCTCGTACGTCGCCGGCAACACGTTCAGCCCGCGGTAGTCGGCGTCGAGGAGCAGGCGGTTCGCGTACGCGATCGACCAGAACGGCCGCCCGGAGGCGGTCGCCTTGTCGAGGATCTTGTCGTCGACGTCGGTGATGTTGCGGATGAAGGTGACGTCGTGGTTGGTGTGCAGCAGCCATCGCCGCAGCACGTCGTAGTTCACCGCGGAGCGCAGGTGCCCGATGTGCGGCGTGGACTGCACGGTGAGACCACACAGGTAGATCCCGACCTGACCGGGCGTCTTGGGCACGAAGTCCCGGACGGATCGGGTCGCGGTGTCGTACAAGCGCAGCGTCACCGTACAAGGGTAGCGAGCGCGCTCAGGGACGGGTCATCCGGAGCACGTCGAGAGCCTCGTCCAGCTGGGCCTCCGTCAATTTGCCGGAAGCCACGTGACCGCGCTCGATCACCAGCTCGCGAATCGTGCGTCCGGAGGCCAGCGCGGCCTTGGCGATCGCGGCGCCCTCCTCGTACCCGATGTAGCGGTTGAGGGGGGTGACGATCGACGGCGATCCCTCCGCGTACGCGAGCGCGACCTCGACGTTCGCCTCCAGGCCGGCGATGCAGCGGTCGGCGAGCAGCCGGGACGCGTTGCCGAGCAGCCGGATCGACTCGAGCAGGTTGCGGGCCATCACCGGGAGCATCACGTTGAGCTCGAAGTCGCCCTGGGTGCCCGCGAACGCCACGGTCGCGTCGTTGCCGATGACCTGGGCCGCGACCTGGCGGACCGCCTCGGGCACCACCGGGTTGACCTTGCCCGGCATGATCGACGAGCCCGGCTGCAGGTCGGGCAGGCGCAGTTCGCGCAGGCCGGCCCGCGGGCCCGAGCCCATCCAGCGGATGTCGTTGACGATCTTGTAGAGGCTCACCGCGACCGCGCGCAGCTGACCGGACGCCTCGACCAGGCCGTCCCGGGCGCCCTGCGCCTCGAAGTGGTTGCGTGCCTCGGTCACCGGCAGCCCGGTGCTCTCGCGCAGCCGCTCGATCACCGCGGGCGCGAAGCCGGGCGGCGTGTTCACGCCGGTGCCCACGGCGGTGCCGCCCAGCGGCAGCTCGGCGAGGCGGGGCACGGTGGCGTGCAGCCGTTCGATCCCGGCGGCCACCTGGGCCGCGTACCCGGAGAACTCCTGACCAAGCGTGACCGGCGTCGCGTCCATGAGGTGCGTCCGCCCGCTCTTGACCACCGTGGCCCAGGACTCGGCCTTCGCCGCCAGCGCCCGCTGCAGATGCTCGAGCGCCGGGATCAGCTGGTTGACCACGGCGTCGGTCGCCGCCAGGTGGATCGACGAGGGGAAGACGTCGTTGCTGGACTGCGAGGCGTTGACATGATCGTTCGGATGCACCGGCCGGCCCAGCTCGCGGGCGGCCAGCGTCGCGATGACCTCGTTGGCGTTCATGTTCGACGACGTGCCCGACCCGGTCTGGAAGACGTCGATCGGGAATTGATCCTCATAACCCCCGGCGGCCACATGGGCCGCGGCGGTCGTTATCGCTTTGGCGAGACCTTCATCGAGTACGCCGAGAGCCGCGTTCACCTGCGCGGCCGCACCCTTGATCCGCGCCAGCGCGGCGATGTGCGCGGGTTCGAGCCCGCGCCCCGAGATCGGGAAGTTCTCCACCGCCCGCTGCGTCTGCGCCCGCCACAGGGCGTCGGCCGGCACCCGGACCTCGCCCATCGTGTCCCGCTCGACCCGGTAGCCGGTCTCCTCGTCGGTAGTCACCCCACCATCGTCCCTCGCCCGGCCGCGGGCCGCAGATGATCCTCACCACCGAGAGCCGCCAGCCGGCGCTTCACGTCGAACTGCTCGGGCGCCCCCATCTCGCGGAAGGCTTTGAGCGCCGCCTTCCACGAGCGGCGCGCCTGCTCCGGATCGTCGTCGGCCAGGCACTCGGCGATGCCGGCCTCGGCGCACGCGGCCAGGTGCGGCGCGTGCAGCGTCTGGGCCAGCCGCCGGGCCCGCCGGTGCAGGTCGAGGGCGGCCGGCCGGTCGCCGGCCAGGCCACGGGTGACCGCGAGATCGTAGTAGTAGGTGGCCTCGTAATGCCGGTCCGAGGTCTGCCGCATGAGGGCGATCGCTGCCTCGTGCCGGGCGGTGGCCTCGGCGTACCGACGCTGGTCGCGCAGCAGCAGCGCCCGTTCGTTGGAGATCTCCGCCTGGAGCGCCCGGTTGCCGCCGCGCCGTGCCAGCCGCAGGCCGGCCCCCAGGTAACGCTCGGCCGTCGCGGGCGAGATCTCGCCCAGGGCCCGCTTCTGCTTCTGAATGTTGACCAGCGCAATGGCCACGGCGTCGGCGTCGCCCACGTCGATCGCCGCCAGCAGCGCCAACCGCCGGTACCGCAGCGACTCCGTGTGCCGGCCCAGACTCGCGTACCCCTCGGCCAGGTTGTGCAGCGGCGCCCGGGCCCAGTTGGGGTCGCCGACCAGCGCCCGCAGGCGCAGCGCGTCCCGGGCCGACGCGACGCAGTCGGCGAACCGGCCCATCGCCTCGTAGATCCCGGCGCGGTTGCCCAGCACCGTGGCGACCGCGCGCCGGTTGCCCAGCTCCTCGTGCCCGAGCACCGAGCGATCCAGCAGCTCCAGCGCGCGCGGGTAGTCGGACACCCGGATGTAGGCGGAGGCCAGGTAATTGGCCACCACGGCGATGCCCGGCCGGTCGCCCGCTCGCTCGACGATCGCCATGCTGCGCTCGAACAAGGCTCGCAGGTCGTCGATGTAACCCCGGCTGAACAGGTGCCACCACGCCGCCCGCGGGAGCCACCAGGCGTAGCGGGTCGCGCCGGCCGCGGCCGCGGCCTCCACGTGCGCGATGAGCTGCGGCCGCTCCCATTCCCGGCGGGCGGCCAGCTCGGACCGCGCGGCGATCAGATCGGGACGGAGCGGCTCCGGCGACCCAAGGTCCCGCTGCACCACGGAGCGCTGGGTGGAGGGCCCCGCCGCGGTCCACGCGTACGTCTGCAGGTCCAACACCGCGACCAGGGCCGCATGCCGAGTCTCGGGCGACAGTTCGGCCGCCAGCGCGGACGCGTATTCCCGCAGCAGGTCGTGCAGCCGGAAGACGGCCGCCTCCGGCTCGTCGACCAGGTGCGCGTCGACCAGGTCGTCGAGCACGTCCCGCGCCGCGGTCGGCGACAGCCCGCTGGCCGCGGCTGCCACCGGCACGTCGAACAGCGGTCCCGGGCAGACGCCCAGCAGCCGGAACATCCGGCGGGCCGGTTCCGGGAGCTGCCGGAAGGACAGCGCGAACGCGGCACCCACCGAACGGTCCTCGGCGGCCAGCTCGGGCAGCGCCGACTCGCCCAGGCGCCGCACCAGGTCGGCGACCCGCCAGCGCGGCCGGTGGGCCAGCCTGGCCCCAGCCAGGCGCAAAGCCAGCGGCAGGCCACCGCAGCGGCGGACCACCTCGGCGGTGGCGGCGGGCTCGGCACGGACCCGATCGCCGACGATCCGGGTCAGCAGCGCGGTGGCCTCGTCGTCCGCCAGCACCGGCAGCGACTCGGGGTGCACGTCGTCCAGCCCGGCCAGCCGCCGCCGGCTGGTCACCAGGGCCAGCGTGCCCGGCGAGGTGGGCAGCAGGTCGGCCAGCTGAGCGCTCGACCGGGCGTTGTCGAGCACCACCAGCACTCGGCGTCGAGCCAGCTCGCTGCGCCACAGCGTGACCCGGGCCTCCCGCTCGACCGGGATCAGGTCGGCGGCGATGCCGAGCTGCCGTAACAGGGCCTGCAGAGCCGCCGACGGCTCGACCGGCTCGTGGTCGCCGTGCCCGTGCAGGTCGACGAACAGATGTGCGTCCGGGTAACGGTCGCCGACCAGCGCGGCCAAGTGCAGCGCCAGGGTGGTCTTGCCACTGCCGGCCATCCCGTCGATCACGGCCACCGCCGGGTCGGACCGCTCCAGCCGGGCCAGCAGGCGGGCCACGATCTCGTCGCGCCCGGTGAAGTCCCCGACCGTACGCGGTAGGCTGCGGATCGCGTCCGTGGCCGGCTCCCCGCCGAGGACCCGCCGGTGCAGCTGCTGCAGCTCGGCGCCCGGCTCGATGCCCAGCTCGTCGCGCAGCACCGCGCGCGACCGGCGGAACTCGGCGAGCGCGTCAGCGGCCCGGCCGTCCGCCACCAGCGCCCGCATCAGCTGCCCGCGCAACCGCTCGCGCAGCGGGAACCGCTCGGCCTGCCGGCCCAGCTCGCCGATCAGGTCACGCCCGTGCCCGGCGGCCAGCTCGAGCTCAGCCCACTCCTCGAGCGTCGCCGCGTACCTCTCGTCGAGGACCGCGGCCGCCGAGCGCACCGGCCGGCTATCGATGCCGACCAGCGCCTCGCCGCGCCACAGATCGAGCGCTTCCCGGTGCATGTCTGGTTCGCCCGCTGCCCGCGCGCGGGCCACCAGCCGATCGAAGACCGACGCGTCCAGTTCGTCCGGCCCGGCGCGCAGCCGATACCCGGCCGGATCGGTGGCGATGGCCCCGTCCGGCAACGCCCGGCGCAGGCGGGAGACGCACGCCTGCAGCTGGGCGCGCGCGGTCGGTGGCGGATCCTCGTCCCAGAGGGCGTCGACCAGCTCGCCGAGGCTGACCACCCGGCCGGCGTGCAGCAGCAGCATCGCGAGCACGATGCGGTCGCGCCCCGCCGTGATCGCCACCTGCTGTCCATCGACGGTGACGGACAGTGGCCCTAATATGCGGTACCGCACGGGAGCCACTCCGATCCGTAAGAGTGCCCAGAGCCTAGGGTCTGTGTCGAAGTCGGAGACGGGCTGCGGCCCCGACTTCGACACAGACCCTAGAGCAGGCCGCGATAGCGGATCGACAGCAATCCGATAGCGCGGGGGACAACTCTGTTCCTGCGTCGTCCCACCGTGGATCAACCCAGAATCACCCCCAGCGCGGTGGGGCGTCGCTCCGGCACGGGGGTCGCACAGCCCGCCCGCACGGTCGCGCGCGGGCGGGCTGTTCGTATCGTGCTGATCACTGTCGGTTGGACGATGGCCGCGCCGGAACGTAACGTCGGCCGGGTTCGGACGTACCCGACGAGAAGGATCACCTCATGCGACGCGCCCTCCTGGCCGTGCTCGCCGGCGGCGCCCTGCTGACCGGCGCCGCCTGCGACAGCGACGCGAAGGCCGACCCCGAGGCGGCCGCGGCCACCCGTACCGCGCCGACCGCCGCGTCCACGCCGTCGGCGGCGCCCGACTACTCGACCAGCACCAAACTGGTCTGCGACAAGCTGCAGACCCTGTACTCGGTCGAGCTGCGCGCCTTCGGCAGCGCGATGGGCAAGATGGTCACCTACAAGGAGCAAAAGCAGGCCACCGACGCCGAGAAGGCGGAGGCGAACGCCGCCGGCCAGCTGAAGGCGGCGGCCACCAAGATCCGGCGGGAGACGGCCGCGGCCGAGGACCCCGACTTCCAGGCGGCCGGCAAGGTCTCGGCGTCGAAATTGGAGAGCAGCGCCACCGACCGGCGGTACTTCGACCGGGTGAAGACGCTGGCCGACCTGAACAAGACCGTCCAGGCCCAGTTCACCGAGTGGCTGACGCCCGTCGCCGGGTATTGCGGCTGACCCCCGGAACTTGATGAGTTCCACTCCCGGGCGAGCAGTAGCTCATCATCGTTGGCCACCGAGGGTCGGCAGCGGGCCAGGGATGGTTAGTTAGCGCTTGCCCCGCACCGGAAGTCTTCAAGACCTCGCGATGTCCGGCGGGCGGAGGGCCGGGAGCCGACGCGGCGGCGGCGGTCAGGCGAGCTCGGGCAGCAGCCGGGACCACGCCTCCTCGGCGGCGCCCGCGATCGGCCCGTCGTCGCCCAGCGCCGCCGGGACCACCGGGGGTGGCGCGGCCCGGTGCACCTGCATCAGGCCCGCGCGATAGGCGGCGTCGATCTCCAGTGGGGCCGCCGCCAGCAGGTCGACCCCGACGCCGCCCAGCGTGACCAGGTCGGCGTCGAATCCGTTCACCAGGCCGGCCATCCCGCGGCCCAGGGCGGCGGCGACGGTGCGGACGGCGGCGCGAGACGCCGGGTCGGGCGCGGCGATCACGCGGCGGGCGTAGCTCACCGGGTCGGGCGGGGCGGGCCGGCCCAGCAGCCGAGCCAGGGCGGTGCCGTCCACCGCCGTGCCCCAGCAGCCGGCCGCGCCGCACGGGCAGGCGATCGACGGGTCGCCGAACGGCATGTGGCCGAACTCGCCGCCGGCGCCGCGGGCGCCGAGCAGGGCGTGCCCGTGATCGACCACCGCGCCGCCGAGGCCGCCCTCGATGCGCAGGTGCAGGGCGACCGTCGCGCCGACTGCGGCGCCCCGGTGCGACTCGGCGGTGGCGGCCAGGGTGGCGTCGTTGCCGGCGGCCAGGACCGGTCCGGGCCACAGCGTGGTCAGGTCGACCTCGTCCCAGGCCAGGCCGCTCGCGGTGAGCCGGAGCCGCGGCGAGACGGTGCCGGGGACGGAAACGCCCATGGCACGCAGCCTCCCGCCGTACGTGTGCCGGAAGGAAGCGACGGCGGCCGTGACCGCCGCGGCCACCGTGACCCACGCGGCGCCGGCGTGCGGGCCGGCCGCCGAGGCCAGGGTCTTGCCGCCCAGCTCGACGACGTCGATCCGCCACCTCTCGTGGGTGATCGCCACCGCGAGCACCAGTGGACCGGCCGGATGCGGCACGAGCATCGTGGTGGGACGGCCCCGATTGCCGCTGGGCGCGGCCGGCGCCTCGGCCAGAAGCGACTGCTGGGCGAGCCGGGTGACGATCTCAGTGGCCGCGCCGGTGCCCACGCCGAGCAGCCGCGCGGCGTCGGCGCGGGTCACGCCGGGGCGCGTGTGCGCCACCCGGAGCAGCTCTGTTGAGCGCGTCGTCACATCCCGGTCCCTTCTTTTACTCTGGTGCGGAGCTTAATCTGCGAGGGTGCGCATGAACCGCCCGGCGCTGGCCGTCCTCGGCAGCTCCGCCTTCTGCTTCGTCACCGCCGAGACGCTGCCGGTGGGGCTGCTCCCGCAGATCGCCGACGGCCTGCACGTGGGTGAGGCGCGCATCGGGCTGCTGCTGACCAGCTATGCCGTGGTCGCGGCGATCAGCACCATCCCGCTGACCGCGCTCACCATGCGGGCGTCGCGGCACCTGCTGCTCGCGATCACCATGGCGGTCTTCGTGGTCTCGCAGGGCGCGGCCGCGTTCGCGCCGACCTTCCTGGTGCTCGCGGCGACCCGGCTGATCTGCGCGCTGGCGCACGGCGTCTTCTGGTCGATCATCGGGCCGGTCACCGCGCGGCTCGCTCCGCCGGGACAGGCCGGCCGGGCGACGGCGCTGGTCTTCGTGGGGAACTCGCTGGCGATCGTGGCCGGCGTCCCGGTCGGCACCGCGCTCGGGCAGTGGCTGGGCTGGCGGGTGGCGATCGGCGCGGTCGCGGCCGGTGGCGCGGTCTGTGTGCTTCTGCTGCGCCGGGTGCTGCCCGCGCTCGACCCGCTGCCGCACGACCGCGAGACGCGCCTCGGCACCCAACTGCGGGCCTCCGTGGCGATCATCCGGGACCGCCGGGTGGCCCTGCTCTGCGCGATCACCGGGATCCTGGTGATCGGCCACTTCGCGGCCTACACCTACATCGCCCCGCTGGTCCGCCGGGACGGCGGATTGCAGGGCTTCGGGCTGAGTGCACTGCTTCTGGGGTACGGTGCGGCCGCGCTCGTCGCCGGATACGCGGTGGGCCGCCACGTCGACCGCCGGCCCGGACCCGCGCTGATCCTGCTGCTCGCGGTGCTGGCCGGCGCGGTCGCCCTGCTCGCGCCGGTGCTCGGCCCGGTGCCGACGATCGTCGCCGCGCTGCTGTGGGGCGGCGCCTTCTGCGCGATCCCGGTCTGCTTGGCCGCCACGGTGCTGCGGATCGCGCCGCTGGCCCGCGACGCGGCCTCCGCCGTGTACGTGGTGTCGTTCCAGATCGGGATCGGCGCCGGCGCGTTCGTCGGCGAGCGCTTCGCCTCGGCCGGGCTGCTCGGCGGTTTGCCGCTGCTGGCAGCCGGCCTGGCCGTGGTGGCGCTGGTGATGGTCGCGCGGGCCCGGGCGGTGTTCCCGTCCCGCCTGGCCGAGGCCGACCACCACCTCGCCGCGACTCACTGAGGGTTGTTCACTGACTCAGCCGATTTGGTCGAGGGCGACCTCGGCGGCGGCCAGGAAGGCGTCGTTCTCCTCGGGGGTGCCGATGGTGACGCGGACGCCGTCGCCCTGGAACGGCCGCACGATCACCCCGCGGCCCTCGCAGACCGCGCCGAACGCGGCGGCCTGGTCGCCGAGCGGCAGCCAGACGAAGTTGGCCTGACTCTCCGGCACGTCCACGTGCAGCTTGCGCAGCGCCTCGGTGACCCGCGACCGCTCCGCGACGACCAGGCCGCAGCGGCGCCGGACCTCGGCCTCCTGGGCGAGCGCGGCCATCGCGGCGGCCTGCGCGACCAGGCTCGTCGAGAACGGGGTGAGCACCTTGCGGATCGCGCCGGCCACCTCGGGCTGCGCCACCAGGAAGCCCATCCGCAGGCCGGCCAGGCCCCACGCCTTGGACATCGTGCGCAGCACCAGCACGTTGGGCCGGTCGGCGTAGGTGCTGATGCCGTCCGGCACCTCCGGGTCGGTCACCATCTCCCGGTACGCCTCGTCCAGCACCACCAGCACGTCGGAGGGCACGTCGGCGAGGAACCGGTCGATCTCGGCCGTGCGCACCGAGGTGCCGGTCGGGTTGTTCGGGTTGCACACGAAGACGAGCCGGGTGCGCTCGGTGATCGCGTCGGCCATCGCCGCGAGGTCGTGGCCGTGCGCCGCGGTGTTCGGCACGCGCACGCTGGTCGCGCCGGCGCCGGCCGAGATGATCGGGTACGCCTCGAACGAGCGCCACGAGTAGACGATCTCGTCGCCGGGCAGGCAGGTCGCCTTCACCAGGATCTCGGTGAGCGCCACCGACCCGCATCCGGTGACGATCCGGTCGGGCGCCACGCCGTACCGCTCGCCGAGCGCGCCGCGCAGCTCGACCGCGCCCATGTCGGGATAGCGGTGCGAGTGCAGCATCGCCTCGGTGACCGCCTCCACCACGCCGGGCAGCGGGCCGTAGGGCACCTCGTTGCTGGCGAGCTTGATCGCCTCGGCGATGCCGAGCTCGCGGGTCAGGTCGGCGAGGTTGCGACCGGGCACGTAGGCGGGAAGCCCATCCAGGTCGGCGCGGGTGAGCCGGGTCATTGTGAAGGTCCTTTAGTCCGGTCTTGGGTGGTGGGCGGGGCGGTTGGATGGCCCTTCGAGATGCTGCTGCCGTTGCTGCTGCTGCCGTTGCCGCCGGTGGAGGCGTCGACGGGCTGCCGGTCGTGGGGTGGCAGCGCGATGACGACCGTCCGGGCGGTCTTGTCGTGGTACGCCTGCCGGAGCTGCTGGTCGAACACCGGCGAGATCGAGTCGATGAACTGCAGGACCAGACCCAGGCCGGCGCAGCCCCAGGCCGGGGTCCAGAGACCGAGGCGGGCCCAGCGGCCGAACGCGCGGCCGAAGCCTAGCGGCTCGGTGTTCTCGATCGCGACCACCTTGATGCGCATGACCCGTTTGCCGAGGGTCTGACCGCTGCTCGCGATGGCCGGCGCCTCGTAGAGCAGCCACAGCAGGGTGGCCACGATCAGCATGGCCCAGAGCAGGCCGTCCATCCGGCCGGACGCCTGCGAGGTGGCATCGAACGCGTCGCCGCCGTTGGCCACCGTGTCCATGGCGGAGCGCCAGATGGGCCGGAACTCCTGCCACCATTGGTACGCGAAGTAGCCGTTGACCACGACGTTGAGCACCAGCACGGCCAGGATGTCGAGCAGGCGGGCGACCAGGCGCGGGCCGAGGCCGGCCAGGGCGAAGCCGTGCGGGCGCGCCTCGACGCGGTAGGGGTAGGGGTAGGGGTAGGCGGCCATCCGCATCTCGGGCGACATCTGCTGCCAGCCGGGCGGCTGCTGCCAGCCCGGCGGCGCGCCCGGGGCCGGCGGCTGTTGCCGGCCCGACGGCGTGCCCGGCGTGCCCTGGGCCGGCGGTTGCCAGCCCGGTGGCGGCTGCCAGCCCGGCGGCGGCGGGGGCATCGGACCCCACCCCGGCGGGGCCGGCTGCGGCGGGGGCGAGACCGGCCGCGCGGCCGGTTCGGCGGGGTCGGGCGCCGGAGCGGGCGGCGGCTCCTCCTCCACCGGGGGCGGGCCGTCCGGCGGGACCGCGTCGGCCGGGATGGCCTTCCCGATCCAGCCTTCACCGTCCCAGTAGCGCTGGGTGGTGGTGTCGGCCGGATCCTTGTACCAGCCGGCGGGCAACGAGCTCATGCGAAAACCTTAACCACCGCGGTCGGAGCGACCTCGTCGTGCCGGGCCGGGCCGGATCGGGTCGGCCGGGTCGCGGGCGCCGGAGCCGGCCGTGGCCGGCTCCGGACCGCCCGGCGAGCGTTACAGGTTGCCGCGGCGCTCCTGCTCCCGCTCGATCGCCTCGAAGAGGGCCTTGAAGTTGCCCTTGCCGAAGCCGAGCGACCCGTGCCGCTCGATCAGCTCGAAGAACACGGTCGGCCGGTCCTGCACCGGCGCCGTGAAGATCTGCAGCAGGTAGCCGTCCTCGTCCCGGTCGACCAGGATCCCGCGCTTCTTGAGCTCGTCGATCGGGGCCCGCACCTCGCCGATCCGGGCCCGCAGCTCGGGGTCGTCGTAGTACGAGTCGGGGGTGTTCAGGAACTCGACGCCGGCCGCGCGCATGGCGTCGACGCTGGCCAGGATGTCGTTGGTGGCGACGGCGATGTGCTGGGCGCCGGGGCCGCCGTAGAACTCGAGGTACTCGTCGATCTGCGACTTGCGCTTCGACACGGCCGGCTCGTTGAGCGGGAACTTCACCTTGCGGTGGCCGTCGGCGACCACCTTGCTCATCAGCGCCGAGTAGTCGGTGGCGATGTCGTCGCCGATGAACTCGGCCATGTTGGTGAAGCCCATGACCCGGCCGTAGAACTCGACCCACTCGTCCATCTTGCCGAGCTCGACGTTGCCGACCACGTGGTCGACGGCCTGGAAGAAGCGCTTCGGCTGCAGGCCGGCCGCGACCGCGGCGCTGCGGTCGACGATCGGGGCGCGGGTCACGAAGCCGGGCAGGAACGGGCCGTCGTATCCGGACCGGTCGACCAGCGAGTGGATGGTATCGCCGTACGCGGCGATCGCGGCGATCCGGACGGTGCCGTGCTCGTCCTTGACGTCGTGCGGCTCGGTCACGCCGCGCGCGCCCGCGTTGATCGCGTGCAGGTAGGCGGCGTCGACGTCGGGCACCTCGAGCGCGATGTCGTGGATGCCGTCGCTGTGCTTGGTGACGTGGTCGGCGCCGGGCGCCCCCGGGTGCACGGCGCCGGTGATCAGGAACCGGGCCGAACCGCTGACCAGCACGTACTCGGCGTGGTCGCGATAGCCCTGCTCGGGACCGCGGTAGGCGACACAGATCATGCCGAACGCGGTCGAGTAGTAGTGGGCCGCCTGCTTCGCGTTGCCCACCAGGAACTGCAGGTAGTCGACGCCCTTGACGGGGAAGACGTCGGCTTTCGTGGTGGCGTGCTCCATCCCCATCGGGGTTTCTTCTTGAAGTGCGGCGGAGCCGCCTTTTGAGTAGCTCTGCGTCATGTTCCGAGGCTGCACTTGCCCGCTTTCCTGGGCAATGGTTGGCATTTTCTCTGGGCAGCTTGCGCAACTCGTACGGTAACTTGCCGGAATGACCATGCAAGTTGTCCAGCTTGACGTACTCGACGCAAGAATTGTGGAACTGCTGGCGGCGGAACCGCGCATCGGCGTACTCGAAATGTCGCGACGTCTCGCCGTCGCTCGCGGGACCGTTCAGGCCCGGCTGGACAAACTGATCGCGCGCGGCGCGATCAAAGGCTTCGGGCCCGAGGTGGTTCCGGCGGCCATCGGGTACGGCGTGATGAGCTTCGTGACCCTGGAGATCAGCCAGCGGTACGGGCACCACGCGGTCACCGACCACCTGGCCGAGATCCCGGAGGTGCTGGAGGCGCACACGATCACCGGCAGCGGCGACCTGATGTGCCGGATCGTGGCCCGCTCGAACGCCGACCTGCAGCGGGTGATCGATCAGATCGTCGGCTACGAGGGGATCGTCCGGGCATCGACCATCATCGCGCTGGCCGAGCTGATCCCCTACCGCACGTTGCCGCTGGTCCGCGCGGCATCGGGGACATAAGCGATCGACACGGGCATATCGAGATCCATCGCGCGGGGGATTGACGTCGTTAGCGTGTCGCGCATGGCGTCGGGTGGCAGCCCCTGGAGGGGCTACGGGCTGGCCGCCCTCGTGCTGGTCATCGTGCTCGCCACCACCGGCGTCTGGAACCCGTGGCCCAAGGTCTGGTCGTGGATCAACACGAGCGAGCCGATCGCCGCCGGCGTCTCCCGCTGGCAGACCACGATCGGCGGCAGCCCGCAGAGCGTCACCATCGCCGGCGACGCGGTGATCGTCGAGTACCGCACCTCGGTCGAGGCGTACGGGCTGACCGCCGGCCTGCAGCTGTGGAAGAGCGACGCCGACTGGGCCGCCGTGGCCGGCGAGGGCAACGACGCCGTGGTGGTCACCGGGCGCCTGCTCGAGAAGGGCTATCAGGTGCTCGACCCGCGCAGCGGGGCCATCCGCCGCACCGACACCCAGGCCACCGCGGTCTGGACCTACCGCACCGGCATCCTCGACCTGCGCTGCGCCAAGGGCGGCGACTGCGAGCTCACCGCCTGGGACCTGCGGGGCACCGCGCGCTGGCGGGTCGGCACCGGCGGCATCGGCTTCGTGCTCGACGCCGCCAACCCCGACCTGCCCGACACCAACCCGCTCACCGCGAACGGCATCGACGATGACGTGGCCGGGACGCGCCCGATGCCGGCCCTGATCGGGCTCCCGGACGACCGGAAGGTCCGGGTGATCGACACCGCGACCGGCAAGCTGGTGCAGACCGTCGAGCCCGCCGCCGACCAGCGGGTGGCGATCACCGGCGGCCGGGTGCTCACGGTGACCGGCACGGCCGACGACGGCACCTGCTACTACGGCGTGGTCGCCACCGACCCGCCCGACGGCGGCACGGTGTGGCGGAAGGACGGGCTCAACCTGCGGACCGCGGCCAACGGCTCCGGCTGCAAGCAGGACCGCGACCCGGCCGGCGGCGAGGACGTGGTGCTCGGCGTCGACCCGGTCGGCAAGCAGGAGCTCATCGCGGCCCACGACGGCCGGGTGCTGTGGCACGGCGCCAAGGGCGAGGAGGTACTCGCGATCAACGACAGCTTCGCGGTGATCCGCAGCGCCGACAAGGCGACCCTGCGCGGCTTCTCGATGGCGACCGGCCGGACCGCCTGGAGCCGCCCGGCCGGCTCCGGGGCGTCCGCCGCGGTCACCCCGTACGCCGTGATCATTGTCACGGTCAAGCCCGGCCGGGTGGCCGCGCTGTCGCCGTCGAGCGGCCGCCTGCTCGCCGAGGTCCGGACAAGTGCCAAGATTTTTACATCCGGACCGAGCGGAATGATCGCCGTCGACGGCCGCGACATGGCCTACCTGCCGTTCGCTTGACCAAATCCATGAGTGCGCAGGGCCGGAGCGGTTCGCACGACCGGGCGGCGCTGTCCTAGGCTTGCCCGTCATGAGCAGAGGCGCAGCATTCTCGTACTCGCCGCTGTTGCCGATCGGCGACGACCTGACCGAGTACCGACTGGTCACGGACGAGGGCGTGGACGTGGTCAACGGGCCCGGCGGGCGGCGGTTCCTGACCGTCGATCCGTCCGTGATCACCCAGCTCACCGCCGAGGCGATGCACGACATCGCGCACTTCCTGCGCCCGGCGCACCTGTCCCAGCTGCGCTCGATCATCGACGACCCCAAGGCCTCGCCGAACGACCGGTTCGTCGCGCTCGACCTGCTGCGCAACGCGAACATCGCGGCCGGCGGCGTGCTGCCGATGTGCCAGGACACCGGCACGGCGATCGTGATGGGCAAGCGCGGGCGGCACGTGCTCACCGACGGCACCGACGAGGAGGCCATCGCGCAGGGCGTGTACCAGGCGTACACCCGGCTCAACCTGCGCTACTCCCAGCTCGCGCCGCTCACCATGTGGGACGAGCGGAACACCGGCTCCAACCTGCCGGCCCAGATCGAGCTGTACGCCGAGGACCCGGGCGGCCAGCCCGACGCGTACAGATTCCTGTTCATGGCCAAGGGCGGCGGCTCGGCCAACAAGAGCTACCTGTACCAGGAGACCAAGGCGCTGCTGAACCCCGCGCGCATGATGGAGTTCCTGGACGAGAAGCTCCGCCTGATCGGCACGTCCGCCTGCCCGCCCTATCACCTGGCCGTGGTCATCGGCGGCACCAGCGCCGAGTACGCGCTGAAGACGGCCAAGCTGGCCAGCGCGAAATACCTCGACAACCTGCCCCGGCACGGCACGATGTCCGCCCACGGCTTCCGCGACCTCGAGCTCGAGGCGGCGGTGCTCGAGCTGACCCGCGACTTCGGCATCGGCGCGCAGTTCGGCGGGCGGTACTTCTGCCACGACGTACGCGTCATCCGCCTGCCGCGGCACGGCGCGTCCTGTCCCGTCGCGATCGCGGTCTCGTGCTCGGCCGACCGTCAGGCCCTTGCCAAGATCACGCCCTCCGGTGTCTGGCTGGAGCGCCTGGAGGCCGACCCCGCCCGCTTCCTGCCCGACGTCGAGCTCGACGAGGGTCCGGTGGTCGAGGTCGACCTCAACCGGCCGATGGCCGAGATCCGGGCCGAGCTGTCCCGATACCCGGTGAAGACCCGCCTGTCGCTGTCCGGCCCGCTGGTCGTGGCCCGCGACATCGCGCACGCCAAGATCTCCGAGCGCCTGGCCGCGGGCGAGCCCATGCCGCAGTACCTGCGCGACCACGCCGTCTATTACGCCGGCCCGGCGAAGACGCCCGAGGGGTACGCGTCCGGCTCGTTCGGCCCGACGACGGCCGGGCGGATGGACGCGTACGTCGAGCAGTTCCAGGCCGCCGGCGGCTCGCTGGTGATGCTCGCCAAGGGCAACCGCTCGGCCCAGGTGACCCGCGCCTGCCAGTCGCACGGCGGCTTCTACCTGGGCTCGATCGGTGGCCCGGCGGCCCGGCTGGCCCAGGACTGCATCCGCCACGTCGAGGTGCTGGAGTACCCGGAGCTCGGCATGGAGGCGGTCTGGAAGATCGAGGTCGAGGACTTCCCGGCCTTCATCGTGGTCGACGACAAGGGCAACGACTTCTTCGCCGAGGTCACCAAGCCGACGTTGCAGATCAGCCGGCGATAAGGCAGGTTCAGCCGACGGACCGGACCGGTGGCGCGAGCGGACAGGCGAAACAGTAGTCAGATCGCGGCCACCACCACGGGGTCGGCCGAGAAGTAATAGCCCGGGGTGTCGGGGTCGTCCGGGCGGTCGGGTCGGAGCCGCTCGACCGCCACGTACCGCTCGGTGACCTGCCAGCGGCCGGGATCCCAGTCGGTGCCCTCGCGCTTGTGCACCAGCGGGAACGAGGCGATGGTGACGCCGGTTCGCGGATCCACGGCGAGCAGTGTGCGGTCGGGCGTCAGCAGAACGGCCCGCCCGGACGAGGCGCCCAGCACCTGCGTGCCGGCCGGATAGTCGTGGCGCGCCGCGCCGGTGACGGCGTCGACCGCGTGCCCGTCGGGGTCGACGACCAGGCCGGCCGCCACGTCCGCGTCGGGACGGTCCAGCGGCGTCGCGCGGACGGGCGCCGGCGACGTGGTGAGCCACCCGTGGCCGGCGCCGTCCCGCAGCCCGGCGCACGACGACGACGCGACATCGCAGCCCACCGGCGTGTAGGGGCCGGGCGGGAACGACGCGACGGGTGCGCCGGTCGCGGCGTCGAAGACGCCCGAAGGGCAGACGACCTGGGCGGCGGCGGCGGTGGTGAAGGCTTGCGCGCAGGTCGCGCTCCAGATTGGGGTTCCGGTGCTCATCGCGTACGCGAAAAGCTGACCACCCGCCGTGACCAGGACGCTCGGCCCGGCCACCCGCAGGCCTGCCGGCGCCCACACGGTGGCGGAACCGGTGCGGTGTCCCTCGAATCCCGGCCCCGGCGGGCCGGCCGCCCGCCAGACGATCCGGCCGGTCGCGCCGTCGATCGCCACGAGATCGCCGTCCGACCAGCGGCTGACCACCGTCGCGCCGGACGCGACCACCCCGGACAGTTGCTCGGGCCAGCGCCGGAAGCTCCAGACGGCGGTGTAGACCGTCTTGGCGTCGACCGGCGCGTCCGCCCGGACCTGGCGCTTCGACGCGTAGACCCGGACCTGACCGGCGACGATCAGCGGGGCGGTCGCGAGCTGGCCGGTGGCGCCCGGACCGTCCATCCGGGCCGGGGCGAGGGGCGGCCGGACCGTCGCCAGCACCTCGGCCGGCTTGAGCACGCGCCACCCGATCAACACCGCCGCGGCCACCACGGCCAGCGCGAACAGCGACCGCAGCAGCACCCGGGACACCAGCAGAGACTATGTCAGGCGGCGGCGGCCAGATCGTCCAGGTCTCGGCGCAGGGCGCCCTCGGCGGTGCCGGCCGCGAGCCCGCCGAAGATCAGCGCGAGGAAACGGCCGGCCGGCGCGGTGGCGCCGCCGTCCTGCACGACGGTGACCATGGTGCCGCCCTTGTGCCGGCCGGCGACCACGGGCACGAACGAATACGTCATGCGGTAGTCGGCGCCGATGCCGGGCGAGGCGACCACGAACCGCTCGGGGATCACGCACTCCAGGACCCGGAACTCCTCGGTGATCTCGCCGCCGTCGGCCATCCGGCGGCTCTCCCGCCAGCTCGTGCCCGCACCGAACGGACCGCGGGTAAGCACCTCGACGGCGGTGACGGCGGACAACCACTCGCGCCGGCGGCCCAGGTCGGTGAACACCTGCCAGACCGCGGCGACGGGCGCCTCGATCAAGCGTGTCACCGCGACCGTCGACATAGCGTGACCTCCCGCATACACGGTAACCAACGTACCCGCGATCGCCGCCGGTGAGATGGCATGCGGTTTTTCGCTCTCCGCGGTGTTTGCGGAGCGCGGGAAACCGCCTGCCATCTCACCGGTTACCAGGCGATCGCCCGCGGAGCGAAGCGGAGCCAGCCAATCAGGGAAGGATCGTTCCGATCACTTCGCCCAAACCGATCTCTACGCCGGCCGCGCCGATCGTCGTGCCGGTGATGGTCACCTTGTCGCCGTCCTCCAGGAAACCGCGCGTGCTGCCGTCGGAAAGCTTCACCGGCTCGGCGCCGCTGAGCGTGAGCTCGAGGAACGAGCCGACCTGGTCGCGTCGCGGGCCCGAAACCGTGCCGGAGGCGAAGAGATCGCCCGTTCGGACCGACGCGCCGTTGCTGGTCAGGTGGGCGAGCTGCTGCGCCGCCGTCCAATACATCGAGGCGAACGGCGGCCTGCTCACCCGCGTGTCGTTCCATTCCACCGAGAGTCGCAGGTCGTAAGCGGGTCCGGCGGGCTGGAGGTAGTCGAGCGGCGGCGGATCCTGCGGCAGGTGATCAACAGCGGTCAGCGCGGCTAGCGGCACCACCCAGGGCGAGACCGAGGTCGCGAACGACTTCGCGAGGAAGGGGCCCAACGGGCGGTATTCCCAGGCCTGGATGTCGCGCGCCGACCAGTCGTTGACCAGCGTCAGGCCGAAGACGTGCTCCTCGAAGTCCGCCGTGCCGAGGCGCCGGCCCGGCACGCCGACCACGAAACCGACCTCGGCCTCGATGTCGAGCCGCCGGCTGGGCCCGAAGACGCCCGGCCCGAGCTGCCCCGACGGCCGCCGGATCGGCGTGCCCGACACCACCACCGTGCTCGACCGGCCGTGATAGCCGATCGGCAGGTGCCGCCAGTGCTCGGGCAGGCCGGGCGCGTCGGGCCGCAGGATCGCCGACACGTTCAGCGCGTGGTGCTCGGAGGAGTAGAAATCGGTGTAGTCGGCCACCTCGAACGGCAGGTGCAGGGTGACCTCGCTCAGCGGGATCCGCTCCGGCGCGGCCGCCACGAACGCCACGATCGCCTCGCGCGCCGCCGTCCACTGTGCTCGCCCGGCCGCCATCAGGGGGTTGAGTGAGTGCTGATTGAGCAGGCCGCCGAGCGTCGAAAGATCCACGACCGAGGACCCCAGGCGTACGCCGAGGCGCGGCGCCTCGTTGGGACGGCTGAACACGCCGTAGGGCAGGTTTTCGATGCCGTACAAGGTCATTGCTGTCCCCCGTTGATCAGGCCGAGCCGGACCAGCTCGGTGAGTGGCTCCACCACGTTGGCCGCGCCGAAGCCGGCGAACAGCGGCCGCGGATCGTCCCGCCGCATGCGGGCCGGCTCGACCAGCGGCAGCGGGTGCGTGGCCGCCAGCACCTCGGCGACCTCGGCCACCTCGGCGCCGTCGGTCGCGAGGATCGAGGCGGCCAGCACGTTGAGGAAGCCGTGATGGGTGAAACCGGTCTCGGGGTCGGTGTGCCGGATCGCGTGCCGCAGCCCGGCGGCCAGCCGGAACGGCAGCTCCCGCTCGCGGCAGGCGCACAGCACGGCGGCCAGTTCGACGGGGGTCGGGAACAGCTCGGCCGCGAGCCCGCCGACCCGGAACTTGGGTGCCAGGCGCAGACCCGCGGCCCGGCACTCGGCCACCGTGTCGAGGGCGCCCAGCAATCCCCAGCTCAGCGGGATCTCCGCGTACACGTCAAGGTCTTTGTCGGCGCCCGCCAGCGCGCGCAGCTCGGTGAGCCCGGGTTGCGGATCTTCCCCGCGGCGCGCCACCGGCACCTCGATGTGGAAGACCACGGCCCCGGCCGCCCGCAGTTTCTCCAGCGCCGCCGGCACCGCGCCCACCGGGACGTCGCCGATGAGCGCGACCGGCAGCTCCCGGGCCGGCAGCTCGCCGCCGATCAGCGACGCCGGCACCAGCAACGGCCCGAGCAACCGGGCGAACCACGCCGCTCGATGCTCGCCATGCTTGGCCTCGGCATCGGGCAGGCTGGTGAAGCTGGGTGGGAGCAGGGACGCGTCATCGACCAGCCCGGCGAAGAGCGGAGGCACCAGCGTTGACACGAAACTGAACCTAATAGACGCTTCGAGAAGCGGACAACCACGTCCGCTATGTCGGATTTTACCGGCTGGGTCTTTTCTCAGAGGTGGGAGGCAACGATGCCGTACTACCGCAGCGTCGGCGAGGTGCCACACAAACGGCACACTCAGTTCCGGCGCCCCGACGGCGGCCTGTACGCCGAGGAGCTGATGGGGCAGGAGGGATTCTCGTCCGACTCGTCCCTGCTCTATCACCGGCACGCGCCGACCGCGATCGTGTCGGCCGACGAGTTCACGCCGCCGCCCGCGGCGCAAACGGCCAACCTGCCGCTCAAGCCGCGGCACCTGCGCACGCACAAGCTCGACGAGGGTCCGGCCGACGCGGTGCTCGGCCGGCGGCAGCTGCTGGCCAACAACGACGTCCGGATCGGCTATGCGATCGCCGACCGCCCGTCCCCGCTGTACCGCAACGCGGTCGGCGACGAGTGCCTGTACGTCGAGGAGGGCACCGCGATCATCGAGTCGACGTTCGGCCGGCTCGAGGCCGGCACCGGCGACTACGTGATCATCCCGACGTCGGTGATCCACCGGATCGTGCCGCAGGGCCGCCCGGTGCGGATGCTGACCATCGAGGCCACCGGGCACATCGGCCCGCCCAAGCGCTACCTGAGCGTGCGCGGCCAGTTCCTCGAGCACGCGCCGTACTGCGAGCGCGATCAACGGGCGCCCGACTCGGTCCTCAACGTCGACGAGACCGACGTCGAGGTGTACGTGAAGCACCGGGCCGGCTGGACCAGGCACGTGTACGCCCACCATCCGTTCGACGTGGTCGGCTGGGACGGGTGCCTCTACCCGTGGGCGTTCTCGATCCACGACTTCGAACCGATCACCGGCCGGGTCCACCAGCCGCCGCCGGTGCACCAGACCTTCGAGGGGCCCAACTTCGTGGTCTGCTCGTTCGTGCCGCGCAAGGTCGACTACCACCCGCTGGCGATCCCGGTGCCGTACAACCACCACAACGTCGACTCCGACGAGGTGCTGTTCTACACCGGCGGCAACTACGAGGCGCGGCGCGGCTCCGGCATCGAGCAGGGCTCGATCTCGCTGCACCCGTCCGGCTTCACCCACGGCCCGCAGCCGGGCGCGGTCGAGCGGGCGCTGGGCGTCGAGGCGTTCGACGAGCTGGCGGTCATGGTCGACACGTTCCGCCCGCTCGACCTGTGCGAGGCGGGACTGTCCGTCGAGGACACCGGATACGCCTGGACCTGGAGCCGCTCTTGATCAGATGCCCCTGGTCTCGGCGACGAGGGTCGGGCCCGAGCGGGTCAGCCGCAGCGTATGCAGGCCGGTGAAGGTGGCGTCCGGGCGTACGCAATAGCTCTGTCCGGTTTGGATGGCCTGCCGCCCGGCGCTGAACGTCACGTCCTGGAAGCACGCCAACCGGTCGGTGCGCGGATCACCGTTCGCCGGCCCGACCCACACCTCGCGGTCGAGCGGGTCGATCGCCAGCGCCGAGCAGTCCGGCTTGGTGCAGACCACCGCGAGGTTGGCGTCGACGGTCGCCCGCGGTGGATCGCCGCTCGGCTCCAGCTCGATCCGGTACGTGGCGAACGAGCCCACGTTTCCGCCGCTGATCCGGAACGCGGACGCGTGCACGACGATCTGCATGGGCGGGGCGAGCTGCCAGCGATGGTGCTGCAGCGACACCAGCACGCCGCCCGAGGCCAGCAGGATCAGCACGACGCCGGCCCAGCGCGCCCGGTGGCGCAGCACCAACACTGTCACCGCCACGGCCAGCAGGAGCACCGTGGCGGTGACATAGAGGTCGATCATGCCGACAAGTTACCTGGCCGTAGCTCAGCCGATGTGGAAGCCGTCGCCGTAGACCTGGAAGTCGAGCGGCGTGGTCAGGTCGAGGTTGCCGTTGGCGAGGAAGACCCGCTGTGCCGTGTCCACTCGGGACGTGTCGGAGTGGGCCTCCTCCTTCCGCATCTCGGTGACCCGCTCGTCGAGGAAGGCGGTGAGCCAGGTCCGCTCGTTGCCGCCCTGGGCCGGCGGCTTGGCTCGGGCCAGCGCGCGGTTGCGGATCGCCCGCATGCCCTCGTACCCATGCATCACCGCGGCGTCGTAGTAGGCGAACTGGCCGAGCGCCCGGACGCCGTCGGACTTGCCGTCGCGCACCGACGGGTTGAAGTAGACGCGGTCGCGCTCGGCCTCCTGCGCGGCCTGGAACACCGGGTCGGCCGCCGCGGTCCGCCAGTCGCGGGTGAAGTTCGGGTCGAGGCCGGTGTGCGAGGCGGTGCCGTCGACGGTGCGCAGCGCCGGGAGGTACTTGGCGAGCACATTGGACGGCTTGGTGTTCGTGTACGCCTGGACCAGCTCGAGCATGTCGCCGGTCCCCGAGCAGAAGCCGATGATCCCGGCGGTGTAGCCGCGCCCGTCGCCGATGTCCTCGATGTAGGAGAACTGGGCCCGCCAGTCGAGCGAGGAGTTCTCGGCCGCCGAGACGATCTGCATGGCGACGTCCTTCTTGGCCGGATCGTCGAGGTTCTTGCCCGAAGGGGCAGTGGTGGGTGCTGCTCCGCCGGGCATGGCCCAAGTCTGGTTGGCGGCGTTCGTGCACGTCCAGATCTGCAGCCGGGTGCCGTTCGCCGAGCTTTGGCCGGTGGCGTCGAGGCACTTGCCCGACCCGGTGTTGACCAGCGCGCCGTTGGCGACGGACCACTTCTGGGCGCCAGTGCCGTTGCAGTCGTAAAGCTGGATCTTCGCTCCGTTCGTCGTGGCCGCCGCCGTGACGTCCATGCATTTGCCGAGCGCTCGGATCGTGCCGTCGGTGGTGCCGACGGTCCACTGCTGGGCGGCGGTGCCGTTGCAGTCGTAGAGCTGGATCGCGGTGCCGTTGGCGGTCGCGGCGCCCGCGACGTCGATGCACTTGCCACCGATGCCGGTGATCGGCCCGGCGGTGGCGGCGCTGGCCGGCAGCAGCCCGTAGGCGACGGCTGCAACGGGGATGACCAGGCCCAATGAGGCGTACGCGAGTGTCCTCACGCGGTTCATGGCGCTCCTGTGAAGAGGGGGATTTCGGGGACGGCGCGCGCGTTGGACCGAGACGCTACAACTGTTAAAGAGGTTTATCAATCCCCGTCGATGGCGAGGGTAGGGTCTGTCCTGCCGGAGTGGGCCTTGACACACGCCCGGCCCGTGCCTACCGTCCGAGGCAACTGTTAGCCAGTTTGCCAATCACCATCCGGGAGCCCCGTTGACGCGTCTGGCCGGCTCGTCCAAGCTGCTCCGCGCCATGAACGAGAGCGCGGCGCTCGCGCACCTGCTCGACCCGGGCATGCTCACCCGGTCCGACCTGCGCAAGCTGACCGCGCTGTCCACCCCGACCATCTCCGAGGTGCTGCGCCGGCTCACCGACGCCGGCCTGGTCAACGTGGTCGGTCACAACAGCGGCCGGCCGGGGCCGAACGCCGAGATCTACGCGGCCAACCCGGAGGCGGCGTACACGGCGGCCGTCTCGGTGCGCGACATCGGCACCAGCGGCACCCCCTCGGTCACCGCCGCGCTCTGCGACCTCACCGGCTCGGTCCGGGCCCGCTTCGAGTCCCGCGTCGACTTCCTCGCGACCGAGCCGGCCGCCGCGCTGGCCGACGTGGTCGCCCGCCTGCGCGAGGAGGCGCTGGTGCCGGCCGACCGGATCCGGCACGTGCAACTCGGCGTCCCCGGCTCGTACGACCCGCGCACCGAGACGATCCGGCACGTGGACGTGCCCGGCTTCGGCCGCGCCGGCCTGGTGCCCGAGATCGCCGCGGCGCTCGGCACCCACATCGGCGTCGACAACGACGTCAACCTGGCCGCCGTCGCCGAGCGCAAGCGCGGCACCGGGCGCGGCGTGGACGGCTTCGCGCTGCTCTGGATCGGCCAGGACGGTCTCGGCCTGGCCATCGACATCAACGGCTCGCTGATCCGCGGCGCCCGCGGCGGCGCCGGCGAGATCGGCTACATGCCGCTCTACTCACCCGACTCCACCCACCGCAAGCTCGACCTGCAAGACCTCTTCGGCGGCGCGGCCATCCTCGCGCTGGCCCGCGACAACGGCATCCCCGGGCACACCCCGGCCGATGTCGTACGGGCCGCTGCTGCCAAACCCTCAGGTGACTTCCTCACCACGCTGGCCGACCGGATCGCGGTCGGCCTGGCCGCCGTTACCGCCGTGCTCGATCCGTACCTGGTGGTGCTGGCCGGCCCGATCGCCCAGGCCGGCGGCGACACGCTGCTGACCGCGGTTACCGCCGCCGCCCGCCGCACCGCGCCGCTGGAAAGCACGATCGCGGTCACCACCATCGACGACGACGCGGTGCTGCTCGGCGCGCTCGACGCCGGGCTCACCGCGGTCCGCGAAGCCCTGATCACCGCAATTCGCGACAGCTGATCCCCCGCTGCACTGAGTCAGTTGAGAGGCCGAAGTGAACAAACGGATACCCCCTGCCCTTTTTGCCCTCGGTACGGCCGTTTTGCTGACCGCCGCGTGCACGCCCGCGCCCAAGCAAGAGACCAAGATCGCTGACCCCGGCACCCAGGTCTCCGGGACGGTCGAGCTCTGGCATTTCTTCACCGAGCGCGAGGCCGACGCCATCGACCAGGTCATCAAGGACTTCGAGTCGACGCATCCGAACATCAAGGTGACGGTGAAGTCCGGTCAGGACGACTCGAAGGTCACCCAGGCCATCGGCGCCGGCAACGGGCCCGACGTCGGGCTCTCCTACTCCACCGACATCGTCGGCAAGTTCTGCTCGTCCGGGGCGTGGGTGGACCTCGCGCCGTACATCAGCCGTGACAAGGTCGACCTCAACCAGCTCAACGCAACGACCCGGTCGTACACCGAGTTCGGCGGCAAGCGCTGCGCGATGCCGTTCCTCGCCGACGCGTACGGCATGTACTACAACAAGGACATGTTCGCCAAGGCGGGCATCGCCGGGCCGCCCAAGACGCTCGACGAGCTCACCGAGGACGCCAAGAAGCTGACGGTCAAGAACCCGGACGGCTCCCTCAAGTCGGTCGGTTTCCTGCCGCTCTACGACTTCTACGAGAACGCGGCCGCCCACCTGGCCCCGGCCACCGGCGCGAAGTGGCTGACCGACGACGGCAAGTCGGCCGTGGCCGCCGACCCGAACTGGAAGACGCTCCTGACCTGGCAGAAGAACCTGGTCGACTGGTACGGCTACGACAAGCTGACCAAGTTCAAGGCGTCGCTGGGCGACGAGTTCAGCGCCGACAACGCCTTCCAGAAGGGCCAGGTCGCGATCAACATCGACGCCGAGTTCCGGCTGGCGTTCCTCAAGGACCAGAGCCCCAACCTCAAGTACGGCGTCGCGCCGATCCCGACCGCCGACCCGGCCCGATACGGCGGCGGCTACGTGACCGGCAACATCATGGGCATCTCCAAGAACGCGAAGAACCCGGAGGCGGCCTGGGAGCTGATCAAGTACCTCACGACGAACGACGCGGCCATCACCAAGCTGGCCGGGCTGCTCAAGAACGTGCCGACCACGCAGAAGTCGGCGGCCGACCCGGCGCTGAACGGTGACGCCGACTTCAAGACGTTCATCGACATCTTCAACAACCCGAACTCGATGACCACGCCGCCGTCCGCGTCCGGCCCGGCCTACCAGGAGGCGTTCGGCCAGTTCCTGACCAACTACCAGTCCGGCAAGGTGAAGGACCTCGACGCCGGCCTGGCCGATGCCGACAAGCAGATCAACAGCGTCATGACCCTCGGCGGCTGATTCCGATGAGCACCGTCCGCCTGCGCATCCGGAAAAACTTGACGATCCTGTCATTCCTGGCGCCCGCGCTGATCGGCATCGCGGTGTTCTTCCTGTACCCGCTGATCTCGGCGGTGTACTTCTCGTTCACCAAGTTCGACCTGCTCTCGGTGCCGGAGTGGGTCGGGCTGGACAACTACAAGCGGATGGCGGACGACCCGTTCCTGCTCCAGTCGGTACGCAACACGCTGTGGATGGTGGTGATCTTCGTCCCGGCCCGGATCATCGGGGCGATCGGGCTGTCCATGTTGCTCACCCAGATCCGGCGGGGCGCGGGCTTCTTCCGTACGGTGTTCTACCTGCCCGCGCTCGTCCCGCCGGTGGCCGCCACCATCGCGTTCGTCTACCTGCTCAAGCCGGGCACCGGCCCGGTCAACCATCTGCTCGAAAAGGTGGGCATCGACGGCCCGCTCTGGTTCAACTCGCCGGTCTGGGCCAAGCCGTCGCTGGTCCTGCTGGGCCTGTGGGCCATCGGCGACCTCATGGTGATCTTCCTGGCCGCGGTGCTCGGCGTTCCGGAGAGCCTCTACGAGGCCGCGTCGCTGGACGGCGCGAACGCCTGGCACCGGTTCAAGTCGATCACGCTGCCGTCGATCCGGCCGGTGATCCTGTTCGCCGCGGTCACCGGCGTGATCTACACGTTGCAGTACTTCGACCAGGCGGCGGTGGCCGGCTCGATCGCCAGCGGGCAGGCCACCACCGGCGGCGGCATCTCGTCGTCGTTCGGCTATCCCGAGGGCTCGACCTTCACCTACCCGCTCTGGCTCTACACCGTCGGATTCCGCTACAACGCGCTCGGCTACGCGAACGCCCTGGCCATCGCGCTGTTCGTGGTCGCCTTCGCGGTCACCGTGATCCTGATGCGCCGCGCCAAGGCGTTCTCCGGGGAGGAGACAGCATGACCGCCGCGGTTCTGGAAGTCCCGGCCGAGCCGGTCATCCATCCCGCCGGCAAGGGTGTCAAAAAGCAGAACACGCTCGCCTGGATCGCCAAGCACAGCATCGCGATCGTGCTGGTCGTCATGTTCCTCACGCCGGTGGCCTACCTGGTGCTGCTCTCGCTGATGACCAGCAACCAGGCGCTGACCAGCGACTACTGGCCCAACACGTGGCACCCCGAGAACTACGTGAAGGTCTTCGAGGCCACGCCGATGCCTCGCTACCTGCTCAACACCGTCCTCTACGCGGTGACCTCCACGGTGCTGACGCTCGCGTCGAGCGTGCCGGCGGCGTACGCGTTGGCGAAGTTGAAATTCCGCGGCCGCAACGTGCTGTTCCTGGTCATCATCTGCGTGATGATGCTGCCACCGCAGGTGGTCACCGTCCCGCTCTATCTGATGTGGGCCCGATACGGCCTGACCGGGTCGCTGGCGCCGCTGATCATCCCGGCCCTGTTCGGCGACGCGTTCTGCATCTTCCTGCTGCGGCAGTTCCTGCTCACGATCCCGGGCGAGTATCTCGACGCGGCCCGGGTCGACGGCTGCGGCGAGTGGCGAACGCTGCTGCGGGTGGTGCTGCCGATGGCCAAGCCGGGCATCGCGGCCGCCGGCCTGTTCCAGTTCTTCTACTGCTGGAACGACTTCTACGGTCCGCTGCTCTACACGAGCGAGAACGAGAAGGCGTGGACGCTGTCGCTGGGCCTGGCGTCGTTCCGGACCGTCCACCACGTCGACTGGAACCTGGTCACGGCGGCGACGGTGCTGGCCATGGCTCCGCTGATCATCATCTTCTTCTTCGCTCAGCGCGCGTTTGTGCAGGGCATCACGATTACGGGGTTCAAGTGAGAATCGCAGTCATCGGTGGCGGATCGACCTACACGCCCGAGCTGGTGGACGGCTTCGCCCGGCTCGGCTCGATGGTCGACGAGCTGGTCCTGATCGATCCGGCGTCGTCCCGCTTGGAGATCGTCGGGGCGTTCGCGGCCCGGATCTTCGACCACTACGGCCACCCGGGCAAGGTCACCTGGACCACCGACCTCGACGCCGGCGTGACCGATGTGGACGCCGCGGTGATCCAGCTGCGGGTCGGCGGGCAGAACGCGCGGATCAGCGACGAGACGTTCCCGCTCGAGTGCGGCTGCGTCGGCCAGGAGACGACCGGCGCCGGCGGCCTCGGCAAGGCGCTGCGCACGGTCCCGGTCGTCCTCGACGTCGCCGACCGGATCCGCCGGCGGGCCAAGCCGGGCGCCTGGATCATCGACTTCACCAACCCGGTCGGCATCGTCACGTGCGCCCTGCTCGACGCCGGTCATCGCGCGGTCGGCCTGTGCAACGTGGCGATCGGCTTCCAGCGCCGCTTCGCCTCTTATCTGGGCGTCGCACCGTCCGCCGTCGTCCTGGACCACGTCGGCCTCAACCATCTGACCTGGGAGCGAGCGGCCTATGTGGACGGCGTGGACCGCCTCCCTTCGCTGCTTTCCACGCACTTGCCGGAAATATCGGCCGAAGTCGACGTCGCACCCGACGTGATCACGGCTCTTGGCAACGTTCCTTCCTATTACCTCTCCTACTTCTACAGCCACGACCGACACGTACGGGAGTCGCTCGGCGCCCCGACGCGGGGGCAGCGTGTCGCCGAGATCGAGGCGATATTGCTGGACATGTACCGCGATGTCCGCCTGACCGAGAAGCCGGCCCTCCTCGGCGAGCGCGGCGGCGCCTTCTACTCCGAGGCCGCGGTCGGGCTCCTCGCTTCGCTGCACGGCCTCGACTCCCACTCCGTCCACAGTGTCAACGTGCGCAACAACGGCACGCTGCCCTTCCTCCCCGACGAGGCGGTCATCGAGGTCTCGGCCCGGGCGGGCCTCGAGGGCCCGGCGCCGTTGCCGGTCACCCCGGTCACGCCCGACCTGGCCGGTCTCATCACGCACGTCTGGGGGTACGAGGAGTACGCGATCGACGCGGCGCTGCGGGGCGGGCGCGAGCGGGTGTACCGCGCCCTGCTCGCCCATCCGCTGATCGGCCAGCACGAGTACGCGGACGCGCTCGCCGACAAGCTGATCGCGACCGGCCGGGACCATCTCGCGTGGGCCCGATGAGAGCGCTCCATCTGGCGGTCGACGGGGGCAACTCGAAGACCGATGTGCTGCTCGGCGACGAGTCCGGCCGGATCCTCGGCTTCGTCCGCGGCGGCACGTCCTCGCCGCACAACGTCGGCCTGCCCGGCGCCGTCGAGGTGCTGACCGGGCTGATCCGCGCGGTGCACGCCGACGCCGGCCTGCCGTTCGGCGCCCCGATCGAGACGATCGCCGTCTACCTGGCCGGCGCCGACCTGCCGATCGAGGTGACCCGGCTGCGGCAGGCGATCGAGGCGGAGAGCTGGGCCCGGCACACGATCGTCGACAACGACTGCTTCGCGATGCTGCGGGCCGGCACCGCGATGCCCGACGCCGTGGTGGTGGTCTGCGGCGCCGGCAACAACTGCGTGGGCCGCGCCGCCGACGGCCGCACCGCCCGGTTCCCCTCGCTCGGCCCGATCACCGGCGACTGGGGCGGCGGCCACGACCTGGCCGAGCACGCGCTGCGCGAGGCGGCTCGCGGCGAGGACGGCCGGGGGCGCCCGACGGCGCTGAGCCGGGCGGTCGCCGACCACTTCGGACTGCCGACGGTCGAGGACGTGGGCATCGCGCTGCACTTCGGCGACCTGCCGACGGAACGGATCTTCGAGCTGGCGCCGCTGCTGTTCGACGTGGCCGCGGCCGGCGACGAGGTGGCCGCGGCGCTGATCGACCGGCAGGCCGCCGAGATCCTCGCCCAGCACCGGGTGGCCGCGGGCCGGCTCGGCCTGCTGGACCGCCCGCACGCGCTGGTGCTCGGCGGCGGCGTGCTGCGGGCCCGCCACCCCCAGCTGCACGACCAGGTGGTGGCCGGCGCGCGGGCCCAGGCCCCGCTCGTCGAGATCACCGTGCTGGAGTCCCCGCCGGTCGTCGGCGCCGCCCTGCTGGCCCTCGACGCCCTGGGCCTCGCCACGGCCGCCGAGCCCACTTTGCGCGCCGAGATCGCCGCCCGCCGCCCCCACCGACCGCTGCTCGGCCAGCCCGTCGCGGACTGACGTCGCTTGAACCCGCGCCCCGCAACCCCGTCGGCGCGACCCTCCCCGAGCGCGTAGCGCTAGCGCCTGATCAGGACCGACATGCCCGCCACGGCCGCCAGCACCATGCCGGCGACCAGCGGCACCACGCCCCCGATTGCCGTGTACACCAGGAACACCAGCGGCGCGGCCAGGCTCAGATACACCGCCGCGGCCAGCCCTCGGTCGCCCGCGCGCAGCCGGCTCAGCGCCGCGCCCAGTGGGCCGGTCACCTTCCGGTTGAGCCAGACCGCCACGCCGATCGCGATCAGCACCCCGACCAGGCCCGCCCAGGCCCGCGAGATCCCACCGCTGACCAGCGTCATCGCCGCGGTCATCACGCCCGCGATCATCGTGGCGTTGGAGGCGATCCGCGTGCCCTGCCGGAACGTCGCGGCCTCCTCGCCCGACGCGTCGAGCACCGGCCCGCTGGGACGCACCACGGCCTCCCCCGCCCAGCTCGCCGATGTGCGCGCCGGCGGCAGGTCGGGCTCGGGCCGGTCGGGCGGCTGGTAGGCCCGCGGAAACGGATTCGGATACGGGCTGTCATCCGGCACCGGCTCATCGGCCCCTAGCCCCTTTTCCGGCCCATCCACCCCTTGCGGCCCGCCGGCTTCGAGCGGCCCGTCGGCGCGCATCGGCAGCGTCGCGTCGTCGGCCAACTCCTCCAGGGCCTGCGCCCAGCGCCGCCGCTCGAAGCGGACGATCCCCACCTCGGTCTGCGCGTCCCCGATCGCCGGATCAAGATCAAGTGCTTCCGCGTACGCCCGCTGCGCCAGATCGAAAAGCCGCAACCGCGCCGCGACGACGGCCAGGACCAGGTGCGCCTCGGCCTCGGCCGGCGCCACCCGCACGCCGTTCCACGCGGCGTTGAGCGCCTCCTGGCCGTTGCGCGACTCGCTGAGCAGGGCGGCGCCGGTCCGCTGCGCGTACGCGTCGGCGGGCCATCGCCGCAGAATGTCGGACGCGACCCGGGCGGCGTCCGCGTAGCGCCGGCTGTCGGTGAGCGCCATCGCCCTGACCACCAGCGTGCTCAGCGTCTCGGGTGCCGCCGCGACCGCCCGCTCGGCGGCCGCCAGCGCCTCGGCCGGCTGCTCCGCCGCCAGATGGATCCGGGCCAGCGTGGCCAGCAGGCTCGGCTCGCCGGGCGCCGCGCTCAGCCCAGCCGCGATCTCCCCGGCCGCCTCGTCATAGCGGCCCAGGTCGGCGAGCAGCAGCGCGCGCTGCCGGTACTCCTCCGGCGTCGTCTCCGGGTCCAGATCGGGGGCCACGGGTCGAGCCTATGCGCTCCCCGCCACCACGAGATCACCCGGCCTCGCAGACCGGAGGCCCGAGTCCATCGCCACGACGCAGTCCGTGCGCTGGCGCATGAAGCGCGTGCTGCTGGGATCACTCCTGGCGGGCGATCACCCGGGTAGGGGTGAGGCGGCAGACCACCCGGGTCGCGCCCGGGGTCGGCGTGAACGGCTTTCCGTCGTACTTGTGGCTCAGCTCGTCGATCAGCTCGTCGCCGCCCTCCTCGACCAGCGTGACCGTGCCCTCCACGGTGAAGTAGACGTACGGGTTCGCCGGGTCGTAGGCGCACAGCGACACCCGCGGGTCGCGCTCCATGTTCCGGGTCTTCTTGCGGCCGCGGATCGTCGAGAACAGCACGTCGTCGCCGTCGCGCTTGATCCAGACGACGGTGGACTGCGGACTCGAGTCCGGGTTGATCGTGGTGATCACGGCGAAGGTGTTGCCGTCGATCAGGTGGCGGACGGTTTCCGGCAGGGCAACGGTCATGAGGTGATCCTGCCGGAGATCAGGGGCCGGTGACCATGGCCACTGCGATCGCGGCCAAGCCCTCGCCGCGACCGGTGAGGCCGAGCCCGTCGCTGGTGGTGCCGGCGACCGTGACGGGGGCGCCGACCGCCTCGGAGAGCACCTTCTGCGCCTCGTCCCGGCGGGTGCCGATCTTGGGGCGGTTGCCGATCACCTGGATCGAGACGTTGACGACCTCGAACGACGCCTCCCGCAGCAGCCGCACGGTCTCGGTGAGCAGCGCCGCACCAGACGCCCCGGCCCACTCCGGCCGGCTGGTGCCGAAGTTGCTGCCCAGGTCGCCCAGCCCGGTCGCGCCGAACAGGGCGTCGCAGGCGGCGTGCGCCGCGACGTCGGCGTCGGAGTGCCCGGCCAGGCCCACCTCGCCCGGCCAGAGCAGGCCCGCCACCCAGCAGGGCCGGCCGGGCTGGAACGCGTGCACGTCGGTGCCGATGCCGACCCGCTGATTGACCACGAGATCAGGTTACGGGCAGCCCCGAGACCAGGTTGCGGGCAGCCACGAGTTCAGATTGCGGGCGGCCGCAAGATCGGCTGCGGGCGGCGGGATCACGGCTGCGGGAGTGGCGAGATCAGGTTGCGTGCAGCAGCGCCTCGGCCAGCACCAGATCCAGGGGTCGGGTGATCTTCATGGCCAGCTCGGAGCCGGGCACGCAGGTCACCGGCAGGCCGGCCTTTTCCACCAGGCCGGCGTCGTCGGTGAGCGCGCCGGCGGCCGAGGCGTGCGCCGCCGCCAGCACGTCGTGCCGGAACCCCTGTGGCGTCTGCACGCTGCGTAACACGCCGCGATCCACGGTGCCGAGCACGATCTCGCCCGGGCCGACCTCCTTGATCGTGTCGACCACCGGGAGGACCGGAATCACCGCGGGGCTGCCCGCGCGCACGGCCGCCGCCACCGACTCGATCAGCTGCGGCGGCGTGAGCGCGCGCGCCGCGTCGTGCACCAGCACGATCCCGATCTCGGCCGGCACCGCGGCCAGTGCCAGCGACACCGACTCCTGCCGCTCGGTGCCGCCGGCCACCACGGTCACCGGCGCCACCGGGGCGAGCAGGTCGCGCACGGCCCCGACCTCGACGGCCGGAGCGGCGACCACGATCATCCGCACCGAGGGCGCGGCCACGACCCGGCGGATCGCGTGCACCAGCAGCGGCTCGCCGGCGAGCAAGCGCAGGGCTTTCGGGCCGCCGGGGCCGAGCCGCAGGCCCGCGCCGGCCGCCGGAACGAGGACCGCGACGTCACCCCGAGCGTTGAGCTGCGGGGTCACGTCGCGGTCCTGTGCAGAGATCTTCAGAGATGAAGCGCCGATCAGGCTTCGGTGAGGACCTTGTCGAGGAGAACCTCGGCCTCGTCCTTGGTGCTCTTCTCCGCAAGAGCCACCTCGCCGACCAGAATGTCGCGGGCCTTCGCCAGCATGCGCTTCTCTCCGGCCGAGAGACCGCGCTCGCGCTCGCGCCGCCAGAGGTCACGAACAACCTCAGCAACCTTGAGGGGGTTACCGGAGGCCAGCTTCTCGAGATTGGCCTTGTAACGCCGCGACCAGTTGGTCGGCTCCTCGGTGTGCGGTGCGCGGAGGACGTCGAAGACCTTACCCAGGCCTTCCTCGCCGACCACTTCCCGCACGCCGACGATCTCGGCGTTCTCAGCGGGCACCCGAACAGTCAGATCACCCTGGGCAACACGCAGAACGAGGTACTGCTTCTCCTCGCCCTTGATGACCCGAGTCTCGATTGCCTCGATGAGTGCGGCCCCGTGGTGGGGGTAAACAACGGTCTCGCCGACACTGAAAACCATAGGTTCGAAGCCCCTTTCGCTGTGTCTAGGGTAACACGCTCAGCCAGCTATGTCCCGCCCAGCCGGTGACTGTTAGTGCAGCTCAGGGCCCTTGTGATGGGCGCTTCTACGGCTTGACACGAGCGCCGGGAGCTGCCTCGGTAACGGAATGTGACGAAAGCGTGACCGCTTTGCCCAGCGAGTCGGATATTTCGCACCTATGGCGTTTGTGAGGTCAAGCTTATCGCTAAGGTCCGGAAGCGCGCACTACTGGCGGTGCGACGAAGGTTGAGGAAGGCTGGACTTCAGGTCCCCGACCGAAGATTCCTGGTCGGCCAGGGGGGAGGGTGAGTTATGGCTGGGCCCAGCGACAACGGTGGATGGACGCACGACGGCGGATCCTCCGATGACCTGCCTGACCTCCCCGAGGAGTGGGGCGTCATCGTCATCCCCGACGATCTGTCCGAGCTCTCCGACGAGGTCGACGCCGTCCGCGCCGAACTGCGCCTGGCCGCCGAGCCGACCCGCTGGCGCCGCTTCGCCAACCGCCCCGCCATGCGCCGGCTCCGCAAGGTCACCACCGCCGCGGTGCGCGCCCCGGTTTTGATCATTTCGATGGCCGTGCTGGTCACGGTGGCCAGCCTGTTCGCCTCGGCCTGGCCCGGGCCGCCGCGCCAGCCGGTGACCCAGCGGACGGCCAGCACCACCGAGGACCACCTCGACACGCTGCCCGCGCTCGAGCTGATCGGGCCGGACGGGCAGACCGTGCCGCTGCGCGGGCAACTACCCGCCGTGATCCTGCTGATCGACGGCTGCGACTGCGCGGGTCTGGTGTCCGACACGATCGCCGCCATCCGCCCCGAGATCGCCGTGGTGACCGTCGCCGGCACGACCGGCGCCCCGGCCCAGGCCGGCACCCCGCCCACCGGCGCGACCCCGCAGGCCCAGGGCAAGACGGTGCGGGTGCTGCAGGATCCGAGCGGCAGCGCTCGCACCGAGCTCAAGGTCAACAAGGCCGACGGCACCGCCGCCGCCCTGCTGGTCGACAAGAGCGGCGCTGTCGTCCGCACCTTCCCGCGCCTGGCCTCGGTCGACGCGATCCGCCCCGACCTGGCCCGCCTGTAGCCCGTTCCCGAGCCGCGCCGCGAGCTAGTCGCCGCGCCGCAGCAGGGTGTATCGGAAGACCACCGGCCCCGCGTCGTTGACCGAGACGAACATCCGCAGCCGGCCCGACGTCGCCACGTCGAAGCGGTCGCGCACGGCGCCGTCCGCGCAGTCCAGCCCGTGTCCCGAGTCGGTGCCGGCCTCGCCGAGGCTGACCCGGACCTGGCTGCGGGCGCCGCCCACGCAGACCACCGACACCCGGTAGTTCCCGCCGTCGACCTTGGCCAGCACCTGATGGTCGGTCTCGGGCGCCAGTGCCAGCATGTCGGCGTCGTCCTGCTCCGGCTGATCCGGCAGCAACCGCATCGCGGTCTGCCGCCACCGCTCGATGGTCGGGTCCACGGCCGCGTCCCGCGGGGCCGCCCACACCCACCAGGTGGCGCCGCCCGCGAGCAGCACGGCGGCGCAGCCGTACAACACCGCACCTCGCGCGCGATCGCCCATCACGCTGTGACTGTAGAGGTCTCGAGCAGCGTTCCGTAGAGCGTGAGTCCCGGCCCGAAGGCCAGCATCAGGACGCGGCGCGGGGGCGCCGCACGGCGGCGCAGAGCGTCGAGCACCAGCAACACGGTGGGTGACGAGCAGTTTCCGTACGTCGCCAGCACCTCACGCGACGGAGCGATCGCCGCCTCGTCCAGCCCGAGCTCGTCCCGCACCACGTCGAGGATCTTGGGGCCGCCCGGATGGACCGCCCAGCCGTCCACGTCGCCGATCTCCAGACCGTGCCGGGCCAGCAGGTCCACCACCAGCGCCCGGACGTGCACGGCGAGCACCGCCGGCACCCGCGGCGACAGCCCCATCCGGAAGCCGAGATCGGTGACCTGCCACGTCATGTGGTCGGCGGTCGTGCTGTCGGTGACCGCGGCGACCTCACGGACGGCGTACCCGAAACGGGTTTTGTCGCCCGGAGTGACCACGACGGCGGCCGCCGCGTCCGAGAAGAGCGCGTGCGAGACGATCTGCTGGATGTCCGCCCGGACGCCGGGCGGCTGCAGGTGCAGGCTGGTCAGCTCGGCGCAGAGCAGCAGCGCCGGACGGCCCTGGGCCAGCACGAAATCGGCCGCCGTGCCGAGCGCCGGCAACGCCGCGTAGCAGCCCATGTGGCCCACGAAGAGCCGCCGCACGTCCGCCGCCATGCCCAGGTCGCGGGCCAGCAGGATGTCCAGCCCCGGCGTCGCGTAGCCGGTGCACGAGCAGACGGCGAACAGGCCGATCTCGTCGGCCGTCAGGCCCGCGTCGGTCAGCGCCCGCGACGCCGCCTCCTTGCCCAGCGGCACCGCTTCGACCTGGTAGCGGCGCATCCGGCGCTCGGTCGACCAGTCCGAGACGTCCTCGAGCAGCGGGCTCACCGCCGCCTGCCGGGTGCGGACCCCGGAGTTCGCGAAGATCCGTTCGGCCAGGACGCGGCGCGCCCCGCTGTGCTGGCGGGCGAAGTAGCCCGACCAGACCTCCTCCTGCCGCACGGCGGGCGGCAGCGCCACACCCACCCCGGCGATCGTCGCTTGGCTCACCATCGGGGGGCGAACCCCTCCGAGTCGGGATCGCCGCCGAGCGCGTCCACGCCGAGCCAGTCGGCGCAGACGTCGCTGGTGGCCGGCTGCAGCGAGCCCGCCCGCGCGTCGCGGTACAGCCGCTCGAGCGGGTGGCCCCGGCGCATCGCGGACGTGCCGGCCGCCTCCAGCATCGACGCCGCCACCTCGGCCGCGGTCGTGCCGGCCAGCAGCTTGGCCCGCCACACCCACCGGTTGGTCTCGGCGTCGCCGGGCGCGCTGTCCACCCGCCGGGCTGCCTCCATGACCGCCAGGTGCGCCGCCGCCACCGCCGCGTCGGCCCGGCCGATCCGGGCCCGGATGGCCGGCAGGTGCGCCAGCTTGCGCTCGTTGACGTGCTCGATCGCGGCGTCCACCGCGGCCCGGGCCACGCCCACGTAGACGGCCGCATAGCTGGCCACCATCCAGTGCGGCGCAAGCTGGGCGACGACCAGGGCCAGCCCTTCCACCCCGCCGAGCAGCGCCCCGGCCGGCACCGTCACGTCGACGTGCAGGTCGTGCGAGGCGGTGGCGCGCATGCCGAGGGCATCCCACGTCTTCTCGACCCGTAAACCTTCCCCGGCCGGCACCAGGAATTGCGACACCTTGTCGGGCTCCTCGGCGCTGCGGGCCGCCACCAGGTACGCGTCCGCGTTGCCGGCCCCCGAGCAGAACGTCTTGGCCCCCTCGATCCGGTAGCCGCCGTCGACCGCCCGATAAGAGGTGGACATCTGCGACAGCCTCGACCCGGCGCCGCGCTCGCTCATCGCCACCGCGTACCAGGCTCCCCCGGCCGCCGCCCGCAGATGGTCGTCGCGCGCCGCCAACGCCGACGGCGGCAGGCCCAGCGCCTCGGCCAGCTCGTCGGTGACCCCGCTGAGCGCGCCGGTGACCGACGCGTGCATGTTGAAGATCAAGGCGGTCGCGCCGTTGCCCCGGGCCAGCTCGTACGCGACCGCCGCGTAGTCCGCGAAGCCGGCGCCCGCCCCGCCCAGCCGGGCCGGGGCCATCAGCCCGAAGAAGCCCGCCTCGCGCAGATCGGCGAAGTCGTCGGCGGGGAAGGCACCGTCCCGGTCGTGTACGGCCGCCCGCGCCGCGAATCGTGGCGCCAGCCGGCGGGCTTCGTCGATCATGAGCGCTCCCTCTCCTTGCGTCCGGTGCCCTGGTAGAGCACCGTCGTCAGCCCCGACGGCACGATCCGGCCGCGGGTGCGCTCGCTTCGCAGGACCCGCCAGCGGAACAAGCCGGTCAGCGTCGGCCGGGCGCCGCGAACCTCCAGGCGTACGCCATGGCGGGCGAACTCCGTGATCAGCCGGCGCGGGCGCACGAACAGCGACGGATCGTGCAGCCCCGGCGGGGCGAAGCCCAGCCACTCGCCCGCGGTGACCGTGATGAACCGGCTGAGCGGGTTGTCGTTGACCGTGTCGAGCACGATCAGCCCGCCCGGCCGCAGCACCCGGGACAGCTCGGCCACCGTCCCCGGCAGGTCGGTGACGTGCTCGAGGATCTCCCCGGCCGCCACCACGTCGGCGGCGCCGGTCGCGATCGGCAGCGCGGTCACGTCGCCGTTGACCGCCTGCAGCCCGTGCCCGGCGGCCATCCGCAGCCCGTGCCGGCGCAGGTCGACACCGACGTGCCGATATCCCTTGCCGGCCAGGTGCGGGGCGAGCAGGCCGCCGCCGCAGCCCGCGTCGACGAGCACCGCGCCGTCGCGGCCGGCCGGCGGGATCAGCTCGGCCCGCGCCGCGGCGAGCCAATGCAGCAGCTCGAAGCCGCCACCCGGCCGCCACCACTGGTCGGCCAGCTCGTCGTACTGACGCGGATCGTTACGGGGCATCGACCGCATGTGATCGAGCGTGGCACGCATCCGGCACATGCACCACACTGGCCGCATGGCCCGAGCGCTAGGTGTGATCAAGGCATCTCATCCGGAGCCCGGGCTGGCGGTCACGGTGGCCATGACGCTGCTCGCCGCCGGGGTGGGCCATCGCGGCTGGGCGATCGCCGGGATCTTCCTCGCCGTGGCGGCGACCCAGCTGTCGGTGGGGTGGGTCAACGACTGGCTCGACGCGTCGCGCGATCGGCAGGCCGGCCGGCCGGACAAGCCGATCGCGGCGGGCGCGGTCTCCCGGCGTACGGTCGGCATCGCCGGTCTGATCGCGACGCTGGCCGTGCCCGTGCTCGCCGCGCCGTTCGGTCTCCGACCGGCGGTGATTCTGACGGTGGCGAGCCTCGTCGCGCTCTCCTACGACTGGCCGCTGAAGTCCACGGTGTTCTCGGTGGTCCCCTATCTGATCGCGTTCGGCCTGCTCCCGGCGTTCGTGGTGAGCGCGCTGCCCGGCCATCCCGCGCCGCCGGCCTGGCTGGTCACGGCGGGCGCGCTGCTCGGCGGCGGCGCGCACTTCGCCAACGTGCTGCCCGATCTCGAGGACGACGCGGCCACCGGGGTGCGCGGGCTGCCGCATCGCCTCGGCGCCACCGGCTCCACCGTCGCCGCCGCGCTGCTCCTGCTGGGCGCGACGCTCACGCTGGTCGTCGGGCCCGCGGGGCGGCCGTCGTGGCCGGGCTGGGCGGCCGGTGCGGCCGCCATCGTGGTTCTTCCCCTTGGCTGGTACGCGCAGCGGCGCGCCACGGGACGCCGGGTGGCCATGTTCCGCGCGGTGATCGTGGTGGCCCTGATCGACGTCCTGTTGCTGATCTTCAGTGGCCGGGTGGTGTGAATGGACGGGTCGGCGCACGCGCCGGATCACCGCCCTCTACGCTGAGCCGTAGGCTCCGCCGAGTCTTTGGTGTCTTTTCTTGGAGGATCGTGATGCGCTCGCTGGGAACCCGCCGCGTCGCACTGGCCGCGGGTGCCGCGATGGCCGCCGTGATCGCGCTGGCCGGCTGCTCGGCCGGACAGGTCGCCGAGACAGCTCTTCTCAAGGCGCCGACCTCGGGCCTCAACACGCAGAGCCCCGACGGCACCCTGCTGATCCGCAACCTCCAGGTGGCCTACAACAGCCCCGCGGGCTACCCGGCCAACGGCACCGCGCCGCTGCAGGTCAGCCTGTTCAACCAGACCGAGCAGCCGATGACGGTGACGATCAGCAGCCGTCCCCAGACCGACGTCACGCCGGGCATCGTCTCGGCGCAGCAGGTCGGCGTGGGCGCGCTCGCGCCCTCCGCGGAGCCGTCGCCGTCCGCTGCCCCGCCGTCCGCTCCGGCTTTGGAGCCGGCCAAGTTCACCATCCCGCCGCTGGGCACGCAGATCTTCAACCCCGGCACCGGTAAGAACCTGGTGGCCGTCGGCCTGACCAACGACCTCAAGCCCGGTTACTCGCTGGCCCTGACCGTCCAGGCCAACGACGGCGAGGCGCTCGACGTGCTGGCGCCGTTCCAGATCCCGACCTCGCCGGCCTCGCGCGCGCCCGGCAACACCGACGAGAACACCGAGTCCGAGTAAGTTGTCGTACCCTCCGGCTAACTTGTCCGGGTGACGACCACCAAGGCCGCCAAGGCCGCCCGACCCGCCTTCGTCTGCGACGCCTGCGGGCACCAGCCGCCGAAATGGCTCGGCCGGTGCCCCGAGTGCGGCGAGTGGGGCTCGGTGATCGAGTCCACCTCCAGCCCGCTCGGCGCGGGCCGGGTGGTCAGCTCGCGGATGCCGGCCGAGCCGGCCCGCCCGATCGCCACGATCAGCGCCGCCCCGGCCAAGGCGGTGCCGACCAACGTCAGCGAGCTCGACCGGGTGCTCGGCGGCGGCCTCGTCCCCGGCGCGGTCGTCCTGCTGGCGGGCGAGCCCGGTGTGGGCAAGTCCACACTGCTGCTCGACGTGGCCCAGCAGTGGGCCGCCGGCGCCGGCACGCCGTCCCTCGTGGTCAGCGGTGAGGAGTCGGTCAGCCAGGTCCGGCTGCGCGCCGAGCGGATGGATGCCCTGCACGACAACCTGTTCCTGGCCTCCGAGAGCGACCTGAGCGCCGTCCTCGGCCACCTCGACGCGGTCAAGCCCGGTTTGCTGGTGCTCGACTCGGTGCAGACCATCTCGGCCCCCGGCACCGAGGGCGTGCCCGGCGGCGTCACCCAGGTCCGCGCCGTCACCGCCGCGCTGGTCGGGGTGGCCAAGGAGCGCGGCATCGCCACCGTCCTGGTCGGTCACGTCACCAAGGACGGTCAGGTCGCCGGCCCGCGCGTCCTCGAGCACCTGGTCGACGTCGTGCTCCACTTCGAGGGCGACAAGCACTCGTCGCTGCGCCTGGTGCGCGGGGTCAAGAACCGCTTCGGCGCCGCCGACGAGGTGGGCTGCTTCGAGATGCACGAGGGCGGCATCGCCAGCCTGCCCGACCCGTCCGGCCTGTTCCTCACCCGCTATGCCGAGCCCGTCCCCGGCACCTGTGCCACGGTGGCCATGGAGGGTCGCCGGGCGCTGGTCACCGAGGTGCAGGCCCTGATCGGGGCCGAGGTGCAGGGCTCGCCGCGGCGCACCGTCTCGGGTCTCGACAGCGCTCGCCTCGCGATGGTGCTGGCCGTGCTCGAGCGCCGCACCAAGCAGCTCAAGCTCTACAACCGCGAGGTCTTCGCCGCCACCGTCGGCGGCATCCGGCTGATCGAGCCGAGCGCCGACCTCGCGATGGCGCTGGCCGTCGCCTCCGGCGGCCTCGATCTGGCGATGGCGCCCCACCTGGTCGCGATCGGCGAGGTCGGCCTGACCGGCGAGATCCGCCGGGTCGGCGCGGTCGGCCGCCGGCTGGCCGAGGCGGCCCGGCTCGGGTTTCGCGAGGCGCTGGTCCCGCCGGGCGGCACCCCCGAGGGCGCCCCGCCCAAGGGCATGCGGGTCACCGAGGTCGCCGACCTACGCTCCGCATTGCAGACCGCCGCCCGGGCCTCGGCCGAGCACGGCAGCCGGTGACCCAGCGTGATGTTTCATCACGCTACGGAGCATTCATCGCACCACGGGTCGGCAGCCTGGATGACAGTCCGTAGAATGTACAGGTGCCGCTCGACCGCGATGGTTCCAAGCCCGCCGCCACCACCCCGACGCCACGGCCCGGGGTCAACGGTTCGGCGCGCGCCGCAGCGACAACGTCAACCGCGGGTCTCGCGGGCGGCGGCGTGAGCGCCGACCCGCTGCGCGCCAATCTGGCCCTGATGGCCCCCGGCACCGCCCTGCGCGACGGTCTGGAGCGCATCCTCCGCGGCCGCACCGGCGCGCTGATCGTCCTCGGCCATGATCCGGTCGTCGAGAGCATCTGCACCGGCGGCTTCCCGCTCGATGTCGAGTTCTCCGCCACCCGCCTGCGCGAGCTGTGCAAGATGGACGGCGCCGTGGTCCTCTCCAGCGACGGCACCCGCATCGTCCGGGCCGCCGTCCACCTGATGCCCGACCCGAGCATCCCGTCCGAGGAGTCCGGCACCCGCCACCGCACCGCCGAGCGGGTGGCCAAGCAGAGCGGCTTCCCGGTCATCTCGGTGAGCCAGTCGATGCGCATCATCGGGCTGTATGTGAATGGTCAGCGGCACGTCCTCGACGACTCGGCGGCCATCCTCTCCCGGGCCAACCAGGCGCTGGCCACCCTCGAGCGATACAAGCTGCGCCTCGACGAGGTCTCCGGCACCCTGTCGGCCCTCGAGATCGAAGACCTGGTCACCGTCCGCGACGCCGTGGCCGTGGTCCAGCGCCTCGAGATGGTCCGCCGCATCGCCGACGAGATCTCCGGGTACGTGGTCGAGCTGGGCACCGACGGGCGCCTGCTGGCCCTGCAGCTCGACGAGCTGATGGCCGGCGTCGATGCCGACCGCACCCTGGTGATCCGCGACTACCTGCCGACCGGCCGCAAGGCCCGCACGCTCGACGAGGCGCTGGTCGAGCTCGACCTGCTCTCCGCCACCGAGATGATCGACCTGGTGGCCGTGGCCAAGGCGATCGGCTATCCGGGCGCCTCCGACGCTCTCGACGCCGCGGTCTCCCCACGCGGCTTCCGCCTGCTGGCCAAGGTGCCGCGCCTGCCCCAGCCCATCGTCGACCGACTGGTCGACCACTTCGGCAGCCTCCAGCGCCTGCTGGGCGCCACAGTGGAGGATCTGCAGGCGGTCGACGGCGTCGGCGACGCGCGCGCCCGCGGCGTCCGCGAGGGTTTGTCCCGCCTGGCGGAGGCGTCCATTCTGGAGCGTTACGTCTAGGGTTTGACGGCGGTCAGCCCGCGCCCTCGTGCCCGGCAGGCCCGGTGCCTAACCGAACGCGGGCCGTTTGTCGATCTCCATCCACCGCTCCGGGTGGGCGATCGGCACGAAGCCGACCTTCGCGTACACGCCGTGGGCGTCCAGCGTCGCCAGCGTGATCCGCTTGATGCCGTGGCGCTCGGCCCAGTCGACGGCCCAGGTGGCGAGCATGGTGCCGAGGCCACGGCCACGGTGGGCCGGGTCGACGTAGACATCGCACAGCCAGGTGAAGGTCGCGCGGTCGGAGACGATCCGTGCCACCGCCGCCTGCTGCCCGTCGGCGGCGTAGATCCCGACCGGGAACGAGTTGGCGAACGAGCGCTCGATCACCTCACGGGTGCGGCCCTTCGCCCAGTACGCGTCGAGGCTGATCCAGCGCACGACGCTGTCCATGTCGAGGTCGGTGGGGTCTTCGCTCAGCCGGTAGTCGCTCACCACCGACACTCTCGCGGCAGCCGGACCGCCGGGAAACGGCCAATCGAGGGCCGGTGGCACGTCTCAGAGCGCCAGCGAGATGTCGTTCGCGTGGTCGGTGACCGCTGCGCCCACCACCGTGGCCCGGATCGGCAGGAATTCCAGGCACCGCCGGACGGCCGCGCCCATCATCGGGTTGGGCACCCGCAGCGAGATGGTGCAGTGCGGCACCCACCGGCCCGGCTGGTAGAGATCCCACACCTCGATGCCGGCCTGGACGAGCCGCGCATGCACCTCGCGATGGTGCTCCAACAGCTCGGCCGTGGGTACCGCGCCGAGCCAGAGCACCCGCCCCACGAACTGCCCGGCGAAATCCAGGTCGAGCGTCAAGCCGCGGCCCACCGCAAACCCGGTCAGCGCTTCGGCGACGGCGTCGGGCGCGAGCCGCCGGGCCGCCGCGAGGGAAACGTGCGGCCGATGGCGCGACTCCATGAGCGACGCCATGGACGGGATGCCCTCCGCCTCCAGCGCTCCCCACAGCGTGCGGATCCGCCGGGTGGCGTCGACGTCGAGGTACAGCTCGAGCGCGGCGACCACTCAGGCAGCGATGGTGATGACGACGGGCTGGCTCACGATCGTCCCCAGCCGGGCGCGCAGCTCGTACTGTCCCGGCGGCGGGTTCGGGCCGGACGCCTGGTTCCCGGCGCAGCTGCTGGACTGCCGGCCGTTCCAGGTCACCTTGTACGGGCGGCCCTCCCCCGGCGCGAACTGCCGCACGTCGCTGCCCTTGTTGGTGCTGCACGTGTCGGACGACCAGTACTTGCGGGCGCCCTGGTCGAGATAGAGCTCCTGCGGCCCGGCGCCGACGTCGCGGCTGCACGACCTGGTGCTGACGTTCTTCACGGTGAGCGTGATCTGGAGCGACGCCCCGCGCTTCATGCTCGTGGTGGCCACGCTGGGCGCGACCGACATCTCGTTGTCGGCGCAGGAGCCGTCGGCGGCCGCCGTGACGTTGGTGTTCTGCCCGGGAGCGGCCGTCGTGGGGGTGGTGGCCGGCGCCCCGCCGTCGTCGTCTCCCGCCGTCGGCGATTCCAGATCGCCGAGGGCCGGCAGCGACGGCTGATTGCCGCCGGGCACGCCGTCGAGGAACGACGGCTCGGTGGACGGTGACGCCGAATCGCCCGGCGCCGGGGTGGGCAGCTGCGATTGCGGCGACGACGCACCCTTGCCGTGCTGGTCGTCCTTGTCGCCGCCGGAGCAGGAAACGAACAGCACGATGATGCCGAGCAGGACAGCTCCAAGCACGACCGCACGACGCCGCCAGTAGACGGCGGGTGGAAGGGGACCAACCGTCGCTCTCATGATGGGGCCACGGTAAACCCGGACACCCCCGGCAGCGGTCGCGACGCGCCGGGTACGCGACACCGACTCGCCTTACCAACCGTTAGAGATAGACCTTTCGCTGATAGATGGCGTGCGCCCCGGCCACCCGATCGAGGAAGAGCCGGCCGGCGCAGTGGTCGATCTCGTGTTGCAGGGCGCGCGCCTCGAACGCGTCGGTGGTGATGGTGACCGGCTCGCCGGTGCCCGGGACGACGGCCTCGACGACGACGCGGCCGGCGCGCTTCACGTCCCCGGTGAGGTCGGGAACCGACATGCAACCCTCCCGCCCCGCCTTCCACCGGCTGGCCTCGACGATCTTCGCGTTGCAGAGGACGAAGGTGCCGTGGGTGGTGGCCGCCTTGGGATGCCCGACCACGTCCACGGCGAAGACCTGGACGCCCACGCCCACCTGAGGCGCGGCCAGGCCGACGCAGCCGGGCGACACCTTCATCGTCGCGATCAGATCGGCGGCGAGTTGCACGATCGAGGGCTCGGTGGGGTCGACCTCCTCGCCGGCCGCGCTCAGCACGGCGGCGGGTGCGGTGACGACCGGGAGGACCCGGCCCTCGGGCAGATCCGGAGACTTCACAGAATCTCCGTGTCGGCCTGGCGAAGCGTCACGTCGATGCCCAGCTCGGCGCCGGCCACCGCGAGCCGCTCGGCGAGCTGATCGGCCTTCCCCGCGGGCAGGTCGACCTCGGCGATCAGCACGTACAGCGTGCCGACCAGCCGGGTGCTCAGGTCGGTGATGTTGCCGCCCTCGGCCGCCACCACCCGGGTCACCGCGGCGACGATGCCGAGCCGGTCGGCGCCGTGCACGCTCACCACCCACGGCTCGCCCCGGTCGGCCGGGTTCGTCTCGGCCTCGACCGGGCGCACCGACGTGGTCACCCCGGCCAGCGGCCGCAACGAGGCCGCGGCGGCCTCGGCGCTCGGGCCGGTGCAGATCAGGGTCATGGCGAAGTGGCCGCGCAGGCGGGTCATCGTCGAATCGGTGAGGTTGGCGCCGACGCCGGCGAGCGCCTCGGCCACGTCGGCGACGATGCCCGTACGGTCCGGGCCGATGACGGTGATGGCTAGCTCTTGCACCCGCCTACAGTAAGTCCTGCCATGACTTTCGCGGATGATGCCATCGCCTGGTTCGACCGGAACGCTCGTGATCTGCCCTGGCGCGAGCCGACGACCACCGCCTGGGGGGTGCTGGTCAGTGAGGTGATGCTGCAGCAGACTCCGGTGGTCCGGGTCGAGCCCGCGTGGCGATCTTGGATGACACGCTGGCCCACGCCCGCCGACCTCGCCGCCGAGCCGCCGTCCGAGGCGATCCGGATGTGGGGCCGGCTGGGATATCCGCGACGGGCGATGCGGCTGCACGCGTGCGCGGTGGCGATCGTGGAGAGGCACGGCGGGCGGGTCCCGGACGACCTGGAGCAGCTGTTGGCGCTGCCGGGGGTGGGGACGTACACGGGCCGGGCGGTGGCGACTTTCGCGTACGGGCAGCGGCACCCGGTGGTCGACACCAACGTGCGGCGGGTCGTCAGCCGGGCCGTCGAGGGCAAGCCGGACGCCGGGGCGAGCACGACCGCGGCCGATCTCGTGGCGGTGGAGGACCTGCTGCCCGCCGACGAGGCGCTGGCCGCCCGGGCCAGCATCGCGTTCATGGAGATCGGGGCGATCGTCTGCACGGCCCGGGCGCCGCGCTGCACCGTGTGCCCGTTCGAGACGGCCTGCGCCTGGCGGGCCACCGGCGAGAAGCTGCCGGAGGGGCCCAGCCGCAAGCCGCAGCGGTATGCCGGGACCGATCGGCAGGTGCGAGGGCTGCTGCTGGAGGTGCTGCGGCACGCTCACGGACCGGTGCCCCGGCAGCGGCTCGACGTGGTGTGGCCGGACGATGTGCAGCGGGCCCGGGCGTTGGCCGGCCTGGTCGAGGACGGCCTGGTCGAGCCGCTGGGCGCGGAAAATTTCGTGCTGGCCGGCGACGCGCCACGGACCGCCCCCACCCGGTGGGGTGGGGACGATCAGAGCATCCGGGTATGACAAGAAACCTCGGCCGTCCACAAGCGGCGCTCAGTACACGTACGGCCAGCCCGCGGAGTCGTAGGCCAGCAGGTTGATGCCCAGGCGGGCGGCGCCGTTGTCCGCGTAGTAGTGGTAGACGAGCACGTCGGCGTCGACGTCGGTGAAGACCGATTGGCCGCCGGGGCCGTGGATGCTGCCGTGGCCGGCCAGGATCTCCGAGCCGCCGCCGCTGGTCATGGCGATGCCGTTCTTGTCCACGAACGGGCCGGTGGGGCTGGTGGAGCGGCCGACCATGATGCGGTAGGTGCTTCCGGCGCCGCGGCAGCAGAGGTCGAACGAGACGAACAGGTAGTAGTACGAACCGTGGCGGAACAGGAACGGCGCCTCGATGGCGCCGCCGCCGCGGCCGGCCAGGGAGCGGATGGTGCCGTCGAGCCGCTTGCCGGTGGTCGCGTTGAGCTGCACCTGCTTGATCCCCGACCAGAACGAGCCGAAGCTGAGCCACCAGCGGCCGGATGGGTCCACGAAGAGGTTCGGGTCGATGGCGTTGAAGTTGTCGCTGGTCCTCGACTCGATCACCAGGCCCTGGTTGCTCCAGCTTCCGGACGCGCCGCTGGTGCTGGTGGCCAGGAAGATCGCGGAGTGGTTGGAACCGAACGTGGACGCCGAGTAATACATGAAGTATTTGCCGTTGTGGTAGGAGATGTCGGGCGCCCAGAGGTTCCTGCTGCCGGCGGTGTAGGACGTGGTCCAGGACGCGCCGCCGGGGAAGGCCTGGCCGGCCTCGCGGAAGGCCGTGCGGTCGGTCGAGGTCTTGAGCGTGATGTTGTCGCCGGTGTGGGCGATCAGGTACGTGCCCTCGGGCTTCTTCACGATGCCCGGGTCGTGCACGTTGATGCTTCCGGTGACGGTGCCCGGGTTGGGATAGGTGGCCGCGTCGGCCCGGCCTACGCCGACGGCTACGGCACCGGCGGTCACCAGGGCAACCATGCTGGCAAGCGCTTTCCTACGAAACGACATCGAACTCCCTCTCGCCGCTGACATTACCGGGGTGGTACGGCTAGGGTGAACGTTCACATAGATGGACGTCAAGGAGTTCCGAGCACTTGAGGCCGCCTTCAGCAGGCAGTCATACCGATGGCGCGGGCACCTCGGGTGGTCGGCGCCGAGTAAACGATGTTGCCGTGCACAAGGACATCTCGGGAGGGACCCCGTCATGCCCCGACTTCGGAACCGACTCGTCGGCGCGGCGGCGGCGCTGGTAACGCTGCCGCTCGCGGTGGCGCCGCCGGCCGCCGCCGCGGCCGAGCCCGACTACACGATCACGCTGCATCCGCGGCAGCGGGCCGCCGCGATCGGCGACCAGATGTACGGCGTGTTCTTCGAGGACATCAACTTCGCGGCCGACGGCGGCCTCTACGCCGAGCTGGTCCGCAACCGCTCCTTCGAGTTCCTGCCGGTCGACAACAGCTCCTACACCGGACTCACGGCTGGACCGCGACCGGCACGGCCGCCACTGTGGACGACGACGCGCGGCTCAACGAGCGCAACCGCACGTATCTGCGGACGACCGGCGCCGCCGAGCTGACCAACACCGGATACGGCGGAATCGCCACGAAATCCGGGGAGATCTACGACTTCTCGGTGTGGGCCCGCGCGGATCGGGGCGCGACGCTGACCGTGAGCCTGCACGCCGCCGACGGAACCGCGCTGGTCGCACCGCTCCGTACGAAAGTCACGTCGGACACCTGGGCGAAGTACACCGGCTCGATGCGGGCGACGGCCACCAGCGACGCCGGCCGGCTCACGGTCGGAACGGATGGTTCGTCCCGGCTGGACATGGTCTCGTTGACCCCGCGCCGGACGTACAAAAATCACGGTCTTAGAAAAGATCTTGCGGAGAAGATCGCGGCGCTGCACCCGGGGTTCGTGCGGTTCCCGGGAGGCTGTCTGGTCAACACCGGCAGATCTACGGTGTCCCGACCGTTCAGCCGCTGGTCAGCCAGCGGGCCGACCCCTTCATCACGCCGCGCACGGCCGGGATGTACTACTTCACCGGGTCGGTTCCCGAGTACGACCGGATCGCGCTGCGCGGTGCGCCGACGCTGGCCGGGCTGACCTCGGCGCCGGAGACGGTGATCTGGCGGCGCCCGGCGAGCGGCCAGATGGCCGGCCACATCTGGGCGCCCGAGCTGCACCGCATCGACGGCCGCTGGTACGTGTACTTCGCGGCCGGCGACTCCGACGACGTGTTCCGGATCCGCACGTACATCCTGGAGTCGCCGCTGGCCGACCCGCTCGACCCGGCCGGCTGGACCCTGCGCGGTCAGTTGCTGACCGAATGGGACGGCTTCACGCTGGACTCGACGACGTTCGCCCACCGCGGGCGCCGCTACCTGGTGTGGGCGCAGAGCGAGCCGGAGATCGCCGTCAACACCAGCCTGTACATCGCCCGGATGGCCACGCCGTGGTCGCTGGCGACGAAGCCGACCCGGATCACCACGCCCACCCGGAGCTGGGAGATCCAGGGCTACCGGGTCAACGAGGGCCCGGCGGTGCTGGTCCGCAACGGCCGGGTGTTCCTGACCTTCTCGGCCAGCGCCACCGACGCCCGCTACTGCATGGGGCTGCTCACCGCGTCCGCGAACGCCGACCTGCTGGACCGGGACTCGTGGGTGAAGACCGCCGACCCGATCTTCGTGACGTCTCCGGAGACCGCCCGCTACGGCCCGGGGCACAACTCGTTCACGGTGGCCGAGGACGGGGTGACCGACGTGCTGGTCTTCCACGCCCGCGACTACCGGGACATCACCGGCGACCCGCTCTACGACCCGAACCGGCACGCCCGGGTGCAGAAGCTGTACTGGCACCCGGACGGGACGCCGCTGTTCGGGGTGCCGGTGGGCGACGGCGGCCCGATCGTCCGGCTCTCCCCCGGCCGCCACGACTTCGTGCGGCACGACGACGCCGGCGTGCTCGTGATCGCGCGAGCGCCGCGGGATCTCGCGGCGACGCAGTTCCGCTTCGAGGCGCACGACGGCGGGACCGAGGTGATCCGATCGGTCGACCGTCCCGACCTTCATGTCCGCATCGACGGCCCGGCGGTGCGGCTGGATCCGACCCCCACGGCCTTCCGCCGGAGCTGGAACCGGCATGGCGTCACGATCGAGGCGGAGGGCGGCGGCTACCTGCACGCCGGCCACGGCACGATCACGGTCGCGCCCGAGCCGACGACGTTCCGGCTGAGCTGACAACGAAACGGCCCGGCCGCGTTCACCGCGGCCGGGCCGTTTTCGTGATCGAACCCTTTACTCCTCGGTGGAAGCGGCGCCCAGGTCGGCCGGCACCGCGTCCGGAACCTGGACACCCCGGTCGGCGCCGCGGAAGGTCAGCTTCGACTTCTCGATGAGAGCCGGGTCGCCCTCGCAGTCCACCAGCACGATCTGGCCGGGGCGCAGCTCGTTGAAGAGGATCTGCTCGGACAGCGAGTCCTCCAGGTCGCGCTGGATCGTGCGGCGCAGCGGCCGCGCGCCCAGCACCGGGTCGAACCCCTTGTTCGCCAGGTACTTCTTCGCGTTGTCGGTCAGCTCGAGGCCCATGTCCTTGTTGCGGAGCTGAGCCTCGATCCGCGCGACGAAGATGTCGACGATCTGCAGGATCTCGTCCTGGCGGAGCTGGTGGAACACGATGGTGTCATCGATACGGTTCAGGAACTCCGGGCGGAAGTGCTGCTTCAGCTCGTCGTTGACCTTGATCTTCATCCGGTCGTAGTTGCTCTCGGTGTCCTCCGAGGCCTGGAAGCCCAGGGAGACCGCCTTGGCCACGTCGCGGGTGCCGAGGTTGGTGGTGAGGATGATGACCGTGTTCTTGAAGTCCACGATCCGGCCCTGACCGTCGGTCAGGCGGCCGTCCTCAAGGATCTGCAGGAGCGTGTTGAAGACGTCCGGGTGGGCCTTCTCGATCTCGTCGAAGAGGACCACGGAGAACGGCTTGCGGCGCACCTTCTCGGTCAGCTGGCCGCCCTCGTCGTAACCGACGTAGCCGGGAGGGGCACCGACGAGGCGGGACACCGTGTACCGGTCGTGGAACTCGGACATGTCCAGCTGGATCAGGGCGTCCTCGGAGCCGAAGAGGAACTCGGCCAGCGCCTTGGAGAGCTCGGTCTTACCGACGCCGGACGGGCCGGCGAAGATGAACGAGCCGGACGGGCGCTTCGGGTCCTTCAGACCGGCCCGGGTGCGGCGGATCGCCTTGGAGACGGCCTTGACCGCGTCCTCCTGGCCGATGACCCGCTTGTGCAGCTCGTCCTCCATGCGGAGCAGACGGGTCGTCTCCTCCTCGGTGAGCTTGTACACCGGGATGCCGGTCCAGTTGCCGAGGACCTCGGCGATCTGCTCGTCGTCGACCTCGGACACGACGTCGAGGTCGCCGGCCTTCCACTCCTTCTCCCGCTGGGCCTTCTGGCCGAGCAGCTGCTTCTCCTTGTCGCGCAGCTGGGCGGCGCGCTCGAAGTCCTGCGCGTCGATCGCGGACTCCTTGTCGCGACGCACCTGGGCGATGCGCTCGTCGAAGTCGCGCAGGTCCGGCGGCGCGGTCATCCGGCGGATGCGCATCCGGGCGCCGGCCTCGTCGATCAGGTCGATCGCCTTGTCCGGCAGGAAGCGGTCCGAGATGTACCGGTCGGCCAGCGTCGCCGCGGCCACCAGGGCGGCGTCGGTGATGCTGATCCGGTGGTGCGCCTCGTACCGGTCGCGGAGGCCCTTGAGGATCTCGATGGTGTGTGCCAGCGACGGCTCGCCGACCTGGATCGGCTGGAAGCGGCGCTCGAGAGCGGCGTCCTTCTCCAGGTGCTTGCGGTACTCGTCAAGCGTGGTCGCGCCGATGGTCTGCAGCTCGCCACGGGCAAGCATCGGCTTGAGGATGCTGGCCGCGTCGATCGCGCCCTCGGCCGCGCCCGCACCCACCAGGGTGTGGATCTCGTCGATGAACAGGATGATGTCGCCGCGGGTGCGGATCTCCTTGAGCACCTTCTTGAGGCGCTCCTCGAAGTCACCGCGGTAGCGGGAACCGGCGACCAGCGCGCCCAGGTCGAGCGTGTACAGCTGCTTGTCCTTGAGCGTCTCGGGCACCTCGCCCTTGATGATGGACTGAGCCAGACCCTCGACGACGGCGGTCTTGCCGACACCGGGCTCACCGATGAGCACCGGGTTGTTCTTGGTGCGGCGCGAGAGCACCTGCATGACCCGCTCGATTTCCTTTTCCCGGCCGATGACCGGGTCGAGCTTGCCCTCGCGGGCGGCCTGCGTCAGGTTGCGTCCGAACTGGTCGAGCACCAGCGACGTGGACGGCGCGGCCTCGCCCGCCGCGGCGCCGGCCGCGGCCGGCTCCTTGCCCTGGTAGCCCGAGAGCAGCTGGATGACCTGCTGGCGAACCCGGTTGAGGTCGGCGCCGAGCTTGACCAGCACCTGGGCGGCGACGCCCTCGCCCTCACGGATCAGCCCGAGCAGGATGTGCTCCGTGCCGATGTAGTTGTGGCCCAGCTGCAAAGCTTCGCGCAGCGAAAGCTCCAGCACCTTTTTGGCCCGCGGCGTGAACGGGATGTGCCCGCTCGGCGCCTGCTGGCCCTGGCCGATGATCTCTTCGACCTGTTGCCGGACGCCCTCCAACGAGATGCCAAGGCTCTCGAGAGCCTTGGCGGCGACACCCTCGCCCTCGTGGATCAGGCCGAGCAGGATGTGCTCGGTCCCGATGTAGTTGTGGTTGAGCATCCGGGCCTCTTCTTGGGCCAGGACGACAACCCGTCGCGCTCGGTCGGTGAACCGCTCGAACATGCCCTCGTGCTCCTCACGTGCCGTGCGCCAATGCTGAGCCTGTCTCAACAGCTGGCGGGGCCAGCGCACGGGCATCGGTGATGCCCGTGCAGTAACTCTATCGCCGCCCGGCGGTTCTGCTGGGCCCTCGTGGCCCGGCGAGACCGACCGCAACGTTGATTTAGCCAACTTCGCACGCTCAGCGGCTGTTCCCCCACCCGAATGAGTACGCGGACAGCGAAATCGCCGTCGGACGTGCATCCACAGGCTGTGGACAACTTCGTCCACACCTGTGGATAACTCTACGGACCTTACGCACCGACCGCGTAAAAAGCTGAGGGCCGCCGCGCACAGCGCAACGGCCCCCTGCTCACACCCCTGCCACCCCCGACCGCGATGCGGAGCGAAGCGCAGCCAGCCAGCTCAGGCTCTGCCCGGGCCCTTCGAGTGGAACTCGTCGACGATCTCCTGGGGGATGCGACCCCGGTCGGAGATGTCCTTGCCGTTCTTCTTCGCCCACTCCCGGATCGCCTTGTTCTGCTCGCGGTCGGCGGTAGCCCCTCCGCGGCCACGTGCGGCCCGGCCCCCCACGACCACACCGCCGCGGGCCACCTTCGACCCGGCCCCCACGTAGGGGGCGAACACGTCCCGCAATTTAGCGGCGTTCTTCTCCGAGAGGTCGATCTCGTACTGAATGCCGTCGAGCGCGAACTTGACGGTCTCCTCGGCGTCACCGCCGTCGAGGTCATCGACCAGTTTGTGAATGATCTGCTTGGCCACGCGCCGCTATCCTCCCGAACGCAGGTTCTCCCGCAACGGTCAAGACAATAACGCCAGGGCGGCAGTATCCGTCAATGGCGGGTCGAATATTGGTGAACCTTTTTCAAGCTGGCGACGGGCCGGAGACCGCCGGGCCGTTGATCGGTGGCGGGAAGGAGGCCCCGGCCACGTTCAAAAAGGCTCACTCGGGCCGGACCAACGGGAACAGGATCGTTTCCCGAATGCCGAGGCCGGTCAGCGCCATCAACAGCCGGTCGATTCCCATTCCCATCCCGCCGGTCGGCGGCATTCCGTACTCCATGGCGCGCAGGAAATCCTCGTCCAGCCGCATGGCCTCGGGATCGCCGCCGGCCGCCAGCAGCGACTGCGCGACGAGCCGTTCGCGCTGCACCACCGGGTCCACCAACTCGGAATACGCGGTCGCCAGCTCGAAACCGTTGACGTACAGGTCCCACTTCTCGGTGAGGCCCGGAGTTTCCCGGTGGGCGCGGGTCAACGGGGCGGTCTCTTCCGGATAATCCCGTACAAATGTGGGCCGCCGCAGCTGGTGCGCGACCAGGTGCTCGAACAGCTCCTCGGCGAGCTTGCCGTTGCCCCACTTCGGGTCGACGGAAAGGTCATGCTTTTCCGCGTACCGCTCGAGTTGCGCCCGATCGGTCATCACCGTGACTTCTTCGCCGAGCGCCTCGGAGAGCGAACCGAACAGCGTCACCGCCGGCCACTGACCGCCGAAGTCCCACTCGCTGCCGTCGTAGTGCGTCACGATGTGTGATCCACTGATCGCGAACGCGGCTTCCTGAATCCACTCCTGAGCCTGCTGCTGCATGACGTTGTAGTCGGCGTACGCCTGGTACGCCTCGAGCATCGCGAACTCGGGCGAGTGGCTCGAGTCCATACCCTCATTGCGGAAGTTCCGGTTGATCTCGAAGACCCGCTCGATGCCGCCGACCACGGCCCGCTTCAAAAACAGTTCCGGCGCGATCCGCAGATAGAGATCCGTATCGAGCGCGTTGCTGTGCGTCACAAACGGGCGGGCCGCCGCGCCGCCGTGCTGCAACTGCAACATTGGCGTTTCGACCTCGATGAAATTGCGCCGGAACAGCGAGTCGCGCAGGCTCCGCACCACGGTGGCCCGGGCACGGATCACCTCGCGCGCCTGCGGGCGCACGATCAGGTCGACGTACCGCTGACGGATCCGCGTCTCCTCGGAGAGCGGCTTGTGGGCCACCGGCAGCGGGCGCAGCGCCTTGGCGCTGATCGCCCACGAGTCGGCGAGCACGGACAGCTCGCCCCGCCGGCTGGTGATCACCTCGCCGGTGACGCCGACCAGGTCGCCCAGGTCGATCAGGTGCTTCCAGTCGGTCAGGGCCTTCTCGCCCACCTTGTCGAGCGACAGCATGGCCTGCAGCTCGGTGCCGTCGCCGTCGCGCAGGGTGGCGAAGCAGAGCTTGCCGCCGTTGCGGATGAAGATCACCCGGCCGGTGATCGAGACGGTGTCGCCGCTGGCGGTGTCGGTCGGCAGCTCCGCGTACTTCTCGCGGATCTCCTTCAGGGTCGCGGTGCGGGGCAGGTTGACCGGGTACGGCGGGACGCCCTCGGCGAGGAACCGCTCGCGCTTCGCCCGGCGAACCTTCATCTGCTCCGGAAGATCCTCGGTGGCGTCGGTGGGCGGCACATTCTGCTCGGTCACGGCACGACTCTCTGTGAAACGGGGAAGGAAAAATAAAGCGTACTCAGCGGCTCTCAGAGGTTCCGCTCATATACCATCCGCAGCCCGATGAGCGTGATCATCGGCTCGTGCGCGGTCAGCGTGCGGCACTCGTCCTTCACCAGCCCGGCCAGCCCGCCGGTGGCGATCACGGCCTTGACCGGCCCGATCTCCTCGATCATCCGCTCGACGATGCGGTCGACCTGGCCGGCGAAGCCGTAGTACATGCCCGATTGCAGGCACTCGACGGTGTTCTTGCCGATCACCGAGCGGGGCTGGGCCGGCTCGACCTTGCGCAGCTGGGCGGCCCGGGCGGCGAGCGCGTCGAACGAGATCTCGATGCCCGGCGCGAACGCCCCGCCCAGGAACTCGCCTTTCGCGCTGATCACATCGAAGTTGGTGGTGGTGCCGAAGTCGACCACGATCGACGGTCCGCCGTAGAGGGCGTGCGCGGCGAGCGTGTTGACCACCCGGTCGGCGCCGACCTCCTTGGGGTTGTCGATGGCCAGCTGCACCCCGGTCTTCACACCCGGCTCGACGATCACGTTGGGCAGGTCGCCGTAGTAGCGGCCGAGCATCGTGCGCAGGCTGCGCAGGGCGGCCGGCACGGTCGAGCAGGCGGCCACCCCGGTGATCTCCACGGTGTCGCCGGCGAGCAGGCCGCGGAACATCAGCCCGAGCTCGTCGGCGGTGTTGCGGGCGTCGGTCTTGACCCGCCAGTTGTGCACCAGCTTGTCGCCGTCGAACGTGGCGAGAACGGTATTCGTATTGCCGATGTCAATACAAAGCAGCATCAAGGGCCTCATATCGTACGAGGAAGCGACTCCGACAACCGCAACAGCGACCGTCCCCGCCTTTTCGGCCGGCGTCGGCGCAGGCTGGGTTCCATGGTCGCAGGCCGTACCCGGATCGCCCTCCCTGGGTCAGCGCGCCCGTAGATCCATCGCGATGTCCAGGATCGGCGACGAGTGCGTCAGCCCACCCACCGAGAGGTAGTCGACGCCCGTCGCCGCGTACGCCTCGACGCTCGCCAGCGTGAGGTTGCCGGTCGCCTCCAGCTGGGCCCGGTCGCCGACCGCCGCCACCACCTCGGTAAGCACGGCCGGCGACATGTTGTCGCAGAGCAGGAAGTCCGCGCCCGCCTCGACCACCTCCCGCGCCTCGGCCGGCGTGGTCACCTCGACCTGCACCGGCACGTCCGGGAACTTCGCCCGCACCAGCCGATAGGCGGCGGTGATGCTGCCCGCCGCCAGCTTGTGGTTGTCCTTGATCATGGCGACGTCGTAGAGGCCCATCCGCTTGTTGGTGCCGCCGCCGGTCCGGACCGCGTATTTCTCCAGATGGCGCAGGCCCGGAGTGGTCTTACGGGTGTCCAGCACGGTGACCTTGGTGTCCGCGAGGGCGTCGGCCCACTGGCGGGTGTGCGTGGCCACCCCGGACATCCGGCACAGCAGGTTCAGCGCGGTGCGCTCGGCTGTCAGCAGCGCCCGGGTCGGGCCGGTGACCACGGCGAGCACGTCGCCCCGGCGTACCCGATCGCCTTCCGCCACCCGGAGCTCGAAGGTCGCCGTGCCGCCGGAGGTGGCGGCGAAGACCTCCAGCGCCACCGGCAGGCCGGCCACCACGCCGTCCGCCCGCGCCACCAGCTCGGCGGTGTCCACCTGCTCGGCCGGGATGGTGGCCTCGCTGGTCACGTCGCGCGGCGGGTCGCCCAGGTCCTCGCCGAGCGCGGTATAGACGATGCGGCGAACCTCATCGAGATCAAGACTCACGGCATCTCCTCGAAGATCTGGGTCAGCCCGCCCGTGCCGGACAAGCCGTTGAGCAGGTGACCGCGCCACTCGTCCTCGGCCACCGGGTGGTCCTCCCGCCAATGGCAGCCCCGGGTCTCGCGGCGGGTGCTCGCCGACGCCACCAGCGCGCCGGCCACCGTCAGCAGGTTCGTCGCCTCCCACGCCGCGTTGCGCGGGGTGGTGCGCCGCCCGGCCAGGCGGGTCAGCTCCGTCGCCGCCCCGGCCAGCGACGCGGCCGAGCGCAGCACGCCCGCGCCCCGCGTCATGGCGCGCTGCACCTCGCCCCGGATCGCCGGGTCGGCCACCCACGCCGGCCCGTCCTCCGCATCCGCGGGATCGGCCTGCGGCGGCAGGTCACGGGCGATGTCGGCGGCGATCCGCTGGGCGAAGACCAGGCCCTCCAGCAGCGAGTTGCTGGCCAGCCGGTTGGCGCCGTGCACGCCGGTGCAGGCGACCTCGCCGCACGCGTACAGGCCCGGGATCGTGGTGCGGCCGTTCAGGTCGGTGCGGACCCCGCCGGAGGCGTAATGCGCGGCCGGGGCCACCGGGATCAGGTCGGTGGCCGGGTCGACGCCGGCCGCCCGGGTGGACGCCACGATCGTCGGGAAGCGGTGCTCGAGGAACTCGGCGCCCAGGTGGCGGGCGTCCAGGTAGACGTGGTCGGCGCCGGTGGCGAGCAGCACCCGGTGGATGCCCTTGGCCACCACGTCGCGCGGAGCCAGCTCGGCGAGCTCGTGCTGGCCGACCATGAACCGCTTGCCGGCCTCGTCGACCAGGTGGGCGCCCTCGCCGCGCAGCGCCTCGGAGATCAGCGGCCGCTGCACCGAGGTGACCGCGGCGCTCATGAACGAGGTGGGGTGGAACTGCACGAACTCGACGTCGGTGACGGTCGCGCCGGCCCGCATGGCGAGCGCGACGCCGTCGCCGGTGGAGACCGACGGATTCGTGGTCGACGAATAGATCTGGCCCATCCCGCCGGTGGCCAGCACCACCGCGCGGGCCAGGATCGCGCCCACGCCGTCCTCGGCGCCCTCGCCGAGCACGTGCAGGGTGAGCCCGCAGGCCCGCCCGTCGGCGCTGCGCAGCAGGTCGAGCACGAGCGCGTGCTCGACCAGCCGGATCCAGGGGTCGCGGCGGACCGCCTCGTGCAGGGCCCGCTGCACCTCGGCGCCGGTCGCGTCGCCGCCGGCGTGCACGATCCGATGGGCGCGGTGGCCACCCTCGCGGGTCAGCATCAGCGTGCCGTCCGGGTGCCGGTCGAACTCGGCGCCGATCCGCATCAGCTCGCGTACCCGGGCCGGCCCCTCCTGGACCAGCACGCGCACCGCGGCCGGGTCGCAGAGCCCGACCCCGGCGATCTCGGTGTCGTTGGCGTGCGCGGCCGGGGTGTCGAGCGGGTCGAGCACGGCGGCGATCCCGCCCTGCGCCCATCGGGTGGAGCCGTCGTCGATGTTCACCTTGGTGACCACCGTGACGTGCAGGCCCTGCTCGCGCAGGTGCAGCGCGGCGGTCAGCCCCGCGACGCCGGAGCCCACGACCAGCACATCGGTGGTCTCGCTCCAGCCCGGAACGGCGGCGGCGAGCCGGCGCGGCAGGCCCGGAAGATCGGCCAGAATTGACATCTGCTCAGTAGACTCCGCCGACGCGCCGCGAGTCACGCCCGGGCGGCCTCTCAGTGGTGGGCGTTACTTGTTCTCGAGGTGAGCTTTACCGGTATTGGATGGGCAGGCTCTTGCCCCCCCGGCCCTTGAGCGTCGCGGTCAGGTCGGTCCCGTCCAGCCAGAGGTAGCAACGCACGCCGTAGTCGCCCAACTGCCAGACGTCGTCGTTGCCGGGCAGCGAGATCACACCCGTACGGTATTGAAGGTCTTTGTCGTCCGGGACCGCGACGTAGGCCGCGACCAGCGAGCGGCACCCGTCGTGGAAGGCCCGCCACGCCTTGTCGTCCCGGGGGTAGGCGAGATCCTTGGCGTACCAGATCCCGACGAACTCGGCGTTGTGCCGGGCCGAGCAGGCGACGCCCGGCATGCTCGCGATCGCCCCTGAGCTGTCCATCGCCACCGCATAGCAGCTCAGCAGCAGCCCGGAGGAGCCGTCCGCGAGCGCGTTCCGCAGGGTGCCGACCCGCTGCACCAGCGCGCCGTCGTCCTCGACCGAGCTGAGCTCGAGCACCTCGCACCGAAACCAGCGCGCCCCGCCACCCCAGGCCGCCTTGGTCGGATGGGTGACGCCGATCCAGACCCGCGCCGTGCGCCACGCCCCGCCCAGGTAGGTGGTCGTCTTCTCATCGCAGGTCCGATAGGCGGCCTTGGCCCCCGCCGACCCGTCGACGGGCGGTTCGTCGGCATCCGCCGCCGGCGCCGCGTAGGTGCCGACATAAGCCGTCTCCGTGCGATGCCGCAGCCCGCAGTCGATCTCCTCGTAGGTGCTGCGCGCGCCCACCGCACTGAAATTCGACGAGTGACAGGTCCCGGCCGTCGGCTCGAACCCGCGGGCCGGCCCCATCGCCGCCCACCCGTTGGTGAGATCGCCATCCACACCGCCGGGCGTGGCGCAGGCTCCGAGCAGCATCAGGCACAGCGCCGCCAGAACCCCCATACGGACGTGCATTCGCCGATCATATGGCGACAAATAACGATCAGAAGCCCAAACCTTCATTCGGGTACGGGGATGCGCCTCCCGCCGTCCGCGCCACCACTTCGCTCCGCCGCCCCCGGCACCTGCCCCGCACCGCACCGCGCCACCGGACCGCGCCACCGCCCCGCACCGCGCCACCGCACCGCATCGCATCGCGCCACGCTGCCACCGGGCCGCACCACCGCGCCGCACCGCGCCACCGCACCGCACCGCGCCACGCCGCCACCGCGCCGCGCCGCCGCACCGCACCGCGCCACCCCGCCGCGCCGC